>JALFAW010000106.1 GCA_022773305.1 Spirochaetia bacterium
TTTTGTTACCGAATTCCGTTCTTTCATCGTTAATCCCATTTTTATCCCCAGTGACTCTTATTTTACTGGTTTTATTTTGGGTAAGATTTTCATATGATTCACAGCTTTTTTTTCGGTAAGATTTAACGTGATTCAATTCGGATTATTGACATTATTGTAATATCTGTGTAAAATATTGGATACGAATATTCGATTGGAGGCACATAATGGCTGGAGCTAGTAAAAACTCTCGTACAACTGTTGCAACACAAAAATTCATTTGCCCTGACTGCGGTGGCGAAATCATAATGAAAACAATGATTGAAAATGGCAGACTTAAGAATCAAGCAGAATGCCAAAAATGTAAACGTGTTGAAAGAAGACCTAAGGATTTTAAATAATCTTAATCTTTAGTCATAAAAAAGCCCAAATGGAATCATGAACCACTTGGGCTTTTTTTTATTTTAAAGAATCAAAGCATAGAAAAACAATTATTATTATTTTATCGAACGTTAGCAGGAAGTTTTCTCCATTTATCAATTTGTGTCTGAATTAGTGTCCTTGCTTTTTCAAGAATTTCATTACATTCTTCTTTCGTTTTTGGACAGTCAAATATTTTCAAAACATTTACACGATAAGAACCACATTTGAGTTTTGTAAAAATTTTTCGCAAATCACGAAGCTGATATCCCCCATCCAAAGCACAAACAACTACAGGTAATTTAGTCGATTCTGTCAATTTCCTAAATCCAGCTGAATAAAATTTTCCAACATTTCCATCTTTTGTTCTTGAACCTTCTGGAAAAAGGATAGGAATCTGTTTTCTCTGCACAACTTTTTTTCCGAATTCTTCAACATATCGCATTGCTTCCATCGGTTTTGCTTTTCTTGGTACAAGACAATGCTCCTGAACACGCAACATTTCAGAAACAAGTGGAATATGACGCCCTAAAGTATCTTTTGCCACAAAACGAACAGGTTTTCCATGAAAGAATTTCATAAAAAGAGGAATATCAAGAAGACTCTGATGATTTGAAATCACAATAAAATTTTCTGGTAAATCTTTTTTTGTTTCATTGTATCCCCAGAAATTAAAATTCCTGTATTTTTTAAGAATTGCAAAAAGACGAGGTGCACAAACATTTACTATATAATCAGATATTCTCAAACTTAATTTTTTCGAAACAGGATATGCAAAAATATTAGCAATTGCAGGCCACATAACCATAAAAACTAAACACAACAAAGTTAGTAAACTGTACATATTATCCTCTCATTTATAAATAATAGACTAAATGCTTTCATCCGTTTTTAAACTTATTTTATTAATTCTATACCCAAACTTTCAAAAAATCCATTATTTTTTGTATTTTCTTGGGATTTTTTTATTATCATATTTATCATATTTTAATCAATCAAATATAAATGAATTTACTTTTTTTGTAATATTTGATAGCGGTTCATACATTTTTTTGCAATCTGGAACATTCGCTAAAAAAATCGAACCATATTTTTTTTCATAAATACGTCTATCTAATACAACTACACATCCTTTATCATCACCTCGACGAATCAATCTGCCAATCCCCTGACGGAATTTTATCACAGCTTCTGGAACACTTAATTCCATAAAAGAATTACCACCTTTTTTAGTTATTGCCTCAGAACGTGCAACAAAAACAGGATCATTTGGCACTGTAAATGGTAATTTTACAATAATCACTTGAGAAAGTGACTCTCCAGGAATGTCTACTCCTTGCCAAAAAGAATCTGTTGCAAAAAGCACACTTTCACTTTCGTTTTTAAAAGCATCAAGAAGTTTGGCATTATCATCATCGCCTTGTTTCATAATTCGTCCTTCAAACCCTTTTAACATGGTCTTTACAGTAGAAAATGCACATTTTAATGATTCATATGATGTAAAAAGAACAAGAGTTCTGCCTTGTGCAGCATTAATGAGTTGAGTAACAGCCATTTCAATATATTGCTGATATTCGCTTGCTTCCGGAAAAGGAGCATCATTTGGAACAGCAAAAAGCATATTTTTATTATATGGAAAAGGAGATGGATATTCGCCGTAAAGAGTTCTTTCATGATCACAATAAACTAGACCATTTCTTCTGATCCAATAATTATAATCACGACCAGTTTTTAACGTTGCAGATGTACAAATAACAGTTTCCATCTGTTCAAAAACACCATCATTCATAAGATGAGAAATGTCAAGAGGAGTTTCAATAAAATTCATATACCAACCATCTTGCCCATCATGAATAATATCAGAAGAAAGACGTTTTTTTTGAATCCAAAAAACTTCATCTTTTTTTTCATCCCATACTGCAAAGTTTTTTAAAATTAAAAGATGATTTTCTAATCGTCGTAAAATGATTTTTGATTCCCAATAAAACGGAACATCCCTATCCTCTTCATCAATTCCATCCATAATTATCCGAACAAGATCACAGAATTCACCAAGACAAGAAGAAAGATTTCCTAAAGCAACAATAAGTGGTCCAAAATTTCTAGCTGTACCTTCAAAAAGACGCATTGTAAATTCATTTTGAAGCAAATCACCAGCTGCAACTTCAACATTTAGAAGTGCATTTTTTATTTTTGTAGTAATTTCATAAGCAAGACTTGCTTTTTCCTCATTTGCGGACAAAATCGCAAGACTACAAAGATGTCCAGATTCAGAATTTTTTCTTTTTCTGTACATTTGATTTAAAAGTTTATTTATTTTAAATCTATTCACAGTTTCACTGAAAAAACTAGTTGCTGCAGATTCAATTCCATGAGCCTCATCAAAAACAATATGTTTATAAGGTGGAAGAACAGCTGCATCTTCATAACCTGCCCCACCCATTCTTGATTGAATATCCGCAAACAAAAGATGATGATTTACAACAAGAATATTTGCTCCAGCAGCCTCTTTTCGCACTTTCATTACAAAACATTCACTGTGATATGGACATCGCATTCCCATGCAACCATCACTTTCAGAATTCACCTTTGACCATGCGTTTTCAGACGGCATAAAAGTAAGTTCACTCTTGCTTCCTGTCTCACTTTTCATTGCCCATTGAGAAATTTTTTTAATCTCATTTGATTCATCTTCAAACAAATCAAGTAAGCCTGCTACATCATTCATTCTCCGTTTGCAAATATAATTTTGTCTACCTTTAAGTAAAACATGTTTAACTTCTTTTCCAAGAATTTTTTCAACTGCAGGAATATCTTTTTCACAAAGCTGTTGCTGTAGATTTATTGTTCCAGTGGAAATCACCACTTTCTGATTATTTTGAAGTGACCATAAAATCGAAGGAATTAAATATGAGTAAGACTTTCCAACGCCAGTTCCAGCTTCAAAAACAGCAATTTTTTGTTCATTAAAAGCTCTTGCAATATTTTTTAAAAGTTCTATCTGAACAATTCTTTCTTCAAAAGTTTTTGAGATTTTTGATAAAGGACCGCCTTTTGAAATATAAAATGCGGCATCATCTACAGAAATCTTTTTTATAACTTTAGGTTTTACTGGTTCAACAACGACATAAACTTCCGTAACTTCATTATTTATTATATAAAATCCTTGTGCATTTTCAGAACATTCAGATGCGACCTGTAAATCTGCCTTTGAAGGAGTTAAATTTCCACCTGGATGATTATGAATTAAAACACTTGAAATTCTTTTGTATTCTTGATTCACAACAACAGTGTGACTATTTCCTCTAGCTCCAACTTGAACATGAGTAACAATTCCGTTTTCATTAATCTGACCTGAAAAAAAAACTTCATTTCCAGATGCATTTTCTATTTCTTTTCTGAGTACTTGAATAATTTTTTTGTCAAAAACTTTTAAAATATCCACAGTAATTCCTTAAATCAATTTCACTTTTTAATTCACAAAATCCAAATCACTAAGTATAAAAAAAAAGCCTTGCAAGATTATTCTTACAAGGCCTAACATCTCCTAGCAGAATTGAACTGCTGTTGTCGGGATGAAAACCCGATGTCCTAACCACTAGACGAAGGAGACATATTTCAGATAAACTGACAAAAAAATAATATCAATTAATAACTATTTTGTCAATATGAATTAATTAATTATTTTTAGGACAAATGTCGAGTTTTGAATTTTTATTGAGGGGGTAGTACAGCCCCTCAAAACGGCGAAGTCAAGGCTTTAAGCGTTAGCGTGCCTTGACTCGATGTATTTTTAGGGTGGCTTTTTGCTTCGCAAAAATCAGGCTTTTCAGGGTTACGCTATCGCTTCATTCCTTCGCTCCGCTTCGGAACTGGCTTCGCCAGCCCTTACAATCCTTGCCACGGTTTGTAAATTAAATACTCGAAATTGAACCTTTTACAAATTCATGCCAAATATTTTCACAAGTTTTTCCTGCAAAGTGGATGCTTCGTCAGGATTCAATCCAAGTTTGAGAGCAGTATCTAAATCTTTCATTGATTTTTCATATTCTTTTATTTCAAAATATGCAATTGCTCTTCTAAATGATGTATGTGCCTGAAATTCATTGATTTCAAGTGATTTTGTAAAACATTCAATTGCCATTTCATATTTTTTTTGTACAGAATAAACAATTCCTTTATAATAATATGAACGATATGCTTTTGGATCATTTTGAATACTAGTTTCAAAATCTTCAATGCTTTTTTCAAATTGATTCATTGCAAAATATGCCATCCCTCTGTGTTTGGAAATTACAGCAATAATATTTTTTTGATTTTTAGGAACAGCTTCAATAATTTTAGAATAAATTTCCACAGCCTCAGAAAGTCGTCCTTCATTATGAGCTTGAATAGCTCTTAATAGCATATCATCAATAGTTCCTTGAACAAACGGAGAAACTCTAGCAATATTTTCTTGCTTTTGCTCGTTTTTTTCATTCAACAAATTATCTGCTTGAGAATAAAATGCTTTTCGTCTTTCTTCAATTTCTTTTTGAAGTTTATTTTGATAATCTCTTATTTCCTGAAAAGTTATATCAGCCAATGATAACGATGCATTAATCGAAGCAAGTTTTCTTCTTAAAGGAATATCAAAAGGATTAAATTCAGTTTTATAAATTAATTCATGCTCAACTTCTGCCCATGCATCTTGTAAAATTGTCCTAATCTGAATTTCACAAACAATTTCAGCAGAAATTGGTTTTAAATTTTCATATTTTCCAGTTAAAGGAGGAATAAACTCCTTTGGAATGCCAACTAAAACATGAGTTGATTCGTATCCAAATTCGCTAAATTTTTTTTCAGCACCTTTTACTTCAACTTCTTTAATTTCAAAAAGATTTTTTATTTGTTCAACTGCAAGATTTATATCTTCCAAAAATGCACATATCATGCGAATTCCCATCATGTCAGTCAAATAAATCAAATCACATTTTTCTGTTACTTTTTGAGGTTTTAACCTTATCACTTTTTTGTAATAACTGTCAAAACTTTTTACACGACTTTTATACGTAGGTTGTGCAGAAAGTTTTATATTATTCTGAAGCTTTTCAACTACTTTTTTCATAATCTCATTGAAATATTCAGTATAAGATTGATAAGTTTCTTTAATCTGCTTTTTCGAAATTAAATTATTTGTATCCATATATTATAAATCACAAAAAAAAACGCTTTGGAATTCTTCTTATCAAAAGAAATCCAAAGCGTTTTCTTATAAAAGAATTAATTATTCAGTTACTTCAGCTGCCTGTCCACCATTGCTCTGAGCATTTGAAGAAGAACCTTCATTTAAACTTGAAGTGAAATCATCTTCTGTTGCAATCTTAGCTTTTTCAAGATAGCGATTAACTTGTTTATTTCCAAATTTCAGCATTTCAGCATTCTGACGAGCACTTTCCTTTTTTGTAATGATTCCCCAAAGGTCTTCATCAGCAATATCACGATCACTTGTAAGAACTGCTTTATCATAAATGATTTTTACATCTTTGAAATAACCAATAAATGTTCCACCAACATGAGCGGCATCACGTGTAATCTGGAAACCTTCAAATTTTACAAAAGGCATTCCTCTTGGATAAATTGGATAAACACGAATTTCTCGATTTCTAATTTCTGTCAAATATTGTGGATTGTTCCATCGAAGTTCTTTCCAACCATCGAATCCCAAGAAACCCATAAAATAGCGACGTGTTACATTATCATTATCTGAAAGAAGAACATAAAGACCATGAGGGAAGTTCATACCCATTGTTGTAACAGAAATAGATTTTAATGTTCCAACATTTTTTACTAAACCATATCCATCTTCAAAAAGTGTTTTACCACTTGCTTTCTGTTCATCAGTTGGTTCCTGACGATTACCACTATCATCAGCATCAGCAAGAACTTCATAAGCTGGAATTTGAAAAGGAGGAATGATTTTTGCATTTGCATTTGAGTTCCACTCTGGGAATTCAATACGAACACCCATAACATTACTACCAGCGAAAGGAACATCAGCTTCACCTTTTACTGGAGCGGCAACAACTTGAGAATCTGCCAAAGCTGATACTGTTTTTGCAGAAGAGTTCAAAACAACTTCCCATTCAGGGAGAGCAAGTGAAGTTCTCATAAGGGCACGCTGATCATCTGTGAAAGTTGAACCAGCACTAACAGAGAAGTCCATTACTGTGTGTTTGTTCTGAGTTGCATTTCCGTTTTCATCTTCAACGCAATCAGCATCCAAAAGTGTAAAATCGATGAGCATAGCTTCGTCAGCAAAAGCAACGCCACCAACAAGCAGCATAGCAGCTGCAAATAAACCCAAAGTCTTCTTCATATTGAAGCTCCTTTATTAATATCTAATTCGATGTAGCCTTGTATTTTATAATTATCCAATATACAAGGGATTTTGTCAAGAATTTTTTAACCTTTTGTGGACTTTTGAAGTCAAAAAAAATTAAATCTCTGCAAAACCAATAATCACATCTTTTTTAATAAGCATATTTACCATCAACAAAAAAATTAATCTTTTGTATGTCAGAAAAGTTTTTTGTGATATTTAACCTTAATATATCAAAACCTTCTTTGATATCAATAACATTGTCACCCATTTGTAGTAAATCTGCCGATAAATCTAAATATAACTGTTCTTCCCTTTGAAAACAAGATAAAACTTTAGTTCCATAAGTAAATAATTTTTTAGTTCGTTCTAATTGAGACCCTAAAAGGACCTCATCAATAAAATACTGTACTTCTCCTTGAACTGGATTTTTATCAAGATTTCTGTATTCAATAATTAATTCTCCAGAAACTGAAGGAAAAATGAACATACGACGAACTGTATTTTTTTTCCAAAAAAAGAAAAATAATGAAATAACCAAAATTATTATCAAAATAGAGGATAGAATAAATCTATATATGTTTTTTTTTGTAAAAAACTGTTCTTTAATACTAAACTTCTGCATATCATCCTGCTTTTTTTTTTAATCAATTGAAGTAAATCCTTGTGAACGTTCAAAATGAGTTACAAACGCGACAATTCCATTATATATTCCAAGCGTTGCTTTTTTCAAGTATTTTTCATCATTTAAAAGCATTGCTTCTTTTTCGTTAGAAACAAATCCTAGTTCAATGAGGACTGCTGGCATGTTTGAATTTTTTACGACAAACCATTCTTCTGCTCTTATTCCTCGTGCAGTTGATTCTTTTCCGATTTGTGCCTGCAAACCGTCCATAATATATTTGGCAATCATTATACTTTCTGTAGTATATTCTTCTTCAAGCATAGAATTCATGATTGTAAACAAGGTGCTATCATCACCAGCTGCTGATTTGTCTAAAACAGTACGTCTATAACCTGGCGAAAGATACCAGACTTCATAACCAGATGAATTTTTGTTTAAAGATGAATTCACATGAATGGAAATAAAAAGAACAGCTTCATTTTCATTAACCTTTACGTTATTTGCAATGTCAGTTCGTTCGCTTAAAGAAAGAAAAACATCTGTATTTCGCGTCAAGATAATCTGTTTTTGAGGATAAGCTGTATGAAGTCTTTCATAAAGCATTTTTGCAACTTTGAGATTGACATCTTTTTCGCGAATAGTAATATCTTTACCGTTTTTTTTGTAAGTTTTAACTGCGCCGGGATCTTTTCCGCCATGACCGGCATCAATGAGAATTGCTCCGACTTTGAAAGGCATTTCAGATTTTTGATTGAAAAAATTTTCAGAATCATCTAAAAATTTTTGTGAAACATACAACTGATTATTTCTTATTTCGGGAGCATCTGTAATCATCATACTGATACTATCAAGAATTACAATCTGCTCACCATTTCTAAATGAAAGTTGATGACCGTTTTTTTCTATCATACCGCTTTGTGAAAGCGAATCATAATAAAGTGTCATTCCGGAAGTTTTTGTATTTTCTAAAAGAGAGATATTGTTTGCAGAAAAAACAAAAATTGTAAGAAAGAATATTGTCAAAAATGAAGTAAAATATTTTTTATTATCCATATTTCCTCTTTTTATATTACATTCACAGTTGTTAGTATAAGCGTACTATATTAAAACAAAAAAAAAACAATCATTTTATGGAATCAGAAAGATAGACTGCTGCCTGAAGTCCTCCACGTATAACTGTTTGCCAGAAAATTTTTAAATCTAAAGCCGGATGCCTTTTTCGAAGAATATCAAATTTATGTGCAATTTGTTCGAGTGTATTAAAACTCCAGTCTTTCATTTCCTGATATTTTTGCTCCTGCAGTACACTTGGAATACATTCTGAAACCTTTTGATTCTCTTTTATTGTGCCACTCAGATTTTCCAAAATTTTTTCTGGAATTTCTGGAAAAGCAGATGGTGGAAAATTCTTTTCATCATCCTTTGTTTGCCCAAAAAGAAATTCATCTGTTTCCTTTGTATCTGGCTTTAAGGTGATAAAAATGTTTGAAACTGCATCTTCTGCAGCTTGAACTGCAATCTGAGGATTATGACTAACAGCTATCACATTCCCGCATTTTTCAACGTTATTGCGCGGGAAATCAACTTTGGAACCAAGTTGAACTTGTGAGCGAGGAAGAATATCAAAAACAGCTTTATCACTATATTCATTTATATTTTCTATATATTCGACAACTCCTGGAATACTGTACCACGCTCGTTCTGCAGAAGTTCTAACACATGGGATTTCAAAAAGCTCATAAGGTTTTTCCTGATTCTGGCAGAGTGACGAAGGTTCATAATCTACTGGAATTCTTTTTTCAAGCAATTCATTAGGTGTCATACCTGCAGCGATTAAAATTCCTTGTTTTGTGAGATTCAAATCTGAAGCATACGGAAAAGTCCAGCCAGACATATATCCTCCAGAAAGTCTTGCTGCAATTTCACCAATCATTGGACCATTTTTTGTGAATTTGATATCTGCTTTTGCAGCACCGCAAGTCAATCCTAAAGCTTTTGCACCTAAAGCAAAAACAGAAATCAACTGATTGTGCATTTTTTCATCTATTTGACATGGCATAGTATGTCCAATCTCGATAAAATATGGAGGATATTTTATATGACGTACGGCAAAACCTGTAACCGTAAATGTACCGTCATAGACAAGTGCATCAATTGAAAATTCAGGTCCTTCCATGTATTGTTCTATAATGGCATTTTGAGTTCTTGAATAGTCAACGGCAGTCTGTACAGATGAAAGAAATTCATTTTCATAGCGAATCATTCTGCAGCCACGGGCTCCCATATTATCAACAGGTTTTACTACTAGCGGAAACGACATTTTTTGAATAATTTTGTGCAACAGTTGATTATCACATTCCTCTTTTTTAACATTAAAAAACGAGGGAGATGGAATGCCATGTTGTGCAAAACATTCACGCATTTTTGTTTTTATGCTTGCATTTAATGCTGCTTGATAACTATGAGAGTTTTGTTGAAGACCGCACTGTTCGCAAACATAACTCACGCTTGCTGAAAAATCTGTTCCAGCAGTAAACACTGCGGCAAGAGAATTCTCTGATGACTGTAATTTTTTTGCATATTCGGTGATTTTTTCTTTATCTTTTAAATCGATTTTTTGAAATTCATCTGCAAGATTTACGCAGATTGCATTTTCATCTGCATCTATAACACAACAGCGAAAACCTAATTCTTTTGCACTTAATATGGCAGGTTTTTGCATTAATCCTGCACCCAAAATCAATATATTTTTTTTCACTTTCCCACCACATTCTCTAGCGTATTCTTTTACAATAAACTTCCATTGTATCGCCAAGTTTATTTATTTTACTAATAAATTCAAAAAATTTCCATTGGAAACAGCCAGATTGTAAATTTCTTCTTTTTATATACGAAAAACGTTCCGGATGATGACCAGTAGAAACTATTTTTAAAACTTTGAAACCATATTTTTTCATTATTTTTTTTACTGTCGATTTTTCCCATACGGAAAAATGATCGGAAGGACTTTTCTGATAAAACTCATCTTTGTTTGTTTTGGCAGAAACACCTTCTCCACAAGGTGTAGAAAATGCAAAAATTCCACCTCTTTTTACAAGCGAAGAAACTTTTTTTAATACTTCATCAAGATTTTCAAAATGTTCGATAACATACCACATTGTAACAAAATCAAATTCTTGTATTCCAAAAGTTTTTTGGCTGTCAAACTCTGGAAACTGTGCAATTGAGCAGGGAAAACTTAATTCTTTTTGAACATAGGAAACTGCCTGATTTGAAATGTCAGTTCCAAATGGATTCATATCATTTTCTTTTGCTGCAGCAAGGAAAGGTCCAAAAGCACATCCAATATCAAGAATGTCTTTATTTTTAAGTTTAGAATTTATTTTTTTAATATTATTGATTCTTCGTAATCCCTGATTTTTTATGGAATCAAAATCCTGCTGATATGTTTTGCCATACTGCTTTTGATAATCTTCAAAAAAGTATGAACTTTCGTAAACTTTTTTTTCTTCTATAGAATAAGAAATGTACACAATCGAACAGTTCTGGCATCGCCTATAAGTACGAAATTTATTTCTAGAAACAATCTTATCAGGCATTTTTTGATTTTTTTGGCAAACAGGACATAAATATTTATTTCCTTTTGATATTCTGCTGATAAAATCAGAAAAAATTTGTTTTTCACTTTGAGAATTCTGATTTTCATATTGATTTTTAAAAAAACTCTTATTTTTTTTATTTAAGAAAGCGTTTTTTATAGATTTTTCATCTGTTTTACCACATTTTACATAAGAAAAATCATATTTCGCAGCAAGTTTTTGATGAAGTTTTGTAGGCGAACATAAAATCACTTTACATCCGGCACTTTTTGCTTCAAAAGCGGTAAGACCATAATGCGTAATCACAATATCATAATTAAAAAGTTTTTCTTTAAGATTCTGAACAGGAGGAACAAAAGTAACATTTTTTGAAAAACTTTTATCAATCAGACTTTTCTGTAAAGGTTTTGAATAAATTGTTGTGATAACGCTGTTTTTAAACAGACTATGGACAGATTTTGAAACTGGAATTGAAAAACCAGCTGGATCTTCTCCACCAAAACAAATCAAAATTTTATATTTTTGGTTAAAATCAATTTCTTTATCAAAATCATTCACTTTATTTTCTTTTTTATTAACTGGCTGTTCTATAAAATCAAAAGAAAAATAGTTATGTTTTTTATTTTTAGACAGAGGCGGAATCACTTCAAGCGAATAATCACAATAACTATCAAAAATAGAATCATCATCTATGGAAATTATTTTTTTGGCTTCTCCAAAAAGTGCAACATCATGCTGAGTCAGTTTAAAACAATCAGTGATAATGCACGGTTTATATGATGAATCTGGCATTTTTGAAATAATCTGATTTTCAGTTAAACCATTTTGCAGGAATTCTTCTATAAGAGTAGGAATTTCATCCAAAAGTTGAAAATCTTCTGGCAAATCTTTTTGATTTGGAATAAAAATAAAGAATTTATTTTGAACTGCAAGTTTTAAACACCGCCGCAAGTGTCCTGTTCCCTGCCCTTTTTTGAATGATGGATAAAGAATCACCGGATTGTTTACAAAATCACTTTGACAGGCATCAATTATTTCTTCACAACTAAATGGATGATTTTTATTTTTCAAAAAGGAAGAAATCAAAATAGCACGAAGATAATCTGAATATGTATCAATAGTTGTGCGAAGTTCAGGATAATTATATTTCTCTGGCGCATTTATAAATTCGCAATTAAATAAATCCTTATGATTGTATAAAGCTGGTCCAACATGTTCGTGGTCATAAGGGTCATTTGTCATCGACGCCGCTTTTTTCAAAGAGGAAGCAGAAAAAATTTCAACCCCACTTCCATGTGGCAATCCTGAAAAAGTAAGATAATCACATTTTTTTTCAATTGAATTTTTTGCTTCAAATAATTCCACAGATTCAATTGCAGCTTCATAAAACAAAAAAGGATTGTCAGCCGTAGCACGAATCACAGTTTCACAGTCAACAGTATTCAGTAAATCAACAAAACGTTTTAACACATCTTGTAAATCACCAGCAAAACATTCAAATCCATTTTCATCACAAATATTTTTTATGTATTCAAAAGATGAATAATCGGTTGCAACAAAATATCTCCTGGCAGGAACTTTTTTCATGCTCTGTAAAACCCATGCCAGAACAGTCTGATTACCAAGTTTTTTCAATGCTTTTTGAGGAAGTCTGCTGGAAGATAATCTGCATTGAACAATCACAATTCTTTTTTTCATTTTTTATACGCTTAATTATCCTTAATTTCTGCTTATTTATATATATTCATTAATGATTCCAACTTTCCACAAAGTTTTGTAAATCCATTTTGAATCTATATTTATTTCGTAAAATCCATTTTTTAGCCAACTTAAATTGCCTTTTTGCTTCAATAAAACCGCAAGATGACTGAAACAGAAAGTTTAAAAAAGAAGTTTTTTTTACAAAAGCTTGTTCCATTTTAATTTTTGGAATTTCATTTTTTAAATGATAACGAAGGTAATCCATATTCACAGTGTGATCTTCAATAGGAGTATCATCGATATAAGAAAAATGAAGAAGAGATGTAAGTCTTGTTTCTTCGCCCCAAAGCCACGAACGCACTGCCAAATCAAGATTTTGCCAGTAATTCGATTTAATAGTCCAGTCAAAACCACCTAATTCAATAAACTTTTTTCTATTATAAAGCGCAATATTATCAAAAGGATAAAGAGTTTTCACTCCATCACTAACAGTAGAACTTGAATTCACAGTAAAATGAGATTTTTCAGCACTCGGCGAATAAACGCATGGTAAAGTGTTATTATTTTTATCCGAAAGCCATGGAACAATGCAGAAGACACCACTTTCAGTAACTCTAGTAGCAAGATTTTGTAAAATAATTTTAGAAGGAATGTACAAAGTGTCTTTTAATACAAGAACATAATCAGATTTAATTTCAGACATCGCAAGATTTATAAGTTCCCCATTTGTAGTTTCTTCTTGCGGAATTATAAATTTAATCTCAGGCATTTTTTTTGAAATATCATCAATTGTCGAATTATTCGGATCATGTTCAATGGAAATAATCGACTCAAAATTACATTCCAGAAGGTTTTTATAAACATTGATTTTAAAATGACTTCCACTATTGTTCAGGAGAATAACCGAAATATTCAAAACATCAGGATTTACATTAGGTTTTCCACCAATAATCGTCCTAGTAATCTGATGTTCATCAAAAGTTGTAGGTATAGTATTCATCACACTTCTCACAAAACGAAGGATATTTTTCAGATAAATGCATCAAAAGAATATTGTCTGTTTTTTTCCAGATTTCTTCAATGGATTGCTCAAAAACATTTCCAACAATATTTGAAAAAACACATTGTTTACACATTGGAACATCACCGTTTGACAAAATAGTCATATCGCGACGCAAATGCCAGCAGGGATTTCTTTCAAGAGGAGAAAGATCAGCAGGTTTTCTATCAGGAAGAAGATTACAAAAACTCTGATACTTTTGAACAGTAAGTTTTCCAAAACTTGGATTTGTTTTTTCGTTCCAGAATCTGAAAAAACTTTCCAATTCTTCCTCATTTTCGTTCATTCTCACAAACTGAGGATAGACCAAACCTGGCAAAGTTTCGCAAAGCATTTTTACATTTTCAATAAGTCGTTCAAAATCGCCGTCTTTTACATTCGGATGGATTTTTTTATACATTTTTTCACTAAATGCATCAAGTTTTACGCAAATCATAATTTTGTCATAATCATTTTTGCGAACCAAAGCATTCTCGACAATAGCTTTCAGGTTTAAACAGAATTCTTTATCAACATTAAAACAAGAAGTTTCCAGGAAAACAGAAATTCCCTGATAAGAAAGCGTTTTTTCGATTATTTTGAAAAAATCAGGATGGCACAAAGGTTCACCCCAGGCAGAAAGACTTATAACAGCACTGTCACTTGTCCTGGCAATATCATCTATAAGATTGGAATACAACTCAAAACTCATAAAATTCTGAGATTTATCAGGCGATACATTATTTTTCTTTGAATATTCATCAAAATAAGGACTGTAGATGCAATCAACAATTTCTTTATCACAAATCTGAATATCATAAAAAACTGGAACAGTTTTTAAACATGACAGATTTTCGCAGGCAGTTTTGCACAAAACTTCAACATCACAATCTTTATCAAAAACACAAATATTTTTTTCAAGCGCATCAGACAAAAGATTTTTACATTGCAAAAAATTTTCTTTGTAACCACAATGGAATGCAAAACGCCAAAGCCGCCAGTCAGTTTGAGAAAGAACAGAATTCACCTCAAAAGCATTAATATCAGTTTTAATCAAATCAAAAATCCCAGTTCTGGAAAAACTGTTTTTGCCAAGTTCAATCTGAGTTTTTTGCGTCATTTCATACAAAATTTTCAGCGTTCCAGCATCAATAATTTCAGGAGCAAAACCATAAGGAAAACCGTCAGCAAAAGAATATTCACATTTATACTCAAAATGAGATTTCAACAGTTTTTCAGTAAGTGCAACGTTCAAAAAAGGCAAATCGGCATAGGAAAAAACGACACAATTCGCATGATTTTCCGAAACAATACTATTCACCTGCTGCAAAAAATCCGCCAAAGTTGAAACATTCACATAAAAATATTCAAAACCAAGCGCACAAGCCCAATTTTTGCTCAACTCCAAAGCATTTTTTCCGTCAAAAACCTTTTTTTCTTCAAAATCAGAATGTTCATCAAAAAAAATTACAATACTTTTCATCAATATAAATATCGGAATTTTTTTTAAATATTTTATAAGAAACAGGGCAAAATTTTCATTCCCAGTCGCCTTTCGCCATTCGCTCACGCTCAGTCCTAACGGACTAGCACTTACGTGCTATGGCTACACGCTCGGTGCCGTTCAATCTCAAACCCTTTAGATTTTTCACCTTAAATACAGATAAAAATGGGGACAGACCTTGATTTTTCTAACGGACTGTGACTCGTGCTGTAAGATTGTCATACCAGTGAACGTTTAGTTTGCACGAGCCAAGAGTTTTGGCGGTATATTTTTCACCTTCATTATCTGAAATTGTAGTTTTGCCAAAACTCAGGAAAAAGTGGGATTTACAATTGGGATGGCTACACGCTCGGTGCCGTTCAATCTCAAACCCTTTAGATTTTTCACCTTAAATACAGAAAAAAATGGGGACAAACCTTATAAAACGGGGACAGACCTTGATTTTTTTTTCCAGCATTTTTTGGCATTATCCTGCCTGAGCAAGTTTTTTTTATTAAATACCTGAATGTTATTGAAAAACAATCTTTTTTTACATATTATAAAAAAACATATTCAGACTATCAGGGAATAGAAAATGCAGCAAAAAATCACTTCAAAAAATAACACTCACAATTCATCAGGTTTTCAAAATTCACAAAATTCTGACGGAATTGTTCTTTTGGCAAAACAGCCAGGATTAACATCATTTTCATCTTTGAATAGTGTAAAAAAAGCTTTAAATACAAAAAAAGTTGGACATACAGGAACACTTGACAGTTTTGCGCAAGGTCTGCTTATAGTCTGTACTGGAAGACTTACACGTTTGGCTGGCAGAATCACAGAATTTAATAAAACTTATCAAGCTGTAATAAAATTTGGAGAAGAAACGGACACTTACGAATACACTGGAAAAATCACAAAAAAAACTGTACTTCCTGAAAAATCAGATTTTGAAAAAGCCGTTAACAAATTCACAGGTGAAATAATGCAGAATCCACCTTTTTTCAGTGCAATTCACATAAATGGAGAAAGAGCAAGCAGCCTTGCACGAAACGGACAAAAAATAGAAATTCCAGCTAGAAAAGTTACTGTTTTCAATTCTAAAATTCTAGACACTGTCTGCAACAATAAAAATCAAGTTGAATATGCTCTTGTTGAATTTACAGTTTCCAAAGGAACATACATAAGAAGTCTTGCATTTGATATAGGACGTGAATGCAAATCCAGCGCACACCTTGCAGGGTTATATCGCACAAAAGTCGGGAATTTTTTTGTAGAAGATGCTGCAGGTTTTGAAAATATCGAAAAATTTTCTATTCAAACTGCAATTAAAACTATGAATGAACAAAAAGATATCATAAAAAAACAGGAAGAACAAAAACTTCTTAAAGAAAAACAAACAGAAAATCAAAAGTCGGGAAAAAAACAAAAACAAGGTTTTATACTTACGCCACAAGAAATCCAGTTGCAAAAAGAAATTTTACAAAAAAAAATACAATTCACTCCAGAAATTGCAGAACTATGCGGTCTAATTCCAATATATCTTGTAAATGAAGATGCAGAAAACGCTTTTTTCAATGGGAAAACACTAAAATATTCATTTTTTAAGAAGACGCAGAATATGCTTACATCAAACAGTCAATTTGCTGTTTTTACAACAAAAAACACTTTTGCAGGAACAATCGAGAGTGATAACAACAGATTAAGGTATTGCTTTGTTATTAATAAATGAAATTCTAAAAATTTAAAAAACATAGAAAAAATTATATAAAGAAGAATTTGTGAAAAAAGTCACTAGGCTGAGTGTACAAAAAATTCCAAATAAAAAAAAATATTTGAAAATGAACATATTTATGATAGACTACAATGATGATAAAAAAAACAATCTTCAATAAAACACAAACTGAAAGAATTTTTTTAATTTTCTCATTTATAATATTGATGATAGCAACCGTTTTATCATTTATATTGCCAGCAGAAACACGTAGTGTCATTCCTTATCCAAAAATCACAATTCCTTTCCTCAACACAATTTGTACAATTCTATGCTTTCTCACCATTTTCAAAATGAATTGGTATATGTTGCAATATGCGATACTTTTTATAGAATCAATTTGCACAATACTAACAGGATATGAACTTTTGGAAATTTTCTTATATTCTGCATTTTTAATCAAGCTTTTTGTAAACGGATTTTTTGTTAAAAAATTATTTCCAAAAATAATCATCTTAATATTAATTTGGTTGATTACAATTTTAGGTTTGATTCCTTTTGGATTTGAACGCGTAATTCTTTCATACGCTTCGCTCTGTTTTTTCTGCACTTTTTATCTTCACATTTACAAAATAATGGAAAATGATTTGATAAGATATATGCCACCTGTTCCTGTTAAATCAGAAATAAAATTACCTTCTTATGGTGAAAAACTCTATCTATCTGATTATAATCTTTCAGATCGCCAGAATAAGTTTCTTATGGAATACTTAAAAAATGGAAAATCTTACAAATCAATGGCCGAGATTTTTATAGTCAGCGAATCGATTATTAAAACCGAAATGTCACGAATCCAAAGAAAATTTGGAGTAAAAAACAGGGAAGATTTACGAGTTCTTTTACTGCAATATGAAGTATTAGAAACAAGATAAAAAAAGATTTCAGCAATATGTTTCCATCGTATTTACTGAAATCTTTTTACATAAAGTCAAATAGTTTTTTAACTGATTCCTGATTGATTTTTTTTCAATTCGTTTTCACTTGTTATCGCAAAAAAAAACTTAATCAGAAACATTTGTTTCAGAACTTTGTTTTTCAAGTTCATTGAGTTTTTGAACCATTGCAAAACCTTCTTTCATTCCCTTATCAACAACAAACTGCAATTTTGGAAATTGTCTTATTCTGAGTTTTTTTGCAATTTCACGTTGAATAAAACCAGCCGCAGCGTTTAATCCATCAACTCCAGTTTTCAACTGATTATCAGGCAAAAATGATGAAACATAAACTTTAGCGTAACACAAGTCAGAAGTCACTTCCACCCTGTTTACGCTAAGGAAAGTCGAAACACGAGGATCTTTTACTTCACCCCGCAGAATCAACTTTGATATTTCATCTCTGAGCTGATCGTTCAATCTTTGAATACGATACTGACCCATTAATCTGCTCCTTGAGAACCAGCAGCAGTTACGTTACGTTTTGCAGCTTCAGCTTCTTCTTCAGCAATTGTTTTTCCCAATTTCTTTGCAATCTCGATAACTTCGAAAACTTCAAGTTTATCACCCACTTGAATATCCTGCCAGTTTTCAAGTCCGATACCACATTCATAACCTACGCTGACTTCTTTTGCATCATCTTTGAAACGTTTAAGCGAAGCAATTTTACCAGTGAAGATTACGATACCTTCGCGCACGAGATTGACACTGGAATTTCTGCGAACAATACCTTCGGAAACAGAACATCCTGCAATAACACCAACTTTTGGTACTTTAAATGTATTTCGAACTTCAACCTGACCGATAACTTCTTCTTTTGTATCAGGAGAAAGCATACCTTCCATAGCCTGCTGGATTTCTTCAACACACTTATAGATAATATTATACTTTCTGATTTCAACCTGTTCCTGCTCTGCCAAAGTTTTTGCTTTTGGAGTTGGGCGAACATTAAATCCAATGATAATTGCATTCGAATCGGCAGCCGCCAAAGTAACATCAGATTCATTGATAGCACCAGCGCTTGAATGAATTACAGAAAGTCTGATTTCTCTTGTTGACAATTTTTCCAAAGATGATTTTAACGCTTCTGCAGAACCTTGCAAATCAGCTTTGATGATAACTTTAAGTTCACGAACTTCACTATCAGCAATATCACTATAAAGAGATTCCAAAGTTGTCTTTTTAACCGCTTTGGCAGCTTCAAAACGTTTCAATTCCTGACGTTTAGC
Organism: Spirochaetia bacterium; assembly: GCA_022773305.1. Classification (GTDB taxonomy): domain Bacteria; phylum Spirochaetota; class Spirochaetia; order Treponematales; family Treponemataceae; genus Treponema_D. Next base: position 19,143 of record JALFAW010000106.1, read on the forward strand.
AGAAATTGCACGTGCATCTTTTTCACTTTCTGTCACCTGGAAAGGATCGCCGGCATTTGGCATTTCTTCCATACCAAGAACTTCAACAGGAGTAGAAGGACCTGCTTCTTGAATTCTGTTTCCCCTGTCATCAAACATAGCACGAACACGTCCAGAATAAATTCCAGCAACATAAGGATCTCCCTGATGCAAAGTACCACGTTCAATCACTACAGAAGCAACAACACCACGTCCCTGATCAACACGGCTTTCAAGAATCTTTCCTTCTGCACGACAGTTATAATTTGCCTTTAATTCAAGCATTTCTGCTTGTAACAAAATAGCATCAAGCAAATCATCAATACCTTCTTTTTTCAAAGCTGAAATATGAACATACTGAGTATCTCCACCCCATTCTTCAGGTGTAAGACCATGTTCAGAAAGTTGTGTTTTTACTCTATCTGGATTTGCTTCAGGTTTATCAACTTTATTTACCGCAACAATAATAGGAACTTTAGCATCTTTTGCATGTGCAATAGCTTCCAAGGTCTGAGGCATAACACCATCATCAGCAGCAACAACAAGAACAACAATATCTGTTACCTGAGCACCACGAGCACGCATCATAGTAAAGGCTTCGTGACCTGGTGTATCAAGGAAAGTGATTTTTCCTTTTGGAGTAGTTACAGAATATGCACCAATTGACTGTGTAATTCCACCAGCTTCACCAGCAGCAACATTTGCATGACGAATAGCATCCAAAGTTTTTGTCTTACCATGGTCAACGTGTCCCATTACAGTTACAACAGGTGGGCGAGGCTGCATATCAGAATCAGCATCTGCTTCACGTTCAATAACAGTTTCATCATAAAGACTTACAAGGTGAACTTCACATCCATATTCAGCAGCCAGAAGTGTTGCAGTATCAGAATCTATAGACTGAGTGATTGTAACCATCATACCCATGCCCATAAGTTTTCCAATAACTTCACTAGCCTTCAAATTCATTTTTCTAGCCAAATCAGAAACGGAAATAGATTCCATTATATCAATAGATTTTGGAACAACAGTTGCTGGAGTTTCAGCCTTCTTTTTCTGACCAAAAAGATTATCATCGTACTGTTCTTCATCCTTACGATTGTAAACTTGTTTTTTGCCTTTAAAGGCAGCTTTTTTGCCAGGAGTTCTGCTAGTATCAACAGGAAGCGGCGCTGGTGCTGCATTCATTGGACGAGATCTGTTAAATCCTCCTTGTCCATTTTGACCACCACGATTAAAACCGCCTTGTCCACCTTGAGCATTACGGTTAAAACCGCCTTGACCGTTTCTATTAAAACTGTTCTGACCATTCTGACCGTTCCGATTGAACCCGCCCTGTCCATTGCGGTTATAACCACCACCTTGCCCGTTGTTTTCGCGTTCTCGGTTTTGGAAACTTTGGCGTGCCTGTACACCATTAAAACCACCACCGTCTTTATTAAATGTTCGAGCTCCGTTTTGACCATTTCGATTATAATTTCCATTTTGATTACGGAAATTATTTTGACGAGGTTTATCAGAAAGATTACCTGCCTTTACATTAGGTCTAGCCGAATTCAATTCAAATGTAGTACGAGGTCTGTTGTCAGTTTTTCCATCATTTTTCACAAAACTGCGATTTGTATTTGAGACAGAACCGTTTGCAGAATTTTTTTCAGAATTGTTTACATTCGAAGAAGACTTCGAATTATTCTGATTCTCACCGCCATCATTTTTTACATTATGTTTTGAAATAGCATTCTGATTCCCATTTGTATTTTTATCGAAAGAATCATTTGCATCAGTTTTTACATTTTTTTGCAATGAATCCTGCTCAGCAGATTGAACAGAAGTATTCTTTTCCTGATTTTTTACAGGATTCATAGATGCAGCGTTATCTGTCTTCTTTACACCAATATGAACCTTTTGTGCATTTGCTTGATTTTGAGCAGGATTCTTCTTTTTTACAACAACTACCTTCTTTTTTTCAGGAGAATTTCCGCTTGATACAGTACTAGCACTTTCAGGTTGTTTTTTATGAACAACAAATTCGGGCTTTTTTTCGTTTTCTTCAGCCATAAATTATCAATTCCTTTTATGTAAAATACTACTCTTCATCCTCAGTAAACTCAAACTCAACGCCACAATTAGGACAATGAGTCATATCAAGGGTGATTTTCGCTCCACATTCAGGACAGAAATATTCTTCTTCATCCTGACTATTTTCTTCTTTTGTAGATGTAGAATCTTCATCAGCACTAGTTTCAGTTTCGTCCTCTACAAACTCAACGTTTTCATTAATAAGTTTGTTAATCTTATCAAGATCTTCTTCATTTACACCATCAATTTTGATTGAACCGTTATCGTACGCTTCTACGAAATCTTGAATTTCCTCAATTCCATTTTCTTTAAGCAGTTGAGCAACTTCAGAATTAACACCAGGAAGTTCGGCAACAGTTGTAATCTCATCAATCTGTTCATCATTGAATAGATTTCTAGCAGTCTGAACAGTATTAACATTCGAAAAGTCAATATCTTCAGCCTGTTCAACAGTTTTTACATCAATATTCCAATCGCAAAGTCTGTTTGCAAGTCTTACATTTTGTCCCTGTTTACCAATTGCCAAAGAGAATTGTGAATCTTCAACAATAGCCAAAGCTTGACGTTTTTCAGCATCCATAATCACAACACGTTCAACTTGAGCAGGAGATAACGCATTTTTAATAAATTCTGCTGGATTTGAATCCCAACGTAAAACATCAATTTTTTCATTCAAAAGTTCACGAATAACATTCTGAATACGCACACCTTTCAAACCAACACAAGCACCAACAGGGTCCACTTCTTCGCGTTTAGAATAAACAGCAATTTTTGTACGATAACCAGCGTCGCGGACAATCTTTTGAATCTCAACAGTACCGTCAGCAATTTCAGGAACTTCTTTTTCTAAAATAGAACTTACAAGTTTTGGGTCACTACGAGAAAGAACAAGTTGAATACCAGAATTTGTAGGTTTAACATCCACAATCAAAGCTTTAATTCTATCATTTTTTTCATAAACTTCAAGTTTAGACTGATATTTTACAGGAAGCACACCTTCCACTTTTCCAGCATTACCCAAATCAAGATAAATATTACCATTTTTTTCACGTTGATAATAACCAATTATAATTTCACCAATTTTATCACGATAATCATTCATAAGTGAATTCTTGTAAGTTTCATTCAACCCCTGATGAGCAGTTTGCTTTCCAGTAGCAACAGCAGAACGGCAAAAAGATTTTGGATCCTCAAGAATATCAATCTCATCACCCTCTTCAACACTATCGCCAGCAAGTTTACGAGCTTCTTCCAATTCTATTTCTTTAACAGGATCATAAACACCATCGATAATTACTTTTCGTGAATAAATAGAAACATCTGACATATCATCATTAAATTTGACAATTGCGTTTTCGTCAGTTCCATAAGTTCTTTTGTATGCAGCCTTCAATGCTCTTTCAATTGTCTGTCTAACCGAATCTTCAGAATAACCTTTTTCTGAAATCAGCTGACGGATAGCTTCTGCCATTTCTGACATTTTAAGCCTCCCTTATAATAAAAATTTTGCTTTCGCTATATTTTCATAAAGAATAGTGAATTTTTCACCATCTTCTTTTTCCAAAGTAACTGAGTTTTGGTCTGCACATTTAATTACACCACTCACCCAATCAGTAACAGTTTTATCCCAGATACGAACAGAACGTCCAGTAAAAATCTCAAATTCAGCCGCATTTTTGATATTGTGTTCAATACCAGGAGATGTAAGTTCCATAGATGTCTCTTCAGTTCCAAGCAATGCTTCAAGACGCGGAAGAAGAACCCTATGAACTTTAGCACAATCATTTACACCAATATTAACAGCAGGATCACAAGAACAAATAATTGCAGAAATTTTAGTAATAGATTTAGCAGGAATAATTTTTAGATCAACAAGTTTGTACCCCATTCCTTCTACCAAAGCAGCACATTCTTTATAATACTTAATGTTTTTATATGAATTATATTCCATAGCAATTTCAAAGTTTAATAAAGTTTTTCAACAATAAAAAAGACCCGTGCAACCACGAGTCTTTTAATAAAAATATTAAACTGACAAAAACAATATATCTTTTTTTGTCAATATTGTCAATATTCAGTAAAGATATATTTTTTAGCAAAATTTAGTTCGTAAGTCGCCTTTCACAGCTCGCTAACGCTCGGTCCTTCGGACTCGACTTCGTCGCCTGTTCAAGCCTCGGTGCGCTGTGCAGTTTAAAACCCTGCAAATCAGGCAGTCAACTGGCGAAAAAAAGGTCTGTCACCAACAAAAAGTACCCATCGAATAAACTCAAAATCTAGTTTTTCATCACACCCAACAGTCATATCAGGTCTTGTCTGCCCTTTATACTTTTTATATCTTTTCCAAACCCGCCACAACAAATTAAACCTATTAAATAGCATCACTAGAATAAAATCAGTCTTTTCCATCCGCTCATCAAAAAAAATCTTACTATAATTTCCATCAATACACCAATTTTCGTTTTCGTCCAAAAAATCCCGAACAATTTTTTCTTTCTCGTTACCCGCTCTTACTTTCCAATTTGGCAAAAAATGAACAGTATCAAAATGTAGGATGGGAATCCCATATTTTTCACCTAAAAATCTACACAAAGTAGACTTTCCCAGACCCACTATAACCAATAATTGCAATTCTCATAATAACATTCTCTAAAAAAAATCTTATTAATAACATTTAATAATAAAAAAAATCTCAATTATTTTAATTTTAGTTAAATAAAAAAAGCCTGGCAGCATCCTACTTTCCCACGAAGAGCAGTATCATCGGCGTAAGAGAGCTTGACTTCCGTGTTCGGAATGGGAACGGGTATTACCTCTCCACTATGGCCACCAGGCAAAAATACAAAATAA
>JALFAW010000112.1 GCA_022773305.1 Spirochaetia bacterium
TGTCGTTAGTTGTAAAATAGCCATAAGAGGTTTCCTTCGGTTTGTTGTTTTGTGGTAAAAACATTTTATCCGATTCAAACCTCTTTTTCTATCTTAGACTATTTTTGCCCAATCCACAACTTTTGATTATAACTCTAAAAATCACGGAAGAAAAATCGAAAAAGGAATAACTTTATATAAATACAAGAGACCATGCTATGGTTGTGGGTATATGATTCCTGAATGTGAAATTCGTATTCAAGCAGAAGCTCTTTGTATGAAAACAAATATTTGGGCTCAATTAGTGATAATTGTTTATAAACTTTATCAGAAAAAGATAATCGATATTCCTTGCCTAAAATCTTGTTCCTCGAATATGGAAGAATTGGTTCAAATTAGCACTTATCTTCCATACATAGTAGAACTTACCAGAATAGATTTTCATTTTGATTTTAAGCAAAATCGTATGAGTTTAGTCAATCCAATCCCATTTAAAGATAAAAATGGATGTATAAGTTATACTAGTTATTCAGAAGATGGAAAAAAAAGAAGACAATCTCATTGGTGCTGTTATGATAGACGCTATAGGTTATGTGCTGTTAATCAAATCAATCACGATATTATTATGGCTATGCAATTTCCAATGAGAATAGAATATAGGTTTAAAAAAAAGAATACACAATGGCTAAATCTAAACAATCTTAATGGCGACTTTGATTTTGTATTCAATAAATATGTACAAATTATGGCACGATCCTGGAAAGCAAAAGGCTGTAAATGTGCTACGGTTATTCCTAATAACATAGAGAATAGATATTTTTCACATTTGCTTGAATTAGCATCAATAGGAAAATCCATACCAAAGAATAAGTCTACTCAAAAGTCTAAAAAGATTAGTATTGATGAAAAATACTACCATGTATGGCAAATGTTATTTTCTTTACAAAAGAACTAGATGTTAGTAGTTGTTCTCCCAGAACTCTGTTTGTTGTTTCTCATTTTTTTACTTTATTACATGCTTAGATCCATCAAGAGTTGCGATTATCAACAAATTGCACTTATCTTCATTCTTATAGGTCACAGCTCTACTCAGATTCTCGATGTATACTCACATATACAGGTCGAAAAACTGAGGGCTGTGATTAATGTTTAAGGAAGCAAAGCAAAACTTACTTTTACAACAGTTTTGTTACCGATGAACTGACGGAATTGTTCTTTTGCCTGTTCAATTGTCTTAGCGGTAACAATCAGAGTTTTTGCAGGTGCTCCAGCTTCCTCAATATAACGAATTTGACATTTGGATTGTCTGAAAATATTAATCATTTTAACCTCCCAAAAATTTCATAAAAAGTATTATTTATCCTGCTCATGTTCCTTAAAGAAATCTCTATAACATTTTATGCTTTCAAGTTCTGTCCATTTTTTTATAGATACAGGATCATCGTCTAAGTCATAAATTTTTGAACGCTTCATTGCAAGCAAAAAAGGAGAATGTGTAGCAATTATAAACTGACAGTCACATGCCCATGCACTGTCTTCAATATATTTTGAAAGCAGAATTTGATTCTTTGCCGAAAGACTGTTTTCTGGTTCATCTAACAGATAAAGTGCATTCTGTTCTATCTTTTCCATGAAATATCGTAATGCACTTTCGCCGTTCGAATGTTCCCTAACGTTATTCTTCATTGTCTTTTTAACAAATCCTGATTTTGAGTTGTTTATGATAGCCATGTTTTTATCAAAAGTTTTGACACTTTTTTCATCTTCAAAATTTACATGTAATAGTTCACGACGAGGTTTTGATATTACTTTATTGTATTCTTCAAAAAGTTTTTTTCTATTAAAATCAACATCCTGATTCACGGCCCTTACATTCAACATGTAATTGAATACATCATCACTTGTGATTATTGTCCCCTTTTTAGGATATTGATTATCTGTTTTATACGAACATAGACTTAAGTATTGTTCTAAAAATTGGGTTCGGTTATAAAGTGCAATTCTAGTAAGATGTAATTCCTCTGCTATTATATTTAATGCAGTTGTTTTTCCACTCCCGTTTCCTCCGTATAGAATTGTAATTGGCGTATCGCAGTCTATACAGCTGAAACTCTTTCTTGAAAGAATTCTGAATGGATAATAAGAATTAAAGCAAGTCATTCTTCCTTCTTTACTAAGATCGAAAAAATTATCTTCACTACTTGATGACGCAAAGTAAAAAGATTTCAGTATTATCATAATGCATTCCTCCTTTCTTTTTGTACCTCCCAAAAAAAATCGAGAAGTACTATATCGTCAGAACAACTTAATCATCAAAGTCGTGCTCCATTACGCGATCAACTGACTCATCAAGGGCATCGCAGATTTTTTCTGAAGTGTCCTGAATAACATCGCCAAGGAAACATAGTCCTTCAATAATCTTTTCTGGATTTTTGAAAAGGTCAACAAGGTTGAAGTCTCTATCAGAATCTTCATCAGAATCTGATTCGTCTTCTTCGGTGTCAGCAGATTCATTTTCATCAGCAGATTCTTCGTACTCGTCTTCGCTGGCAATGTCGCCATTTTCCCTCATTTGCTGAAGCAGTTCTTCTGCCTCTTCTTCTGAGATTCTAAACTCTGCGGCAAGAACAGAAGACTCTTCGCATCCGGTGGAGGCTACATATTCAAAAGCCTTGTTATAAAGCTCATGTTCCTTTGACTTTCCAAGAAGATTTGCGATTGCGGCTGATGCTTTTCTGGAAGCCTCTTGCATTGTTCCAATTGGATCTGCTTTAGCCGCCTTGTCTTTTTCTACAAGTGCAGTTGCATCCTCAATGCTGATTTCAAATTCTTCTGCAATTTCTTCCGGATTGTCGGAATTAAGATAAAGAAGTTCCAGAAGAGATTTATCGCCATTGCGCCTGTAAATCTTCAGAACCTGTTCATTGTGCTTGTCAAAATCTTTTCTGATTTCCTCGATTGTTTTTTCCGTGATAGCCATAGTTTGTTCCTCCTTACTGGCTTGATTCTTTATTTTTCTGTTACTTGCGAAATCTCTTGCATCGCGAGAAACAATTTTTGCTGTAAACGGGTCTTGCATCATACAACTTCCTCCATGTCGTACTGGTAATAGGGATCCATATCTGGAAAATAAATATTTTCAATTTCATGCCAGATATCCTTAATTTGTTCTACAGTAATTTCTGGATAAAAGTTTTCTTTCATATCCAAAAGTTCTCTGTAAACTCTCAGAAGATTCTTTAGAGTTTCATCATCCTGTAATGTGGAAAGATTCTTCTTGTTCACATATTTAGAGATTGCTTCCTGACAACAGTCGATTGTAAAGCGGAGTTCATGCCACTTTTCTTTCCATTCCTTTCCGCTTTTGCCAAAATGACTTTTCAAAAAGTATTTTATTTTGGAAGTTCGAATGATATATCGAGAAATAAAGATATCTGGATCATAAAAGTAAAGAAGCAGCACCATACATAGCAAGGCAATACAGATTGTAAAGCCAATAGAAAAACTTAAGCTCATCATATAATTTCCTCCTCAATTATTTTTCCAATAAGAACAGTTCCCAGAACAAGAGCAGAGATACTTGTGAGACTTGCTGCAAACTGTTCAACCTGTGTGGAACGTTTCTGTTCGTAGCGACACCAGTTTGCAAAATGCTCGCAGTTGTTCCAGGGAAGGGCGTACTTACCTTTTTCGCTTCCAACAGCATTCAATGCGCGCATTACAGTTTCTTTCCGACTGAAAGATTCCGCACATTTTGTTTCAACCTGAACTTCTCCGTCCTTAGAAAAATCATCAAGTGTCGTTTTTCTGATGCAGGCTCTTCGTGAAGAAAGTTCGTGCCCGCTTCCTCCCGAAAAATGCACGACGGTATTGTTCCCGACATAGACTCCATAATGTTTGTACAGCCCGCGGTTCACCGAAAGAACGTCGCCCGGCTGTGGTTTGTTTATTGTTCTGATCATGGCTATAAGATAATGCGGGTAAGAGGAAAAGGCTTTGCCTGACAAGCTAAATTTGAAAATGATTTTTAACTGATTTTTCAGGATGCAAATATTTTGCTTGATTTTTCCTTATTATTGCCGTATATTTTAAGTGGTAAGTCCTTGCCATTCAAGGCGACAGGTAACTTGAGTATCTGTTAGATTATTACGCAGCGTATTGCGTTCAGAAGCAGTATTCTGCCAGTCTTTGAAGGGTTTTCCGGAGACCTCATCTGAACTAGGCGAAAGCCGAAAGAAAACGGAACAAAAGCTCTGCGAATGGCGCAGGGCTTTTTCTTTTTTATGGTGGGAATAAATGGCAAATATACTTGATGCTCAAAAAGCTTTCTCAAAACTTCTTGATATTGAATATCAGTTCGTACTTGGCCGTAAAGATAAAACGGTTTCTCTAACAATTGAATTTCAAAAGTATCATTTCTTTCACCTAGCCGGATTACAATATCTAAAAGATTTATCGAGACTCTTTATACCTGCAGAAGGAGTTTATAATCAGATTGAATCAGGACAATTACCAGTAAGCTATATTGAATCATCAAATAATTATGATTACATCAAAGGTCGTGTTGAATATCTTCCAACTCTTGAATATATCTTTGACAGTAATGACACAATTTTTAAATACAATCCAGAATTGCAAGCCTTCTCTGTTATTGAAGCTGATTTCCTTCTAAGAAATGAAATAAATAAAGTTCCAATTTTTGTGTTTTTGTCGAAAGATAAAAATAAAAAATATTTTTGTAAAACCTTCTTCCCTCAAGGGAAAAAAGATTATACAGAACGACAAACAAAATGGACTGTGTTATTTAAAAAGAAGATAGTGAAATCTACAAATACAGAAACTGTTTTGTATAAGAATAAGAACTTTGAGGTGGAGTAACTGCTTCAGAATTGCAAGTCTTATTTTAAATACTTTTCACCAAATTCATCCAATGCTTTTTTCTGATTTTCTACAAGTGCTTTCATAATTTCAATCGTTTGTTGATGATTCTTTGCGTCATTCTTACCTGTTGAAAACAAATCAGAAACATCAACTCCAAGAGCAGCTGCAATCCGTGCAAGCGTGTCCGGATAAGGCCATTTTGAACTTTGCTCTATCGAACTCATAAAAGGAAGAGAAATATCTGCTTCTTCTGCAAGTTGTGCCTGGGAAAATCCTTTTTGTGCCCTTAATTTCTTTATGTTTTTAGCCAATGTCTGGCGAACTTCTTCACCCGTCATAATAATCCTCGTAGATATACTTATTTTCCTATTAGAGTTATTTATTTACAAATATCTTATAAGAGTATAAATTGATACTAATAGGAGTTTTTAGGCAGAATTAGTGATTTTATAAGGAAACTAATTTACAAATGGGAAAGGTAGATGTAAAATATTTAAGTTAAGAGTTGTTAAATTATAAAACAGTCCTAATTAGAAAGATTATAAATTCATAGGGCAATAAAAGTTTAGCCTGGCAAGCTATGATTTTTTCTTCTAATCCTAATATGATTTAACAAGATTCTTGAAAAAGGAGAAAAAAAATGAAGAGTTTCAACAATAAAGACATGCATAATAATCTCTCAATCGAGATTTTTGGTGAGAAAATAAAGGATGTATTTACAAAGACAGGCGATGCTTATGATGAGGCTTCAGATAATGATTCTGGTACAGGTCATAAAATTGGAAAATTTTTAGATACAATCACAGACGATTGGGAAATCAAAATCGGAAAGAAGGATAAATAATAATATACTAAAAATTGGTGTGTAAAGAATGTGTGAGAATACAAACGAAGAAGAAATAATAAATGAAGTAATAAGAATTCTTACAAAAGATAATAAAATTGAAGACAGATATTCATCAGATATTGATAGCTTAAAGAATCGTATATATCAAATTAAACAAAATAAATATCGTTTAGGTGTAATAGGCGTTACTAGTAGTGGAAAATCTACTATGATCAATGCTTTTTTGGGCGAACATTTGTTACCAGGAAAAACAGCACCTTCTTCTTCTCAGTTGGTTAGTTGCTTCCGAGATTCAAAAAGACAGGCTAAGGTCTTTTTTGCAGATGAGAATGTATTTGAATATACAGATGATGAATTAACGTCTGAAATAATATGTAAATATGGGGATGAATTTTATAATGAGGATAATAAATATAAAGTAAACCATATAGAAATTACAACACCAGATTTTCCTTTTTCAGATGATTTATTATTGGTAGATAGTCCTGGATTAGGTGCCTATGGGTTTGAAAATCATGAAACACTTACTTTAAATAGTCTTCTTCCGACTATTGATTTCTGTATTTTTCTAACAACCTGTAAGGCAAATTCTGATGCAAAGATGAAATCTGTTTTAGATCTTGTTGCTGAGTATAACAAACCTGTTCTTATAGTTCAAAATATGATTGATTCAATCTATGAAACAGCAAACAGATCTGAATCTGTCAGTGAAATTGCACAGGCTCATGTTGCAAGAATTGAAAAAATTATTGAAGCTTCAGAGTTAAAAGATAAAGCACAGGTAAAGATTGTTCAGATTTCAGCAAAATGGGCTTTAGATTCAATAACAGAAAAAAAAGCTTGTAGAAACAAGAACAATAGTGAATTAGAAGCAAAGTTCAAAAAATCAAATTTTGATTTATTAGTTTCGTCGATAAATAGTATTCTTGAATCTGTAAAACCGCGAATAGAAAATCAACGAAAAGCATCATTAAAACGAGAATTAGATAAAATAATTCAAGAGGCTGAAGAAGATGGAAAAGGAGAAAATCTTTCTAGTTTAGTTTTTGAGTTTGAAAATTTACATGATGATATTCAAGAAAAAATATCAATTATACGAAGGACTTTAAATTCAGTCATTAGTGAATTACAAAACGTGAAAGATGAGGTTGGAAAAAAAGAAAAAAGTGCTTTTAGTTTTTTAGGAACAGAATCTTATTCCTATGTCCCTTCTCAAGCAAAATTAAATTCAATAACAAAAAAGATTAATGAAAGTGCTGGAAGAATAACAGACGAAATCAAATCTTTTAATTTATTCGCAGAAAACATTTGTAAAGATTTAAATATCGATTCTCGCAATATCTTTAGTTTTGAAGCTACTAACAAAATGCCTAAAATCGAAATGGTTTCAAAAACTGAAACTAAGTGGGTAGACAAGGATGGTTTGGGAAATGCCTTTCTCCGTTTTTTTGATTGGGGAAATAATGGTTGGGGGCAAGAGGCTGTACCTGTAAAAGTTGATGATGTAGAGGGGACAATAAAAAAAACAATTAATGCCATTCAATTAGAAGAAAAGGCTCTTAGAAATGATACAGAAAATTGGTTAAAAAGTGTAGCACATACTTGTTCTGTAATAGATGAACAAATTGAAATAAAACGAAAAGCCTTTGAGCAACGAAAAACAAAAGCTTTAGATGCAGAACAATATAGAATGATTGCAAAAGAAATTAGAACAATTTCTACGGATATTCAAGTACAAGATATAACTTCATCAAAATATATCCATGAAGAAGCAAATATATACACAGAACAGACTGAAGAAAGAGAGTTTAAAAAATATATTTTTCCAATATACAGAATGGCAGAAATTATAAAAGATTCTATTGGTAGCGAAAGCGTAAAATCATTTTGCAGAGAATCAACTTCTGTAGTTATTGGCTGGGATAGAGAATGTGAATCTTCATTTGTAAAACAATATTTACACACACAGATTGATGTTGATTTAATTAATGACGGAGAAAACAGTTTTAGAAATTTGCTTTTATTTCATAATCCTGATGAAGAAAATAAAATTGTAGTTGAAGATTCTCAGAATATATTTATTCTTGTGAATGCAATTCAAATTGGTTCAGCGTTGGAACAAATTGACAAGTCTGAAATATGCAAAAGAGCAAACAATACAAATAAGGTATTTTTTGTAATTCAAGATTTTCAGGAACTTATCACATCAGACAGTGTTAATGAAAGCATTAGTAACATGTTGGAAATTGGTAAGAGTTTAAATTACTCTAATGAATATAAAATATTAATAAATCATGATAATCCTATTTTTAATATCATGTTATTAGAATTACAGCAGAATGGTTGTAATACACACAGTGATGAAATCAATTTGATTCATACTCTTCAAAAAGAACTGCCATATTTACGAAATACTGAAATTGATAATGTTTGCGAAGAAATAATAAAAGGATATAAAAAGGAGAATATAAATGTCTAAAGAAAAAGATTCTATCGTATTAAATGTAAGCGAAGCAACAGGAAAAATAATGGAAGAAATTCAAGAAACAATAACTTCATCATTATTTGAATCTCTTGAAACTATAAAAAAGAATGTAAAAGATTGTAATGAAACTTGCGAAGATGCAAAACGCGAAATTTCAAGGATTTCTCAACTTTATGAAAGATTTTCCACTGTTGAAGCAAAAGTTAAAGAAATTGATGAAAAAATTATTTCTTTACAAAATACACAAAATATCCTTATTGAAAAAATGCATCTTCTTATAGAACTTAACACTCCATTCTGGAAAAGAAATAAAAAGAAGGATGAAAAATAATGGACGCAATAGAAATTTTCAATGTGAAAATAGAAGAAATTTTAAACAGATATTCAGGTGACCAACATGCTGGTACTCAAATACGAGCTATACTTGGAAAATCGAAAGACTCAGAAATTATTATTCCCTTTTTAGGAATGCAAGGTGTTGGGAAAAGTACATTAATGAACTCTGTTTTGGGAGAAAATATACTTCCAAATACGGCAGGAGAAACAACGTGCGTACCAGTAGAAGTCCATTATGGAACAGAGTCTAAAGGTATTGTGTATTACAAGGATTCAGATAGAAAAGATTATGCAAATACTTTGCAAGAGTTAACTCCATATGTTGATAATGAACTAAATCCTGGAAATGAAAAACAGATATTGAAAGTAGTTATTTATAGAAATCTGGAACTATTAAGAAACGGACTGATTCTTGTGGATCTCCCTGGAACTTGGAGTCTGAATACTGTAAACCAAGAAACTACAGAACGTTATATTAATAATCTTAGTTCAGCTGTTTTTGTTTTTTCAACATATAGACCATTAGATGCACTTGAAATGCAGTTTATAAAACTCTATTGGCCACAGTTTTTATCGGTGATTTTTGTCCAAACTCGTTGGGGAGAATGCCAAGAGGATGTTGAAGAAAGTCTGACATATAATAAAGCTTCATTGAATAATGCTGCACAAAAAATAAAACAGTCTTTTGATGGAAAAGTTATAGTTGTTAGTTCAAAAGAAGCAATGGATGCCGTTCTGGATAAGGATGAAGAAAAGATTGATAAATCCAATATTCAAGAACTTATAGATTCTCTTTATGATTTAGGAAACAATTGGGCAGAGAAACAAAAGAATGGAGCTCTTGTATTATTAAAGGGTTTTATTGAAAGTTGTATACAGACAATTAATGATAAATTGATTGAACTAAAACGTTCTGATGAAGAAAATAAAAAAATTAAAGAAGCCCAATTAAAAGAATGCGAAGCAATAACTTCATCAATGAAAAAAAAAGCAGAAGAAGCAAAAAAACTTGTAAGTAAGTTAAGTGATGATTTTTATCATAAGACAAAAACAGAAGCAACTCAGTGCGTAAGTAGAATTCGTGAAAGAACATATTCTATTATTGATGATGGAATAGTTGATGGTAATGATTTAACGGAAGCCTTTACTGATATTCAACGAGAGGAAACAACAGAATTTTTTAATACTGTTTATGAACAGTTGCTTGAAGCAAAAATTACGATAGATGAATCATATACAGAATTGCAAATAGAATTAAGTAAGAGTTTTTCTTTTGATACGTTTAATTTTTCAACAGAAGAAGCTGTCAAGTTTGAGAAAGCTATTCCGTATATTTTTGATATAGGAGGTGCCGTTGCAGGATTTGCTGCTGGAGGAGCTGTCACTGCCGCATTAGCAGGAACTGCTGAAACAAGTGGTATTATAGCTGCAGTTGCTTCAGGTGGAGCTGCAGGTTCTGCTGCAGGCCCGATTGGTGTTCTAGTTGGTATTGGAGTTGGAATCGTTATAGGAATTATAGGTTCTTTATCTAAAAAAGCGATTAGAGAAGCTCGTGGGACAAAAGCAAAACAACAGATTTCTCCTGTAATTGATCAAATAGAGGATGTATTAAAGAAATATATTACAGAAAGAGCCGATGCCTATTTTAATAAAATTCCTAAGGCAATAGATCATATTATTGAAGAACAAAATCAATCTGAAAAATCTATTCGCGCAAAACTTAATGAAAAAACAGATCCAAAACAAGAGAAACAATTGAATGAAGATTTAGTATATCTTCAAGGAAAAGTTTCTTTATTATCAGGAGCGAAAGATGTTCAATAAGCAATTAAAACAATTGGAAATTTTAGAACCTCTTATAAATGAGATAAATAACGATGATATAAAACTTCAATATAATTTTTTATATGAGAGAATAAAAAATCCATCAACATATCTCGTTTTTATGGGAAAAACTAGTAGTGGAAAATCTTCAATAATTAATGGTTTCTTAGGTGAAGAAATATTACCTGTAAGTACAGCCCCATCTACAACAAGAGTTACAGAAATTGTTCTTAATGAATCAATTGAGGAAACTATATACTATGAGTTTATGAATAATTCAAAAAGGCAAGAAATTCCTGCTGAGGATTTTATTTATTATTCTAAAAGTCCGAAAGAAGATGTTGCTAGATTCAAGATATTAGCAAGAGTAGAAGATAATAAATTTAATAACATTAGTATTTTTGATACCCCAGGTTTTGGTTCTGCTGATTTTAAGAATCATGATGAAATACTTAAAGAGTTCCTCCCAAATAGTGATATTGTTGTATATACGGTATCTTATATTGGTGGAGGTGGCATAGGTGTTATGGATCTTCCTTATTTAGGATATGCTACAAATCTCTTGCAAAGAGATGTTGAAACTATTTTGTTAATTAATCGCTGTCCTGAAAACATAAACGAAAATGATAAACGGATTAATGAAATACATAAATTATTTACAGATAATACTGGTATAGAACCTAAAATGTTCTTTATAAAAGATATGTCCCAAGAGAATGTTAGACATCCTTTGCCTAAGTGTCCAGAATTATGGGAATATGTTTCTTCTCTTGTTTATTCAGAAAAGAGACAAAAATTATTAGAAAATGCATTTGACTATTTGATTTCAAATTTGTTTCAGCGTTGTAAAAATGATATTGAATGTCGATATGGGAAAAGTGCTACGCCCATTGAACAATATCAAGCAATTTGTAAAAAAGCATCAGAAACTGCTTCTGCACTCAGAAATCTTATAAAAACTGAAATTGAACCGACTTATGATAAATTGATTGATACTGTTCCAAGATTATTAGATAAAGCAGAAAAAAATATTACAGGAGAGTTGGTATCTAGGATTCAAAATACTGATAATTCGAAAATGGATGAAACAAAGGTTATGATTCTATCCCATTTATTGCCATTTAATGTTCGCATAGAAGCTAGAAAAATACAAGATTATTGCAGTGAAATATTAAAGGATTTGAACAGAAAATGTAAAGATTATATTAATAAAGAGTTACAAAACTTTAATGATCAAGTATACATTATTACAAATTCAAATACAGAAGAAGCAGTAAAAAATTTAGGAAGAAATATTATTCAGGATGTATTAAACTCATATGTGGAAAAACATCTTGTCCAAAAAAGTTCTCAAATATTAATTCAAGATGGAATAAAATATACATCAAATCAGTTTTTGAATAAAACAGCAGGTCAATTTGCTCAAAAAACTACTCAACAGTTTATTTCTAATTCGTCAAGTAAATTAGCTTCAGAAGTTGTAATGCAGAGTTCAGATGATGTGGGAAGAGTATTATTTTCTCAGATAGGAGCTAATATTTCAAAAGCCATCAATGTTGGAATTGCTGTGGTAATAGAATTATTCACATTAGGAATAGATCTAGCTACTTGGAAAAGTAAACTTTGTAATGCGGTTGAACAGGGAACCTCCTCATGGAAAGAAGAAGCTCTTTCTATTTTAGATGATATAAAAAAATCGAAAGAATCGAATAAAAAAACTTTTACTGATTTTGCTGATCGTTGGGAACAAGAATCTATACCGCAAAAAGATAGCAGAACTATTAATTATGAAAAATTGATAGTATTATTACAGAAAACAGAAAATAAATTAGGAGAATGAAAATGCCAGGATTTGAAATCATTGAAAATTCAGAAAGAGATTTAAGCAGATATAGAAAACTTTCAGAAGAACCATCTGCAAATAATGAAAATAATAGTAATATTACTGAAAAAAAAATTGATTTAATGACTAACATTGTAAGCCAAGGGGCATCAATTATTAATAAGGGACTGGATATTGCAAGTACTGTTGCTAAAACTCGGGCGGAAGGTCAAGCTGCCTTAGATAAAGCAAAAGCAGCAAAAATAGAATATGAATCTGATGCAAAAAATTTTGTTGAAAAAACAGAAGTAATAATAAAACGCGAAAAACAGAGAGGAGAGCAAGTTTCCGAAAATCTTGAAAGAATTCTAGATAAAGTCGAATCCTTAAATGGAAATGATGCTGTAAACCTTGCTGAAAAGACTTTTAACGCATTAGATTCAGATGGAGAAATAGAATAAAAGGATATGAAATGTCGGACATTGCTTTAGATGTTTTAGATGTTGCGTTAGCAATATATAAGGACAAAGTCCATGCTGATTTGATTGAGGATTTTAAGAAAGCCTATAGGGATATATTAGAAGCAGAAGGTGAGAATCGGCGTACAAAAGCTCAAGTTCTCTTACAACGTCAATTTCAATTAGAAATACAGATTGAAAAAATTGAGACCTTATATTCAAAATTAAAAGCTGTTGGTGGACCTAGTTCTGTGATCGAAGATAAAATAAACAAAATGAAAAGAAAACGAAATGCAATTTCTGCAAAAAGAGAAGCATCAATTTTCACTTTATAACTTTTTTAATAAAGGAGCACCCCAAAATTATGCTAAACACACATTCCATCAATTTCGTTCCCCCACAACCCAACACTCCCATTCCATACATCTGCCAGGAATGCGGGGAGCATTTTTCAAAAAAGAAAGGCCTTTTCCCAAAGCTTGTAAAATGCCCTAAGTGTGGTAGCAAAAAATGTATTTCGCTTGTGAAATGGTAGTACAGTAATGGATAAAAACATGGCAAACTTAGATTCAAAAGTTCAAATACAATCGGCTTCTTCTCCCATTCCAACTCTAGACCAGATAAAACGCCTAAAATCTCTGCAAGGTGTAGACTCCGGTATCTTTACGCTTGCAGTTTTTTCAACGCTGGAGGCATTCTTTCGTGAAAAACTTGGGAATACTGTAGATAACACCACAAAGTTTTATGAGCTTTTGGATGAATACCGGGAACGT
>JALFAW010000011.1 GCA_022773305.1 Spirochaetia bacterium
CAAGGATTGTAAGGGCTGGCGAAGCCAGTTCCGAAGCGGAGCGAAGGAATGAAGCGATAGCGTAACCCTGAAAAGCCTGATTTTTGCGAAGCAAAAAGCCACCCTAAAAATAAAAATTCAAAACTCGACATTTGTCCTAATTAAGTTTATTAAAGAGGTTGTTTATGAAAGGAATCAGATTTGAGTACAGACCTTGTCCGGAGTGTACTTATCCTTTGCGCTCTTATATGAGTGTTGAAGGGGAGATAACTTATATTGTCTCAAAATGCAGCAATAAAAGATGCAGCTATACCAGAAGACGAAAAGTAAAAGATAAAAAAGCAGCATAAAAAACATGGAGAATATCATTATGAAAAAATCAAAAAACAAAAAACTACTAAAACCCATTCTTGTGAAATCAAGAAATAGCAATAGGAAGAACTCAAAAATCAAAACAAAATCAAAACCTGACAACCCAACTAAAACAATAAATTACGATTTCACACTCTTAAACGAGATTTTCAAAGGAGTAGAAGATCGAAAATTTATAAGTACTGAG
Organism: Spirochaetia bacterium; assembly: GCA_022773305.1. Taxonomy (GTDB): domain Bacteria; phylum Spirochaetota; class Spirochaetia; order Treponematales; family Treponemataceae; genus Treponema_D. Next base: position 539 of record JALFAW010000011.1, read on the forward strand.
CTAAAGCGAATTGCAGAGGAATATAAGATTCAGGAAAGCACTGTCGCGCTTTATGCAGGTAAGCGTTTTATTTGGCAAGACTACTGTTCTAAGGAAAGCGGTTATGCACTTGAAAAGCTTGAAGGTGATGAATTACTTGATGAAATAATGAATATAGCAGATTCAAAAGAGTCTGAAAAAGAGTTTGATTGGAAAGCCTTCTTCCATGGTGTAGATGAGGATTTGATGGAAGACTTTGCCATAATCCAACTGCCAAAACTCCCAATTTGGGATGAAATGTTAGAATATCTGGAATCTAAGGAAAACCAGAAAAATAAAAATAATTAGGAGTGTGTGAATATGAGATTTGTAATGAACAAGAACAAAACAACAAAGAAAACAGATGCTTACGTTAAACTTATGCTTTATAGCATCGCCGAAAAATTTGTTACTCTTAATGATGTGTTGCTTCCAGAATACAAGCGTTTTACAAAACTAAACAAGCTTTCTCTTTCAAAACTTTATCGCTTAATGAGCCGTGTTTCCCGAAAGCTTGCCCGCAAACTTCGTAGAACTGGAGTGCTCGTTGTAACAGATACTCCTTTTGCCGTTCTTCGCAATCGTCTTTATACACTTCTGCCTTATAACAATAAGCGAATGCTTATGAGCCTTGCTGCAGACCTTTATAAAGTTTCAAAGTTTAAGGATGCTCTTGAAGGTCCCTTCTGTGCAGAAGAGTTTAACTTCGATTTTGATTTTTCAATTCTAAAAAATCGAGAGATATCTGTTCTGGTTGGGGAAGTTGATATGTCACTCATCAATTCTGATAGGGCAGATAACTTTGAGCAGCTTAAAAAACAAGTAGAACAGGCTTTTAAGAAAGTAGAAACAAAAGAAGAGTTAAAACTTTATATGAGTCAGTTCTTTAATCTTCAGGAAGATATAAATGACTGCTTCAATTTAGCAAATCAGCTTGCATGTTAACAAAATAATATTTGAGGGAGAATTAATATGATAAATTCAAATACACTTAATTTCAGATTTTACAAAATCCTTGAAAGCCAGGATTTATTAGAGCATGGTAAATACCAGGCCTTTGACACCCCTTATGATGCACCGGAATTTAATTGGGGACAGGCTTTCTATATCATAACAGACAAAGATTACATAAGTCACAAAATCGAAGATGATGATTTGGTCCGCCGCATCGACCACATTGCAGTTGATGGCCCAATCCAGATAATTTATTGCCCTCCAACAAAAGAAGATATTGAGTCAATTTTTAGAATGACTGAGGATATCCGTATTGCCGGAGTTTATTCCTCTTGTATTCTTGAAGAGGGAGTTTACAAAGGACAAAAATGTACATATCATTTCTTTGCTTCTAACAAAGCTACTCATTGCTTTTCACAGGAAGAGCTTGTAGAGCGAATATGTAGCGGAGCAGAAGAAAAGGCCTTCAAGCAAAAGGTGAAAGAGGCTCCTGAAATCAAAATTGATGATAAGGGAAGAGTAATTCATTGAAGAATAAGCCACAGGGCAGACGGACTCAGAAAGTTATTAGCTTAGGACTAATTTATAGAAAAAAGTTAAATATTTTCTACATAAAATATCTCTTTAGGATTATAATAAAAGGACTATGAAAGTATTTTTTAATCCAGCTTATACTAATTTTGTTTATCAGAATCTAGAAAAAAATCCATTACAGTTTGACCAAAAGGTGTGTAATACAGAAGGTCTTCTCGAGCTTCTTGAATTGCATGCAGGTATTCATACTTCTATTAAAGATGAAATGGGCCGTAGACTTGAATACTGCAAAGCTATGGCCATATATATGGAAGAAAATGCACAAAGTATATTTGCAGCTTCTTATAATATTGATGCTTACAATACAGCAAAGCAGTGTCTTGAATGGCGAGATGCTTTTATAATGTCTGGCTGGAATGGCGAAGCAAATACAGGAAGCAAACGACTTGATGAATTAAGCGGAATCGAAAAATACTTTAAGCTACCTTCTAGTGCTGAAAGAATCAAAGTGCTCATAAAAGCAATCAAAGAAGGGTGTAATATTCCAGATAACTTAGAAATTATCACACCTTTTGATTACAAATATTTTAGTCCTTATGTAAAAGAGCTTTTGGAAGCTTTAGCAGATCGAAAAGATAAAACAGTAAAGATTTCTACACAGGTTCTGCCAGAAGGAAATTCCTATTTAAGACAAATGGCTGATATTCTCATCAATTGCAAAAAAGATGCATTAGACCTTCGCAAGTCTGATGGTTCTGTTGCTGTGTGGCTTTTTGAAGAAAAGAATGATGCACTAAGATATCTGAGCCAGTTAGAGGATGATAGCTTTAAGGTTTGGATAAATAGGGACAATAAGACCTTTGATAATTACCTCTCTTTTGTAGGAAAACCAACCTGTGGTTCCGAAGATAATGGTGTTACAGTTTTGGGCTCTATTCCATTTTTGACATTAAAGCTTCTTGAAAAACCTTTGAATCTTACTTCCCTTGTAACCTACCTGGGCCTTTTTGTTTCTCCTTTTTCCAAGGAGTTTAGAAAGGAGCTTCAAGAAACAATTACTAGTTCAGGTGGATATTATAACGATCATTGTAAGGAGATTATTGCAAAGGCAGAAAAAGAAGATGCCGACGCTGTAAATAAATTCTTACCTGATATTGAAGATATAGAAAATGCATTAAACGAAGACTTTGCATACACAAAAGACTATCTTGCGACATATATTGGTAATATATCAGCCTGGCTTTCTTCATATCTTAAAAATGAACAGATTATTCCTGGAAACAGAGTTCAGCTGGAAGCTTCAAAGAAAATTTGCAGCTATATGTTATCCTTGTTGGATATAAGTAATAAAACAAGCTTTACCTACCAAGAGCTTATGATCCTGTTTGAAAACCTAACTGCTGATATTAAAACAGAAATATATCCGGGTGAAAAAGCCTGCAGAAATATTATAAACTCTCCTTCAAACTTTGCTGAAGTTAGCGAATCAACTATCTGGTGTGATTTTTATAATCCGGATGAAGAAGTGCTTTCTACAAGCTTTATGTATCCTTCAGAGAAGAAATATTTGGAAAAGACTTTGTGGAAGGACGAGATTGAAAAAACTTATAACCGCTATAACGAGCTTCTTCCGTTCCTTTATACCGACAAGAAGCTAATTCTAATTATTGTAAAGAAGCAGGGTACTGCCGATGTTACAAAGAATCCTGTAATCATAAGACTTATGAAAAACATGAAAAAGGATGAAAATGAGTTTTATGATTCCCTGGAAAAACCGGATATCACCAAGCTTAAAGGAGTAAAGGTTCTTCCGTCCAGTGAAATCAATAATCATAAGCAGGATGAACATGGCCTTGTTCATTTTACTCGAACTGACCTTATAAACTTCCGAGAAACAGAAAGTTATTCTTCAATTACAAATTTAATTGAAAATCCTTTTGATTATGTAATGGAAAAACACTGTGGATTTTCTATGAGTGGTGAAGCTGCTATGAATGCGGTTTATACAACAAAAGGAACTGTTGCTCATGCAATTATCGAAGAATTATTTAATCCAAAGCATGGCGGAACTGCAGCTGATATTAAGAAGCAAATTGAAACAAGATTTGAAGAAGTTTGTAATCAAAAAATCCTTGAAGAGGGAGGCATTCTCTTACAGAAAGAGAATAAATCAGATACAGACATTTTTAGAGCCTTAATGAAGGAATGTGTAAACAGGCTTCAGTATTTTATTGAAATCAATAATTTGAAAGTGAAAGCATGTGAGCAGAAACATGAAAAAGAAGAGCTGGCTGAATTTAGTGCGTGTGGTATTAACTTCACCGGTAGTATTGATATGGTTTTGGAAGATGATTCTGGTAAACCAGTGATTTTTGATTTTAAGTATTCTGGTGGCTTTAAGAAATATCAAGAAATGCTAAAGGAAAACCGTTCAATGCAGCTTGAACTTTATAATGCCTTAGTAAAGCATTCTCTTGGGCTAAATCAATTGAATTGTAGAAGGGCTTATGTTTTGCTTCCAGAAGTAAAAGTTATCACACAAAATACCTTTGAAGGAGCTCATTATTATATCCGATGTGAAAGGCCTCATGCTTCTCTTATTAACGAGATGAAGAACTCGTATTTATATAGAAGAAATCAGATTCTTAATGGAGACGTAGAGGATGGAGAGTATATAGAACTTGAGAAGCTTGATTACTACTCTCAAATTAATGATGAAAACAATCCTTTAGTTCCGCTTGGAAAAGATGAGAAAGAACCATTTAAAGCAGCTAATAAGTATTCGAAGTATGCAAGCTTCAAGGCAGGAAAATAATGGAAATGAATCATGTTACATATATAAGCGCTGGTGCTGGAAGTGGAAAGACCTATACACTTACAACCTTCCTGAGCGAGCTTATTACTAAAAAGGGCGTAAAACCAGAAGAGTTTATTCTTACTACCTTTACAGAAGCTGCCACAGCAGAATTCAAAGAAAAAGCTCGTGCTAAAATATTTGAATGTACTGATTATGAACAGTATGCTCAGGTAGCTGAACGCTTGAACCAGGCAATTATTGGTACAGTCGACAGTGTCTCTTATAGATTTGTAATGAAATACTGGTATCTTTTGGGAATCAGTCCTAACCTTAAGCTTTTGGATGATGAAACAACAAAATTTTTTATAAATCAAAATCTGCAAAATATCTTAACTGCAGAAGAAAGTGATTTTCTAAAATCTTTTGTAGATGATTTTGAGGTTGGTTATTCCTATGGTTCTGATAAATATGGTAAGAACTATGATTTTTGGAAAGAAGATGTAAAAGACATTATGGAGAAAAGCAAAAGCTTTGATACCGATATGTCTGAGAATCTAAAAGTTTCGCTCGAATATGCAAATAGTCTTCTAGGAGATTGGCCGCTTTCATATGATAAGAATAACACAAAAGATATAATGGCTCTTCTTGATGAGTTTGCTGAAGTGAATGCAAATTCTCCTGAAGGAGATCAAAGGAATAAAAGAGATAAAGCAATTAAAGATTGGCGACATGATTTTTCAAATGGGGCTAGTTATCTGGCTTACCAAAGCTTTGCCAAAGCTTTGCAAGGAAGGCCGCCACTTGCCGATTATCGTAACTGTCCGCACTTTCAGGCTGTTTTATCCACTCTTTCTCATATTTATGATAGCAAAGAAGTGAAAGAAGAGATTGTTAGGTATATCGAATTGATTTTTGATTTAGTTAATCGGCTTACAATGAAATATGAAGACTACAAAAAAGAACATCATGCTGTTGACTATGTAGATATTGAAAATCATTTTCTTAAGTTGCTGGATATTGAAGAGGTGAAAGAAGATATAAGAGAAAACTTCAAATATGTATTTGTAGATGAATTCCAGGATAGCTCTCCAACTCAGGTAAAAATGTTCGAAAAGCTTTCTGCTATTGTGGGAAGAGACGAGGATGATGATTACAAAATCACAATTGGAAAAAACACCTTCAACTTACATAATAGTGTTTGGGTAGGAGATTTTAAGCAGGCAATTTATGGCTTTAGAGGTGCCGATACAGCATTAACTAAAGCCGTTGCAGATATCATTGAAGCTAACATGAAAACTAAGCCTAAACAGTTTAGTATGCACTCTCTTGATACAAGTTATCGTTCATATCAGCAAATTGTTGATAAAACGAATGAAATCTTTGAATATTCCTTTAGTGGTATCCTTTCGCCAGAGAATGTACATCTTAATCATAATCGAGCACAGCCTGTAAATTTTGATAGTCTTAGAACTTGGACTCTTAATGGAAATAATGCAAGCGAAAGATTAGTAGATTTATGTGACCGACTTGAAAAGCTCGTATTAAAAACAAGGGATCCTTCAAAAATTGCTGTCTTGGCAAGGAATAAAACTCATTATGAGAAGATTATTGATGAATTAAGAAAAAGAAACATTCCAGTTTCTATTGAAACAGAAATCGAACCTTCTTGTGATGAGGTGCAGTTAATAATTGCTTTGTTGCGGCTTGTTATTAATCCTTATGATGCTTATTCTAGAGCTCTTGTAACTTTCCTTACAGAAAAGGATTTTGATGCAGGAAAGGTTATTGATTCAAAACTTGATTTTAGCGAGAACTACAAAAAGGCAAAAGAAAAGGGTGAGGAAAATCTTCCAGAATATCTTAGTAAAAAAACTATTATTTCTAAGTTCATGGAAAAGAAGTCTGTTTTCAGTTCTCAAACAATTCATAGTCTTGTGGAATCTTTAATTATTGAGCTTGATTTGTTTAATCTTTGTCGAAACTGGGACTCTGCAGAAATATCTGATGTAATTTTACAAGCCCTAGCTGATGCTGCTGGAAAATATGAAGAACTTTGTGCTGCCTCTGCAATACCTCCAACAATTAGTGGATACATAGCTTATATTAGTGATAAAAAAAATCTTAAATCTGGTGGCTCTAAAAATGGAATTGTCTTTATGACCATTCATAAATCAAAGGGCTTGGAATGGGATCATGTAATTCTTTTAAGCTTAAAGTCAGATGAATCCGAGATAGGACAATTTATAAAACATGAGGTTTTTGGAGTTTCTTTCTATCATAAAGATGCTCCTTCAAGTGAAAATTTGTATCCTCCAATGATTGTGAATTTATTCCCAACAATAATAACTGGTTCTTATGGAATCCCTCAATGTATACAAGATTCTATACAGTTGCGCTCTTCCAGATATAATCAGCAGTTAGCTGATCTTACTTCTGAAGTTCGACGCTTGTGGTATGTTGCCATAACAAGAGCACGAGATATTCTTATTCTTATAAAAGAGGGACGCACACCATATGCAGCATTAAATCTTATTGAAGCTCCAAGTGGCTGGGAAGCAGGTTTTGTCGAGGATGATGATAATCTCAAAGAGGGAGAAAAATATGTGCTCACAACTCCCCCTGTTCTTTCTCTGAATGTTCAGGAATCAAAATCCCATTCAAAAAGAAACATTCAGCCAAGTGGTTATACAGCAGAGAAGAAGTTTATTCCAAAGACTGTTTATAAATCTGACCATAGGATTCCATTTGGAAAAGGGGAGTCGGAATCAAATGTTATCGGTTCTTGTATTCATGATATATTCTGTGTTCTCGAAAAAAACAAGACTCCTAAAGTCTGTGAAAGAATTATTGAGGTCTATGAATTAAAAGACATTCTTAATGATCCTGCTGCTATAATCAAAGCCTGGGATAATTTTGCTGATTTCCTGAAAAAAGAATATGGTGACGCAGTCTCTGTTGCACATGAGTTAAACTTTACCCAAGGTTTTGACGGCCACATTGTAAATGGTTCTATTGACTATATATATAGAACTTCAAAAGGTACTGTCTTAATTGATTTCAAAACTTTCCCAGGAAAGGAAAGCGATATTATCAACGAAGGAAAACATTGTGCAGCCAATTACAGCGGCCAGTTCCAATGCTATCAAAAAGCTCTGGAAGCAAACGGCGAAACTGTAATTGCTAGATTGGTTTATTATCCTGTTGGTGGCTTGGTAGTTGAGCTTAAGTAGAAAAAGGAGCGGGACTTATACATCCCGCTCCTTTTTTTTACTCACTCGCCTTTATTCCATCCGTCAGTTTATCGCGATTCTGAAGAAGTTCTTCTTGATACCATTAAGTCTGCTGCAGTAATTATTGGCCAAGGCTCATTTATAAAATCTGAAGATTTTAAGGATTAAAAGGGGAGTGGCAAAGCAGAAACTAGAAGAAACTCGATTATTATAAGGAAGTCTTTGAGCGGCTGTGCTGAGAGGGAATGGAAACTGTCCTGGTGTTGCTCCGTTTGCAAGGCTTATGTTTCCGTTTTTCTTTGTCTTTATCAACCGAGTATTTAACGAGAGTTGTTACGCTGGTTGTAGAAACCTGCATTGTAAGGAAGCTTACAGTTCCCTGAGTTACGGATTATGTCAATAAGTTTCTAAATGTACATTGAAAAAAAATATAGTGTACGTAAGGTTGTGGTAATTTAAAATTCAATTTTATGGAAATTTTTAAAATAAGTCATTAAAAATAAGCGAGTTAGGAAAATATTAAATAAAGACCATCACTTATTTATAAACTCAGAATAATCCAGATTATAATCATGTTCTGTAAATGGAAACTCAATGGTACGTGTTTTATTAATTAGCCATTGGCAGGAACACATCCAGCCGCCGCCTTGTCCATAGGATTGAGAAGTATACGAAAAATATACAGACGGGTTATCATAAAGCACAGTGTAATATTCAGATTTCAATTTGACGTTTTTAGATTGTCCTGAGGCGAGTTCAAAAGAATCTAAAATGTTTACATATTCCCATTCATTAGATTGTTTTGAGGAATCCTTTACGATAGAGAGGCTAAAGGTCATTTTTGAATTACCTGAATTTACAATTTTATAGCTTGAATCATAATTAAATTCAGAAGCCGGTTTTTGACTTGGAGCAAAATATATCCCTGTCGTATTTACGTTTAAGAAATCAAAAGTCTTTTTTAAATCCTTTGTTAATGACCAGATATCAGCAGGATATCCTAACCCCTCTCCCATAAAACGTTCTGGTAATGCAAAATAATTTGAAGGTAACCATAACCATAAATCACCTTTTTCATATCCAACACAGTTTGCATATTTCTGCATACCGCCAGAATTTGTGCCTATAAGTTTAATCTTTAAATTACTCGTATACCTGCCAGCGATGCAATATAATTCACCAGATGAATAAGAATGATAATCTTGTAGAACATAAATTGTTCCATCATAACCAGCAGATTTTAAGCCATTAAAAAAATCCATAAGAGGCCCTTGTCCGCCACCACTGTTTGAGCGACCATCAAGAATTATATTTGTATATTTTGCAGCATTCTTGTGAGCACTGCTCATATTTTTATAATTACTGTTATTATCACAAGTACCTACCCTGATATAATAGGTCTCATTATTCCCAATCGGCTTTTCGTAGTATGTTCTATCAGCCAGTGCCTTTTCTTCTTTCGGACTATCAATGAGATATTCAGCATAAACATAATCCTGCCCAAGGTTGTTTTTAGCAGGATAATAAAACTTATTTGAATCAGGAATATTACTAGTATCTTTATCAAAATCCGGAATCCAAGCCATTCTTTTTTGGTGGTATTGTTCATAGCCTTTTTTTGAAAAGGTAAAATGTGTATCTTGAATGTAAATATCAAAAAGCTTATATAAATCTGAAATAGTATCTACTGCATCAATCATATCTGGCGAAAAGCCTTTTTCAAGCATATCCTCATAGCCGCCATAATGATTTGATAATGTATTCTTTATCCAGTTTTTTTCTTGTGTTGTTAGCTCTGAAGTCTCGGTTTTATTTGTAGGATTTGGGCTGCTGCTACATCCTACATAAATCAATACAAATAAAAATGAGATAAATGATAAAACTACTCTTCTTTTATTTTGGCTTTTCATAATCATATTTCTTACATTCCATTTATAATACTTAATTATAGTTTTATTAATATAAACAATGTCTATACAAACAATAAATAAAGACTATCTGATTAAAGAATAATCTCTATTATTATCGACAATTTTTATGTCTTTATTAGAGATATTTCGGTTCGTACCGCCAGCTGCATGTTCAATATTTATGTAGATTCAAATGCTGGGGTCGGTAATTATCAGTTCAAAGTGGAAGGTCGTAACATAAAGATTTCGACAGGAAATGTTTACCTTATGGCAATAATAGACTGGTTCTCAAGGAAGGTCTTGAGCTGGCGTGTATTCAACACAAAAAACTGGACTGGGCGGTGTTTTTTACAACTTTATCGACCTTTGCCTTAGAAACAGAGACTCTTATCAAAACGGGACATATCGGACTTGTGCTTCTTTATATTGCACTGAACGTATTTGTAGGAGTAGGGCTGACCTTTATAGGGCAAGTAATTGTAGGGAAGTAGGATGAACAAAAGTATTTTGCAAAACGGCGACCTGCTTGCAAAATCTAATACTTTTTTAAGAATTTTTCTCATATTCTTTTGTCGATTTAAATAAATCCCACCATATTATTAGTATAACTAGTTGTCAGTTGCTAAGACTTTGGGACTTGTCTTTGAATTATATAAGGAGGTGTAAGATAAAACCGCTAAAATTGCGCGGCTTTATCTTACCTATAGTTTGCGTTGCAAACTTATTTTTAAACTGCTGTTCCTCATTTCATTACGGAACAGAGTAAAAAGTCAATCGATTGTTGAAACAATCTTCTTGACTTTTTACAGGAGGAAATTAATGAAAAAAAACAAATTCAAAGGGATAGTAGCAGGAATTACAGTTTTGTCTGCTGCTTTATGTGCTGTATCATGCAGTAAAAAAGGTTCTTCATCGATTAAACCAAAAGAAACTATTACTCTTGATGTATATTCTCAGCTTGCAAACTACTCTGGTCTTCAAACAGGCTGGTTTGCAGATCTTATGCTTGAAAAATTCAATGTTAAATTGAATATAATTCCAGAAACTGGTGGAGCTTATCAAACTCGTATGGAATCTGGCAATCTTGGCGATATAGTTGTTTGGGGTAATGACGGAGACCAATATCAAAAAGCCGTAAATGCAGGTCTTTTGCTAGATTGGGAAGAAGATGATCTTCTTGCAAAACACGGTTCATACATCAATGAAAACATGAAACTTGCTTTACAAAAAAATAAAATGATTGCTTCCCCAGATAAAAAAATTCATGGTTTTGGTCATGCAGTTTCTACATCAGCAAGTGACGTTCAACAGTTTTTCTATACAT
>JALFAW010000018.1 GCA_022773305.1 Spirochaetia bacterium
CTGGCTCCCGGTCGTGATTCACAGGTCAAAAACGCGCAATAATGCGCTAGACGTTTTTTGGGGTATAGAAACTATAATTGTAAATCTCGTTTTTTCCTGAGTTTTGGTAAAACTACAATTTCAGTTAATGAAGGTGAAGAATATATCGCCAAAACTCTCGGCTCGTGCAAACTATACGTTCTCTGGTATGACAATCTTACAGCACGAGCCAGCGGCAGCCCCAAAAAGAGTCTTTTTGCCCTGTGCCTCACTCCCTCGCGCCAATTTTGTCTGCAACTTTTTTTATAATGCGTTTGCCCTGTATAAAAAAAACAAACTCGCCGCGAGTGCTGAACTTGAATTTACAATTGTAAAGCGATTGGATTAGCACTCGCCATTCCAGCAATCAAATGATATAAAAACTAACCCCGAGTTTGGAACAAACTCGCAGCGAGTGCTGAACTTGAATTTTCAATTGTCAAGCTATTGGATTAGCACTCGCCATTCCAGCAATACGTGCAGAGTTTTGAGTGATCCAGTCCTGTAGAATCGAGCATGTCGTCAAGGCGGTGGAAGCGAAGCGATGTGAAGTGAAGCTGCTTTCTGATTTCTTCTACCATTCTTTCATATTCTGGCGTGTCAGGATTGCAGTATTTCTGCAAAACTTCATCAGATACATTTTCGCCTTCAAACTGTTTGATAATTCTTCTTGTGATTAAATCCATTTCAGATTTTGAACGGCTGAAATTCAAATATTTGCAGCCAAAAACAAGAGGTGGACAAGCAGGTCGGATATGCACTTCCTTTGCTCCGCTTGCATACAAAAATTCTGTAGTTTCACGAAGCTGAGTTCCGCGAACAATTGAATCATCAATCAAAAGAATTTTTTTACCTTTGATTAAAGGCTGCACAGGAATCAATTTCATGTGGGCAATCAAATTGCGCTGTTCCTGATTTGTAGGCATAAACGAACGTGGCCAGGTTGGAGTATATTTTATAAAAGGTCTTGTAAACGGAATACCCGATTCATTTGCATAGCCGATAGCATGAGCGGTTCCAGAATCAGGAACACCTGCAATTGCATCAGGTTGAACAGAGCCTTTGTCACGACGAGCAAGAAAACGTCCGCAATTATAACGCATTGCTTCGACATTCACACCTTCATATGTTGCAGTTGGATATCCGTAATAAATCCACAGGAATGTGCAGATTTTCATTTTATCGCCAGGTTTTTGCAGGATTTCGATGCCATTAGAAGTCATAAAAACAATTTCACCTGGTCCAAGTTCGTGGTAATCAGAATAACCAAGATTTGCGTAGGCAAAATTTTCAAAACTTGCACAATAAGCACCATCTTTTTTTCCAATTTGAATTGGGGTACGACCTAGTTTATCTCGAGCACAGAAAATTCCATCCTTTGTCATAATCAACATGGACATAGAACCTTGAATTTTTTCATGAACATATTTAATGCCATCGAGAATGGATTTTTCATGATTTATAAGAGCGATAATCAATTCTGTCTGGTTGATTTCACCACCGCTCATCTCTAGAAAGTGAGTATTTCCTTCCTGCAAAATTTCTTTGATAAGTTCATCTTTGTTTGTAACAATTCCGACAGTTGTGATTGCGTAACTTCCCAAATGAGAATGTACTAAAAGTGGCTGAGGTTCATAATCACTGATACAACCGATGCCCAAATGACCGTGCAATTCTTCTATATCTTTTTCGAATTTTGTTCTGAAAGGAGAATTTTGAATGTTGTGAATGGAACGGGCAAATTTTCCATCTTCTGTAAAAACTGCAAGTCCGCCACGTCGTGTACCTAAATGCGAATGATAGTCAACACCAAAAAACAAATCTAAAGAACAGTCACCATTTGAAGCAACACCAAAAAAACCGCCCATTTATTTACCCCACAAAAGCACATTCAGCTCGCATCAAGCGAACTGTCCCGCAAGAGATTTTTTCATAAAAATTAATAGGACGATTATAACAAGTTAACTTAAAAAAAGAAATAGGGACAAACCTTAATTTCCACTATAAATTGAAATGTCTTTTGATGCATGTTTTTAATTAGAAGGACTGTCCTTTTTTCTTTCACATTTTTTATTTGGTTCAATTTCGAGTTTCTCTCGTGGCAAGGATAGTAGGGGCACCAAAGGTGGCCACTGGACTGAGCGAAGCGAGGGAAGCGGCTGGAGCGATAGCGGAACCCCGTATAGCCTGTTTTTTGCGAAGCAAAAAGCCACCCAAAGAATAAAAATTTAAAACTTGACATTTGTCCTATTTAAAGAAGGTTTGTCCCCTTTTTTTACCTTTTTTAAAAGCGAGGTGTGTCCCCATTTAAATAAAATTGAGGTGTGTCCCTTTTTTACCTTTTTTTAAAATCGAGATGTGTCCCCATTTAATTAAATTGAGGTCTGTCCCCCTTTTTTACGATTTTCAGGTTAATTTAGATATTCACAAACTTTCAAAAACTTACTATAATAATTTTATGGCTAAACAACATAAAGAAATTGACGCAGAAACTCTTGAAAATCTGCTTTATTTATCTAGACTTTCTCCTGAAAGCACAAATATGGAAACCTTGAAAAAACAGGTTGATGACATTGTTGGTTATTTTGATATTCTTTCAAAATATGATGACAGCGAAAATCCATATGATGCTTATCCTAGTACAGAAGCAGAAAAACTTCGTGATGATACTGTTGTTCAGGGGCTGGAAATCTCTGATGTAAAAAAAGTTTCGAAAGATTTTATGGACGGATATTTTCAAGTACCAAAAGTATTGGGTGAAGGTGCATAATTTTAAACGGACAGATTTCAAATATTTTTGTAAATCTACTAAAAAATTGAAAAAATTACAGATATAAAAATACTTAATCATTTCTTTTTTTTTACCGATAGACTAGTTAGGATAATATATGTCAAATCGGTTTGTAAAAAAAATATTAGTTTTTATTTCTCTTTTAGGTTTGAGTTGTATTTTTACTGGCTTTTCACTGGCTTTCGCAAAAGAAGTTGTTTTGGGTGGAGAAAATGGTTGGAATCAGCTTGATAGTTCACAAAATATCACAACAGGAATAGGTCGTTTTGGTTATGACTGTATTCAAATTGATTCAAATTCTTTTGATGCAGATGAGTTTACCGATTTTTTGGTAAGTTTTGAAAACAACGAGCAGATTATTGAAGAAGGGTATTACAATATTCTGCAAAATAATCTTCAAATTTCAAATCAAACAATAAATGGAAAATCAGCAGGACTTAGCCGAAATACTGGAGGACTTACAGTAAAAGGTGAAAACGGAACTTTTTTTGGAACTGAAGGGTTAATGGGATCTTTTTCAATTGAGTTTTGGCTTTGTCCTTCAATTGTTGAAAACGGTGAAATCATTTTTGATTGGGAAACATCTAAAATTCAAAAAAATGACTTGATTTATCAGAAAATTAATGCGAGTTTTGATAAAGGAAAACTTGTTTGGTCTCTTTCAAATATTTTCAATAATTACATTTCAAATGATGGCATGCCTGAAATTGTCTTACAGGGCAAATATTCTGTTATTCCTGACAAATGGAGTTATCACGTTTTGAGTTTTGACTGTGAAACAGGACTTTTGGAATATATTGTTGATGGTGTGACTCAAGATTTAATGTATATTACCTCAAGTGGAAATGAAGAAGGTGAAGTTTACCTTCTTGTGCTTGGAACTCCTGCAAATGTTGATTTTTGTTCTCAGTATACAGGAAAAATTGATGATATTCGTATTTTACGTCGTCCATATATGGTTGCAGATTTCCAGTCTGCAGAAAATGCAGGAAAAATTGGTCGTGTTCAATATGTTCCGACTGGCGGAAGGTTTATCTCCAAACCGATTATTGTTTCTACAGGTTCTGTATTGCGGTCGCTAAATGCTGAAGTGAATGTGCCTTCGCAGACTGAAATCTGTTTTTATGTTCGTTCGGGCGAAAATTTTTATGGATGGAGCGAAAATTATCCTGAATGGAAGCCTGTTATAAACGAAGAACAAATCACTGGAGTTTCGGGGCTTTATTTTCAAGTGATGGCAGAACTTTTGCCGGATGGAAATGGAGAAACAACACCATCCATCACAAAAATTTCGCTTGATTTTGAAGAATTACCAGAACCACTTCCTCCTTTTGTTGTAAAAGCTATTGCTGGAAACTCGAGTGTCACTTTGAGCTGGAATTATTCTGTTGATGATACTGCCGGTGGATATTATCTTTATTATGGAACTCGTCCAGGTGAATATCTTGGAAGAATTGCTATTGAAGGTGCGTCCCCAATTAATGTTGGAAATGTAAGTAGTTTTACGGTAACTGGTTTGGAAAACGGTAGGATTTATTATTTCGCGCTTGCCGCTTATTCTGCATACAATTCAAATGTGATTGGTGAGCTTTCAAAAGAAGTTTTTGCCAGACCTTTAGCACGGCTGAAATAAGTTTTACTGAAATAGATTTTTATTAGGACAAATGTCGAGTTTTGAATTTTTATTTTTAGGGTGGCTTTTTGCTTCGCAAAAATCAGGCTTTTCAGGGTTACGCTATCGCTTCATTCCTTCGCTCCGCTTCGGAACTGGCTTCGCCAGCCCTTACAATCCTTG
>JALFAW010000182.1 GCA_022773305.1 Spirochaetia bacterium
GATCATAAAAATATGATTGAAAAACTAAAAAAAATAATGCCGTCGGATGCGGTGATTACGGAAAGATATGATTTTAGTGCAGGAACAAATGTTTCTTTGTACTACGAAGGCGAAGAAGTTCTGCAGCGTGTTATAAAAGCTGTTGATTTTGAAAAGGAATCTTATCTTTTTGCTAAAATGAACATGACGGAAGGTAATGCTGCAATTGAAGCAGGGTCGAATAAAATATTACTTAGCGCTCCGATTGCAAAAAAACTTGGTGTGAAATGTGGTGATTCCATAACTTTGTATTTAAGAACTTTAACCGGCTACATTAATACTGTGGATCTTGAAATTAATGGCATTTTTTCTGATTCAAGTGTTTTTGGAATGTATACTACTTACATTAATCTTGATTTTATGCGAAAAACTTACGGT
Organism: Spirochaetia bacterium; assembly: GCA_022773305.1. Taxonomy (GTDB): domain Bacteria; phylum Spirochaetota; class Spirochaetia; order Treponematales; family Treponemataceae; genus Treponema_D. The sequence continues at coordinate 418 of JALFAW010000182.1, forward strand.
TATGATTATGATTTTACAAACAGAATTTGCATAGGATTTCCGGAACGAAAAGGCTTGAATGATAAGTTTATTGCTGATTTGCAGAAAAAGATGGAAAAGGAATTTAAAATGTTTCCTTTGGTTGATGATAAAAGAATTTTTTACGATTCAGAATGGAAACTTTCGGAAGATACATTTGCATTGATTCCTTTGAAATCAAATCTAACAGATGTTAAAATTCTAAAAAATGCAATGAGTGCTGTGATTATGCTTATAATCGTTCTTTTAGTGCTTATAATCAATGCGGGAATGGGTAGTACTTATCGTGTGATTGTAATGAAACGAATAAATGAGATAGGTATTTATATGGCGATTGGAATGAAAAAAACTTCAATTATTGCCAGTCTTTTATTGGAAAGTTTATTTCTTTTGCTTAGTGGATGTTCGGCAGGACTTGTTATTAGTTTTGTATTATGCAAGATTTTTTCTACTGTAAATTTTTCATTTATTCCTGGCTTTTCAATTTTTTTAACAAAAGGTTTCTTAAATCCTGTAATTTACGGAAGTGGACTTTTTGCTGTATTATTTAGTATAATATTTGTAACTTTACTTGCTGTTTTTTATTCAGTTTATAAATGTGTTAATATTATACCTTGTCAGGCAATTTCTACAAATGAATAAAATTTTGGAGATGATATGAAAAGAATAATTTTGATTGCGTTATTTTGTTCTGTTTCTAGTTTATTTGCACAGACTTCACGACAGGAAGCTGAAAGAATATTGATTCAGGCAGAAGAAAGTACTTGTTTTTATGAAACTGACATGAAGGGTGATTATCAGATAGTTCATGATAAGCCTGGCGAAGGTAGAAATGTTTTGAGTGCCATTCTTTATAGAAGAGATGCTCAGAAAAAATGGACGATTTTGATAACTGGTCCTGAAAAGGATAAGGGGAAGGGATATCTTCAGTTTGATTCTAATATATGGTTTTATGACCCTGCTGATAAAAGGTTTACATTCAGTTCTGTAAGGGATAAGTTTCAAAATACAAATGCTAATACTAGTGATTTTGCACCGCAGCTTTATGTTCAGGATTATTCGATTGAAAGTTTTGAAGATGTAAAACTGGGAAAATTCAACTGCATTCTTTATACATTGCAGGCTACTTCAAAAAATGTTGCTTATCCTGAAATTAAGATTTGGGTAAGTAAAGATGATGGGCTTATGCGAAAACGAGAGGATTATAGTCTTTCAAAAAAAAGGCTTAGAACAATTGCAGTTCCATCGTATCAGAAAATTTTTAATGGCAAGAAAGAATATTCAATTCCTGTGAATATGATGATTCAGGATCATCTTAGAGGAAAGAAAATTAACGACAAAGTAGAATACGAAAAAACTGTAATCTCCATAAGCAATGTTGTTTTCTATAAAGTGGATGACATGGTATATACTAAACCTTATTTGGAAATGATGAGCGTTAAATAAATGAAAAAGATACAAGCTGTTGTATTCTTATTTCTGGTTATTTTGAATTTTAATGCTTTTGCAAAACGAAAAAACGCTAAGAGTACAAAGCAAAATGTGGAAACTCAAGTAGATTTTTCTCAAATTGATGCAGACATAGATTCTCTGTTTGATAATGCTGAAGATGAAAAAGTGTCGCAGTCTGAAGCTTTTTCAAAACTGGATGAAGATATAGATTCTCTGTTTGATAATGCAGAGGATACTCATATAAATTCTGATGCTGAAAATAAACAAAAGGGTATTTCTATAAATTTTATTGCGACGCCAATAACTTTAACTGGGAATCTTTCTGTTGATACTGGTTTAGCATATATAATTCAGCAGGAAACAGATGATGACGAGGATTCTGATTATAACAAGTTATGCGGATATTTTAATTTTCAAAATTACATATATATGAATGCAAGACCAAGTCGCGATTTTGCTATTCATGGAACGATTAGGATTGGTTTTCCTAATTATACTTTAGGATTGAATGAATATTTTTTTGATTTTATTATTAAAAATCGTTTTTATTTTACTGCTGGAAAAAAAGCTACTACCTGGGGTTATACCAGACTTTTTAGTCATTCAACAAATTCAACAAAAGAATATGAAATTGGTGGTGAAAACACAAATATCATGTTTGACAGTAATAGTGGTACGACTTTGATGCTGAGAATTCCTGTTTTTGCCGGAACTATTACAGCGGCTGCGATTTATACAGGAAGTTCTTCTTCTCCAAGTTTTGATGATATGTTTTTTACTGCATCAATTGAATGGGTATTCAGAAAACTTTCAATGAATTTTTTTGGACGAAAGGAAACTAAAGAAAAAGGTGAATCTCTTGGTCCACTTTTTGGTCTGGAATTGAAACGAACAATATTAGGTGCAGATGTTTATGCTCAAGGTATGGTCAGATTAGACAAAGATTCGTGTCTCAGGGATATTGCTAAAGCTAGTATTCATAAAACAACTTTTCAACAGATGGTAATAACATCTGGTTTATACAAATGGTGGGATAAAAAAGATCCTAATATTGGATTTAACATAGAGTATCAAGGCACTTATTATATTTATAATGAAAATGATGTAAACGTAGACAGTGTCTTTTATAATATGGTTGCATTTGATGGCGGAGTAAAACGTTTAGGAAAGAAAAAAAACGTAAAAATTGGAGTGGAATTAAGTCATAATTTTAATACTAATAGTGGCTTTATTAAGCCAGGTTTTAAAATTTCTGGTATTTTTCCTTTCTGTGAATGGAATACCGGCGTAAAATGGGAATATGGCGATGAGATTCCTTCCTACGGAAGATGGACCATTGGTTCTTATATAACATTGACAGTAGATTATTAGATTATTTTAATGGGAGTTCAATATTATGTCAGCAGTAATTGAATTGCAGGATATTTATAAAACCTATCAGATGGAGAAAGTTGAAGTTCATGCGGTAGCAGGGGCATCTTTTTCTATAAACGAAGGTGATTTTGCCGCAATATCTGGACCAAGTGGTTCTGGAAAGAGTACTCTCCTAAATCTTATTGGATTGATTGATCTTCCTACAAGCGGAAAAATTATTCTTAACGGTATTGATGTTTATAAGGATATGCGATTTGAAAAATCAAATCATATTCCTAATAAACTTGATAAAATGCTTACTGAATTGCGACGAAATAATCTTGGCTTTATCTTTCAAACTTTTAATTTAATTCCTGTTCTTAATGTATTTGAAAATATAGAATTTCCTCTTAAGACTGGTAAATCTCCTGCAACAGAAAGTTTAAATCCTGTTCAAAGAAAAGAATGGATAGAATTTCTACTGGAAACTGTGGGTCTTACTGCCTGGAAAAATCATAAGCCAAGTGAATTAAGCGGGGGACAACGACAGCGGGTTGCGATTGCTAGAGCTCTTGTAACAAAAGCGCCTATAATTTTGGCTGACGAACCAACTGCCAATCTTGATAGTAAAAACGGTGAGCAGATTCTTGAATTAATGAAAAAATTGA
>JALFAW010000201.1 GCA_022773305.1 Spirochaetia bacterium
ACTGCTGCGCCATAAGCTGACTTCTCAAATATGCCTTGTACTGGGCAACATTCATACGCAGCTGTGATTTTAAAAACTCATCAACAGACATATTCTGTGTCTGGCGGACTATATCTGCAAATTCTTTTTCTGTTACCTGACGTCCTACAATCTGAGACATATTTGCAAGATAATACTGGTCAACCTGACTGTCAGAAAAAACGATTCCTTCTTTTTTTGCTGCCTGAATGATAAGCTTCTGGTCAATCAAAGATTCAAGAATTTCTTTTTTCTGTTCAATATTAAATTTTTGACCAGACTGTGACTGATATGTTTCTACAGAATCTTTTAAATCTTTTAAAGAAATAGTTTCATAACCATTCAATTTTACGACAACCAGAGGCTGAAGATTTGCCTGTGCAGACATACCAAAAAGTGTGACTACTGAAAACAAAGTAGCATAAAATAAGCGTTTCATTTATATTACCTTCCTAACATTTATAAAACAGTTTTTTCTCATTTGGTTACATAAAACCAGGTTTTATTAAGATTCAAGCGGAAGTCCGCCACTTATAACAGCCCGAATACGACGCACTCCGGCAGAAGAAGACTGTTCCTTTTGAATTTTAAAATCTCCGATTTGAGCTGTATGCTGAACATGAGGTCCGCCGCAAACTTCTTTGCTGAACCAGTCATTATTTGCATCACGTCCGATTGTATAAACTTTTACATCTTCACCATATTTATTTGTAAACAAAGCACGAGCCCCAGAAGCTTTAGCAGCATCCAAAGGCATAACTTGCATTGTTACAGGTAAATCTTCGTTGATTTTTTCATTCACTATAGCTTCGACCTGTGCAATTTCTTCTTTTGTCATTGGACGCTCAAAAGTAAAGTCAAAACGCATACGTTCATTGTTGATATTTGAACCTTTCTGTGCAACCTGATTACCAAGAACATTGACAAGTGCCTGCTGGAGCAAATGAGTTGCTGTGTGATATTTTGTAGTAACATCAGACTGTTCGGCAAGTCCACCTTTTGCAGCTCCGGCTTCAGCAGTTTTACTTGCTTCCTGATGCTTTCTTTCGGCTTCTTTAAATCCTTCTACATCAACTGTAAATCCATTTTCTGCACCAAGTTCCTGAGTAAGTTCCAAAGGATATCCGTAAGTTTCATAAAGATTATATGCAACTTTACCAGAAATGATTTTTTTAGGATTTTTCATGAGATTTGGAAGAAGTTTCTGGAATTCAGCCTCACCTTTTTTAAGTGTAGTGCGGAATTTTGCTTCTTCGGCAGTAAGTTCACGGAAAACTTTTTCTTTATTTTCTTCCAGTTCAGGATATGCATTTTTAAAGTTTTCGATTACAGTTGCAGCAACTTCTGCCATAAAATCTTTTTCGATGCCAAGTTTCATTCCATGACGAACAGCACGACGAATCAAACGGCGCAAAACATATCCAGCTCCTACACGGTCTGGAGTTACGCCTTTCTGGTCACCAAGAATGAATACGGATGAACGGCTGTGGTCTGCAATAATACGTACAGATTTATCTTTTTCATCATCAGTTCCGTAAATATAGCCGGAAAGACCTTCAATAGTTTTGATGATTGGCTGGAAAACTTCTGTAAGATAAACCGAAGTTTTTCCCTGCAAAATGCAGTTTGTGCGTTCAAGTCCCATTCCAGTATCAACATTCTGTTTTGGAAGTGGAACAAGAGTTTTTTCATCAACACGATTAAACTGCATAAATACATTATTCCAGATTTCCATCCAGTTTGCTGAATCCGTACCTTTATTTGAACCAGCAGGAGGAAGTCCTTCCCCTACCCAATAAAATATTTCTGTATCTGGACCACATGGACCTGTTGGACCTGCTGCCCACCAGTTATCGCTTGCAGGGAGATATGCAATTTTATCTTCAGGCATTCCGTTTTCTTTCCAAAAAGTTGCAGCATCTTCATCTCGTGGAGCATTTTCATCACCAGCAAAAACTGTAACAGAAATTTTTCGAGGATCAAGACCAAGCCACTGTGGAGAAGTTAGAAATTCATAAGAAAAAGCTATGGATTCTTTTTTAAAATAATCACCGAGAGACCAGTTTCCAAGCATTTCAAAAAAAGTTAAATGAGAAGGATCACCAACTTCATCAATATCACCAGTACGTACACATTTTTGATAATCTGTCAATCGAGTTCCCGCCGGATGTTTTTCACCAAGCAAATAAGGAACAAGAGGATGCATACCAGCAGTTGTAAATAAAACAGACGGATCATTTTCCGG
>JALFAW010000037.1 GCA_022773305.1 Spirochaetia bacterium
TGGCTTTTTGCTTCGCAAAAAACAGGCTTTTCAGGGTTACGCTATCGCTTCATTCCTTCGCTCCGCTTCGGAACTGGCTTCGCCAGCCCTTACAATCCTTGCCACGGTTTGTAAATCAAATACTCGAAATTGAACCTATTATTTTGCTAAAAGTTCAGCAAGTTTTTCTGCAGTAAATCCCAAATATTCTGCAACTTTGTTTGCTGGACCTGAAGTACCAAATCTATCGATACAGAAACAGTCTTCTTTCTTTGCAAATTGAAGCCATTCTGTAGAAATGCCAGCTTCTGTACAAACTACGCGTTTTGCATCTCCGATTATTTCTTTTTGTGAACAAGAACAAAGTCCTGCAAATTTTTTCAAATCAGGAACTGAAACTACACGAATTGTTTTTCCAGAAGTAAGGCTTGCTGCTTTAAGTGCCATATTAACTTCTGAACCAGAAGCCAAAATTGTAATATCAGGAGAAGCACTTCCTTCTTGAACAACATAAGCTCCTTTTTCAGCCATATTCTGTTTCCAGTTTTTATCAGCTTTTTCATAAACTGCAAGAGCTTGACGTGTAAATGCCATACAAACTGGATGATCTTTTGAAGCATAAGCCATATTCCATGCCTGCATAGATTCTTCTGGGTCACCAGGACGAATTGCCTGAACTCCAGGAATTGCACGCAAAGAAGCCATAGTTTCAATTGGCTGATGAGTTGGACCATCTTCACCAACATAAATAGAATCATGTGTGAATACATAGATTACAGGTTGTTTCATTAAAGAAACTACGCGGAGTGATGGACGAAGATAATCAGCAAACACAAGGAATGTTGCACAGAATGGACGGAGACCACCATGCAATGAAATACCTGCACAAACTGCAGACATTGCAAATTCGCGAATACCGTATTCTATTGTGCGTCCAGCACGGTTTGTTGGACTGAATGTTCCATTATCAGTTGCTTTGAAAGCAGTTTTGTTTGGTCCCATCAAGTCAGCAGAACCACCAACAAGATTTGCAAAACGAGCTGCAATTACATTCAAAGCTTTTCCAGAAGCATCACGAGTTGCACAAGCATCACCCACTTTATATTCAACATCTTTTACAGTTTCATCTGTAATAGCATCTGAATGATAAGCATCCCAAAGTTTTTTCAAATCAGGATTTTCTTTTGCCCAAGCAGCAAATGTTTCATTCCAATCAGCTTCAGCTTTTGCAAACGAAGCTTTTTTGTCTTCAAAATATTTATAAGCTTCAGGAACAACGTAAAAATCTTTATCAGTTGGGAGACCAAGATTTTTCTTTGCTTCAATAATTCCTTCTGCACCAAGAGGAGCACCGTGAACATCAGCAGTATTCTGTTTTGGAGCACCTTTTCCGATGATAGATTTGAGCATAATCAAAGATGGTTTATCGCTACAAGCTTTTGCTTCATTGATAAGTTTTACCATTCCTTCAACATCATACATATCACCACGAAGAACTTGCCAGCCGTAAGCTTCATAACGTTTTGCAATATCATCAGTAAATGTGATGTCAGTGCATCCATCAATAGAAATTTTATTTTCATCATAGAAAACAATAAGTTTTCCAAGTTTAAGATTACCAGCAAGTGAACTAGCTTCAGAAGCAACACCTTCTTGCAGACATCCTTCACCAACCAAAGAATATGTATAATGGTCTACAATAGTATGTTTTGCAGTATTAAACTTTGCAGCAAGCATGCTCTCTGCAATTGCCATACCAACAGCCATTGAAACGCCCTGTCCAAGTGGACCACCAGTACATTCAACACCATCTGTATCACCATATTCTGGATGTCCTGGACAACGTGAACCAACTTGACGGAAGTTTTTAATATCGTCCATTGTTACATCATATCCAGCAAGATGAAGAATGCTGTAAAGCAACATAGAACCGTGGCCTGCAGAAAGAACAAAACGGTCTCTGTCTGACCATTTAGAATTTGCAGGATTGTGTTTCATCACTTCACCATACAAAACAGCAGCCACTTCTGCAGCTCCAAGAGGAAGTCCAGGATGACCAGAATTTGCTTTCTGGATTGCATCCATTGATAAACTTCTGATTGAAAGTGCAACCGATTCAATACCTTTTTTATCCATAATAAAACCTCAAAAAAATAATTTTTCTCTAATTTCTTAATTTATAGAGATAATTTTATATTAATTCATTAATAAGTTTTTGGAGAGTAGCTTCATCAGCCTGTTCTTCCAATGCTTTTCTAAAACTATTTTCACGAAAAAGACTTGCTAAAGATGAAAGTACCTTAAGATGAACCTGAGGATTATAGGTAAGCAAAACAAACATAACGTAAACTGAACGTTCATCAGGAGCAACCATATCAATCGGATGTTTTGGATAAACAATACAGATTCTCTGATCTTCTTCGGTTTTCATAATAGGTGCACGGGCATGTGGCAAAGCAATTCCATTTCCAACAGCTGTACTTAAAATTTCTTCACGTGCACACAAAGCATTATACACTTGTTCTGAAGTCATGCAATCGGGTAAATCTATCATTTTGCTAATTTTTTTATAAATTTCTTGAGGTGTTTCACCTTCTACATCTCTATAAATTCCACCCTTATGTATAAGTTTTGCAACATCAACTTCATTATCCATAAACAAATTCCTCCTTTTTTTAATAAACTCATTATTATGATGTTTTTCTATGATAATTAAAATTGAATTCTAACGAGTTTTAAAATGTCATTTAATAATCATAAATTTTTATATTTATAGAAGATTAATCTCAAACAACAGAAAAGAACTTATATCTTAAATTTTTTAGAGAATTTTTTAATGAATTTTCAATTTCATCGAAAGTGAATTCCATTCCTTGCACAGACATGTACATTTCATCAATTGGAAAATCAATAAACATTGATGGAACTTCCAATTGTTCAACCATTTTTACACAATGTGAAAAAACTTGAGAAAGGATTATTAATTCATCTTGAGAAAATTCTCTTGCATCAATTCCAGAAAAAGCTAATTCAAAAGCTAATGAACTTATTTTAATGTATACATCAAGTAACCTTTTTCTTATCTCAGCTATAGGATAATCGATAAACTGATTATATCCCTTTTCAATAAATTCTTGACGCTTTTTTAATTTATCAATAATTTCTTTATTTTCAAAAAAATTGGTATTTGCATAAAATGGACATGCTTTTTTAACTAATTCTTCAAAAGTTTCTGATTTCTTTTTCGTAGATATATTATAAAGATTATCTTTGACAAATGAATCAAACACCACTGGCGAAAAAGAATTTGTAAAATCATTAATCAATAATTCGTCATAATTTTCTTCACTAATCCATTTTCCAATATACGGAATTTCTTCATTTTTGCGCCAAATACGTGATTCAACACCAAAATTCTGAAAACAAACTTTTTTTGTATGCGACATAAATTCTTCAATAGAACCACAATTTTTAATGCATAACTTTTCTTGATTTTCTAACATTATTACAGCTAGTTGAGAATCAATAGAATTTCTTGGACCATGTTTATCAAAACTTTCTAAAAATGCATTTTCTAAACAAGTATACCATTCTTCTCTTTGAATTGCATCTTGAGAAAGTGCAAGTGCTTTTGGTGTTTTTAGAACCTGAAATTCTATAACACATTCATTCCAATCGATAACTCTACCTAAAATTCTATCACCATACTCAAAAGTATCTTCACCTGATAATTCAGTTAAAGACCATGCTGTAACAGTAATTTCATTTGGCATACAATTCTGAACATCTTGTAAACTTATTGAACTATTATCATCATTAAAAATGATAGGAAGACTGTAACCCTCTCCAAACATTGCATAAGTATCCAAAACAAGATTAGTAGAAAAAGAACACCCTTTTGAAGTAATTTTCTTTGCATTTGAATATACTGTAAAACAATCAGGGGAAATCTCTGAATTTATAAATGGCATTGCACGATGCCCTATTATAAACCAGCCTTTTTTTACTTCCTCTTTTGAAGGTTTAAAACTAAACCATTTTCCTTCAAAAGCACAAGCTCTAGTTATGTATTCATTTTTAACTAAAGGAAAAACTACATCAGAATTATTTAAAATATCACTAACTTCTTGTAAAGTAATTTTCTGACCACTTTTACGTTTTACAAAATTCTGAAAATCTTTTGGCGTAAAAGGAGAATCTTGATTATTTAAAAAATCGAATAATAAATCGCCTGTATAATCAATCATAAGTATAATTTTAATGTATATTTTAAACTTAGTAAAGCAAATACATGGCCATTATTTAAAAATTGCAATTTAATCATAAAAATAATATAATTGTTTTTGTGCTAATAAAAAAAAATTTTCCATTCATTACAATCTGTATTCCTGTTTTTCAGTCTGAAAAATATTTGAGCAGATGTTTAGAAAGTGTTTTTTCTCAAAATTATCAAGATTTTGAAGTAATCGTTGTAAATGATAATTCAAATGGGTTTGATGATTATGGAAATAACTTCGCAAAAATTATTAAATCAATAGAAAAAAAATTCCATAAAAAAATAAAAACAATTGTTCATGAAAAAAATAAAGGACTTTTAGAAGCACGACGAACTGCTGTTTATGCTGCAAAAGGGAAATATATCTGCATTCTGGATAGTGATGATTTTCTTGAACCTAATGCACTTTTTTCACTTTCTAAAATTGCTGAACAAACAAATGCTGATATAATTCATGGAAAAACATATCTTTTTTTTGAAGAAAACACAAATGAATTTTCAGATGATAAAAAAAAATTGATGGAAATCAAGGAAAAAGTTGTCAATCATGTTTTTGATGGAATATTGCAAAACAATCAGATTTTTGATGGATTTCTTTTATCTCATAATCATTGTGGATTTTTATGGGCAAAATTAATAAAAAGCGAAATTTATATTGAAGCATTAAGCAAAATCCCACCTATTAATTGTACGATGAATGAAGATTTTCTACAATATTTTTTTATTTCATACTTTGCAAAAAAATACATTGGTTTTGATGAAAAAATTTATAATTATTCCCTAAGCAGTGGAATTTCATCACGAACAAAAATAACTGATTTAGAAAAATGGGAAAAAATTTGTTCCTCATCTTCAATTTTTGTTTTTTTATTAGATGAGATTCAAAATGAAAACCCACAAAATTATTCATTACTTCATTCTGATGCAGTAAAAATTGAATGCATCAAAAGATTGAAAAATAATTTATTACAATACAAATCAGTTGTTTCTCCTGAAATTCAAAAGGAAGCCTATGAAATGCTTTGTGATTATTGGGGAGAAGATTTTGTAAAACAAATAGAAAAAAGTGTCTCAGAGCAATAATCCCCAAAGACACTTTTTTCATTTTAATAAAAGTCTATAAAAACGATAAAACGACCGGTCAAGGCACGCTTCGCTCAAGGTCTGGACTCGCTCGTTTTCAGGGGTTGTATTAACCCCTGAATCATAGAAACTTATTTCAATAACAAAAACATTTTTTATTTAGAATTACAAATTAGATTCTCTTATAAAATCTGTTTAAAGTTTTGGATATTTATTGAAATAATCTCTTGTTTCTTTTGCAGCTACGCCACTAAGAACAATCAAAGAAACACAGTTTGGAATTGCCATAAGTCCATTTGTAATGTCGGCAATTGTCCACACTTGACTGATTGTAAAGTATGGTCCAATGAAAACTGCAAGAATGTAAATCCAACGGAAAACTTTTACAACTGTCATGTTTCCTTTTGTCAAATATTCAAGACATTTTTCTGAGTAATAATCCCAACCTAAAATTGTTGTAAATGCAAAAAATACAAGACAAAGCATCAAAAGGAACTGAACTGAACGTCCGTCGCCCCCCAAAACTTTGCTAAATGAAGCTGAAGTAAGTGCAATTCCTCTCAATTCGCCAATTTCACCATAAGAGTCACCGCAATAAAAAGCAATTACAATAGCAAGACCTGTCATAGAACAGATGATGATAGTATCTATAAAAGTTCCAAGCATTGAAACAATTCCCTGTTGAACTGGCTCATCAACTTGGGCAGCTGCAGCAGCGATTGGAGCAGAACCAAGACCAGCTTCATTTGAGAAAATACCACGTGCAACACCCTTTTGCATTGAATCTGTAACTTGTTTGAATACAAATCCCATTGCACCACCAGCAGCAGCTTTCCATCCAAAAGCACTTTTGAAAATCACAGTGAAAGCTAAAGGAATTTTTGTTGCATTCATGATCAAAATTGAAAGTCCAAGGAAAACATAAATAACAGCCATTGCAGGAACAACTTTTTCTGCAACTTTTGAAATTCGTTTGAGTCCACCGATAATAACAAGTGCTACTGCAAAAGTTACTAAAAGTCCAGCAATTACAACTGACCATGTATATTCATTATTAAAAAGAGTAAATGCTATGTGTTTACTTTCTGGATCAAAGGCATTGCTTACGGCTGTAGTAATCCCTGAAATCTGAGTAAATGTTCCAATACCAAAAAGACCTACACAAACTCCGAAAATTGCAAAAATAACTGCGAGCCATTTAAAGTTTATTCCAGTTTTTTCTTTCATTCCTTTTTCGATTGTGTAGAAAGGTCCTCCTAAAACGTGTCCGTCTGAAGCATGTTCACGATATTTTACGGCGAGCATACATTCAGTGTATTTAGTTGCTGTTCCTAAAAGTGCCGCAAGCCACATCCAGAACAAAGCTCCTGGTCCTCCAGCTGCAATAGCTGTTGCAACGCCGACAATATTTCCTGTTCCGATTGTAGCTGATAAAGCTGTACACAAGGCAGCAAATGGAGAAACTTCTCCTTTCCCACCTTCTGGTTTAGAAAAAAGAGTTTTGAAACCTCTTCCAAGTTTTGTAAACTGAACACCGCGTAAACGAATTGTTAAAACGATACCAGTTATCAAGATTAATGCAATTGTTGGAATTCCCCAAACAATGTCATCAATTTTTGTAAGGATTTGATCAAACATTTTATTATCCTTAAAAGTTAAAAAAATAAGAGCCAGACAAAAATCCGGCTCTCCAAAGAGTTTAACAGACACACATCTACTCTGTCCGCTTTGCCTGAGATATCAACTTGAATAGTCTTAACCCTTCGGCGCTCCAAAAAATTAGGAGACTCTCCAGAGAATTATTTCCATAAAACACGTTACAAAAATAACATTTTGATTATATCACAATTGATTAAATAAATCAAATGTCTTTTTTCACATCATTTAAAATAAATTTTAAATCAATAAATTATTTATTTCTCCACTTTTTTACTGTGGTATCGTTCCAATAAAAAACGAAGTGTCAAAAACTTATCATAAATTACTGTTGGTAAAACAGATTTTGCAAAAATATATATATGTGCATTTTTTCCTTTTATATATCGAGGTTTAGGATTTTTTTTGAAAGCGATTTTTACTATTAATTTAGAAATGATTTCTGGTTTTGTAATAAACTTTGATTTTGTGTAAGAATTTCTAAAATAATCTGATACATCTTTTGCATATTCTGCATAAGCAGTGGAACCAGAATATTTTTGAATATTGTCACTGTGAATTACTCCCCAATTTGTTTTGATTAATCCAGGTTCTACAATCACAACTTTTATTCCGAACTTTTTTACTTCCATGCGAAGTGCATCGGATAATGCTTCTACACTATATTTTGAAGCATGATACCAACCAGTAAAAGGTGTTGAAAATCTTGCTGCCATTGAAGAAACATTGATGATTTTTCCTGATTTTTGATTTCGCATTGATGGCAAGACAAGTTGGATAATCCTAAACATTCCAAACACATTTACTTCGAACTGTTGTTTTGCTTTTTCTAAAGGAATATCTTCTAAACTACCACCAAGTCCATAACCTGCGTTATTTATAAGTAAATCAATTCTTCCTTCTTTTTGAAGAACTTCATTTACACAAGATTTAATAGAATTATCATCATTTAAATCAAGATAAATAGTATTTCCACCTTGTCTTTTAATTTCTTCCATTAATTCTATTCTTCGTGCTGCTGCATACACTGTGTATCCTTTTTCAAGTAAACGCAAGGCAACATCAAATCCAATGCCACTTGAGGCACCAGTTATCAAAGCTACATTTTTCATTAGTATATCCGTAAAACTTATTTAACTCTCAACTAATATTCTACCATTATCATAAAAAAAAGCAATATTTTAAGCAAATGATATTTTTTGGGGATGTAAAAATCTATGAATAAACTTAGATTCTTTACGATTTTTAACTATAAGGTTCAATTTCGAGTGTTTGATTTACAAACCGTGGCAAGGATTGTAAGGGCTGGCGAAGCCAGTTCCGAAGCGGAGCGAAGGAATGAAGGTAGCACGAAGTGCGTACGGAACCCTGCAAAGCCTGTTTTTTGCGAAGCAAAAAGCCACCCTAAAAAGAAAAATTCAAAACTCGACATTTGTCCAAAAAACAAAAACGCACTTAAAAAGATAAAATTTAAAAATTGACATTTTACAAAAAATATTTGCCATTTTAAGAATTGAGGTTTTTATGGAAATTAAAGGTTTTACATACGGTTATTCAGCAAAAAAAGGAATGTATAACTGTGAAAAAGGAATTGAAAGTCAGAATGAATTGATGAAAACTGGCATAAATTGGGTTTGTCTTGCCTTTCCAGTTAATCAAAAAACATACAGTTCTACAGAGATTTATTTTGATTATCGTTACAATATTCCAGATTTAGAATTAATCGAAACTATAAATCGCTTTCATGATAAAAATATTAAGGTTTGTCTTAAACCAATGATTAATTGTTCAGACGGTATATGGCGTGCTTTGATTGATTTTCCAGATGCTAATATGATGGAAGAAGATTATTATTGGAAACAATGGTTTGAATTTTATCAAGCTTTTTTGGAACATTATGCTCAGATTGCCGAATTCACAAAATGTGAAATGTTTTGTTTAGGTTGCGAAATGCTTGGTACTGAACGAAAA
>JALFAW010000291.1 GCA_022773305.1 Spirochaetia bacterium
TTGCATTGCAAACTCGCGCTTTTCAGGGTTCCGTACGCACTTCGTGCTACCTTCATTCCTTCGCTACGCTTCGGAACTGGCTACGCCAGCCCTTACAATCCTTGCCACTGTTTAAAATTAAAAAACTCGAAATTGAACCTAATAATTCTATCTTAAAAAAAATAACAGGAGTATTTATGGCTGAAGATTTTTCTTTTGAAATTGTAAAAAACATCGGAATTGTATCAGAAGGCAAAGGTGGTTGGAATCTGGAATTAAACCTTGTTTCCTGGAGTGGTAGACCTGCTAAATATGATTTAAGAAGCTGGTCTCCTGATCACCAAAAAATGGGAAAAGGTTCAACTTTCTCAAAAGAAGAACTAACTGCTCTCAAAAACTTATTGAATAGTGTTAATCTAGAGTAGCCATCTGACTTCCTTTTTTCATCACAATTTCATATATCACTTTCTGTAAAACAATATCCTCCATTTGAGAACCACTCGAGCGAATTTCCATATCCGCAGAAGCTATATTTGCCAGAATTGCAGTTGCTTGACCAATTGTCCATTCTCGAGAAGCTTTTCTATAAATTTTTTGCTGAGTTGAACCAAAAACAGCTTTTTCACCAATTTTGTGCCAATTTACCACTTTTATAAAACACGAAGACAGACCCGCTAAAATCATTACAGAAGAATTTTCTTTTGAGAGCCTGATTTTCTGTAAAGTTATCAAAGCTTTTTCCAATTTTGCAGAAGAAGATATTTTTTCATCCGTTATTACATCAAATAAATCAAAAATATTTTCTTCTCTATTTGAAGATAAAACTTCTTCAATCTCTTTTTCAGAAAATTCATAACCTTTTGGAAAACATAAAAAAAGTCTAGAACATTCCGTTTTTAAAGACTGAGTATTATTCTCTACCAAATCCAAAATTAATTGAACAGCTGATGGTTTTATTTTGTATCCGTTTTTAAAAATATAATTCGTAAGCCATTCTTGTTTTTTATTGTCAAACATTTCCCAAAAAACCTTTTTATTTTCTTTGGGAATAAGTTTTTCAAGCTTAGAATCCACAGAAATTTCATCTGAAATCAAAATTAATATGGAAGAAAAATCAGCAACCTCAAGCCATTGTGATATCAAAACTAAATCTTCTTTTTTCTTGAGCAATTCAGCATTTTTGCAAACAACACACACTCCATTTGCAAATAAATTTCCACTTTGTAAGACAGAAATAACCTGTGAAAACTGTGTTTCAATGAGATAAAAATTCTGTTCATCAATTTCGCCAATCTGTTTTTTTTGGATTTTTTTTATATCATTAATAGCATCATCACGTAATCCAAATTCAGGACCAGTAAAAAGATAAATTGGTTTAGTATTTGACATCAAATTTTAAAAATAATTAATAAGTACGAACAATATTTGATAAAATGCCAACAATTCTAACATCTGTGCAATAAATTGCCTGAAACGCTGGATTTTCTGGCTGTAATCGAACTCTTTCAGCTTCTTTATAGTATCTTTTCAGAGTAATTGCATCATCAATCACAGCTACAATAATCTGACCGTCAACTGCTGTAGATGCCTGCTCGACTACTGCCAAATCACCATCTAATATTCCTGCATTAATCATACTCTGACCGCGTACTCTCAAGGCAAAATAACTTTTTCCAGGACGCACAAATGGTTCTGTAAGATTAACATATCCATCGAGGTTTTCTTCTGACAAAAGTGGTTTTCCAGCGGCAACATTTCCCAAAAGAGGAACTTTTCCTACAAAAAGTTCAGGTTCTCTGTCCCTGCAATCCGACAAAACTCGAATGGAGCGTGCTCTTTTTTGACTCTGTGCAAGATAACCTTTTTTCTGCAATGCAGCAATATGATCCTGAACGGCACGCAAAGAAATACCAAAATGTTCCCCAATATCACGAACAGTTGGCGGATAAGCATTTGCTTCTGTATATTCTGAAATAAAATTCAATACTTCTTTCTGTCTATCAGTAATCCCTTTCATAATTCCCCCTTCTTATTATTTTATTCTTCTTCGAATTTGCTATTGAATAATTCTTCTATTGTAGACGCAGCTTCAGATTCATCCGGACCTGTAACCTGCAAAGTTAACTGTGTATTATAACCAGCTCCCATTGCAATAACACCCATAATAGATTTTGCATTTACAGTTGCATCATCTTTTGACAACATAATCTCACTTTCAAACTTATTTGAAGTTTGTGCAATAATAGCTGCTGGTCTTGCATGAATTCCCGCTCTGTTTTGAACTGTAAGAATCTTTTCAATCATTTTCAATTCCTTTTAATTTGTAAAATTAAATGTCTATATCAAAGTTATCAAAAAAAATGACAACATTGAATTAATATGAATCATCATTGCCGCTATAAGCTGCCAAAGAATCCCCTTTTTCAATCCATTTCAATACATTTTGATTAAACTCTTTTGCAGAATTATAACCCATATTTTTTAACCTTTCGTTCATAGCTGCCGCTTCAATAATAATTGGAAGATTTCGACCTGGACGAACAGGAATTTCAATTACTGGAACTTTTACACCTAACAATTCCATATACTTTTGTTCAGTTCCAAGTCTGTCATAAGATTTACTTGAACTCCAGTCTTCAAGCTGAACAATAAGCTGAACTTCTTTTTGGTCACGAATAGCACCGACACCATACAGTTGTGAAATGTTAATAATCCCTAAACCACGAATTTCCATGTGATGACTAATCATTGTGTTAGCACCGCGCCCCAAAAGCGTATTTCCATTAACACAACGAATTTCAATAATATCATCAGCAACAAGGCGATGCCCACGTTCAACCAATTCCAAAGCAGTTTCGCTCTTTCCAACTCCAGAATGACCGTTTAAAAGAATTCCGATACCGTAAACTTCAACCAAAACCCCATGTAATGTTTGATGTGGCGCAAACTGATTAGAAAAAACACGAATAATTCTACTGGAAAATTCATTAGAAGTTAAACAAGTTTGTAAAACAGGGCAACAATTTTCTTCAGCAATCTCCAAAAACTCTTTTGTAGGTTCAATATTATAAGTAAATATGCAACAGGGAATGTCATCATTAAAAAATTTTCTAATAGCATCAGTATTATTTTCATTGTGCAGTTTAGTCAAAAATGCAGCTTCTCCTCGACCAAAAAGCTGAACTCTATCGCTTGCAAAAACATCATAAAATCCAGAAAGCGCAAGCCCCGGTCTGTTAATCTCTGGAACAGTTATTGCACGAGGAAGACCTCGTCGCCCAGCAATACAACGTAAATCCAAAGCGTCATGACCTGAGAGTTCCAAATCTAATAAATCAAGGACAGTGAATTTTTTATCTGCCATACGTATACTATACACAACGTCGGATATTTAATCAATACCTATTTAGAAAAATATTAATTTTTTTTCATAAATCACTAAACAAAAAAAAGTGATTTAATTTGATTAAAGCTCATTAGTATGCTAAATTAAATTAAAGTTTATTTGCATCTAATTAGAAAACTACAAAAAAATGAATAGATTTAATTTCGAGTATTTGATTTTTAAACCGTGGCAAGGATTGTAAGGGCTGGCGAAGCCAGTTCCGAAGCGGAGCGAAGGAATGAAGCGATAGCGTAACCCTGAAAAGCCTGATTTTTGCGAAGCAAAAAGCCACCCTAAAAATACGTCGAGTCAATGCACGCTAACGCTTAAAGCCTTGACTTCGCCGTTTTGAGAGGGTGTACTACCCCCTCAATAAAAATTCAAAACTCGATATTTGTCCTACAATTTAATTTTCATCTACTCATAGGGATGACATAAAAGGGGTACGACCTTGTTTGTTTGCTCTTATTTTAGGTCTGTCCCCCGTTTTTTCATTTCCGTTGTGGCATTTTGTTTCAAGGTCTGTCCCTAACGTGTGCGATACAACGTTTTTGTTTAATAATTTTTATAAATTTTTTGTTTCTTTTTGCCCAATTCGATGTTATTATTAATAAAGACTAAAAACTATTTGGATGCGGAAGTTTTATTTTGTTTTTATTTTCAGGGTATAACTAGCATTCGAAATAGTGCTTTAAATTACGGAGGAAAATATGAATACTTCAATTAATGCTGTAGGATTTACACTTGAACAAAAACAGTCTGATATGATTGATTCTAAACTAAAACGAATCTCTTATGCAGATGATTTAATTGTTGATTTGATTATAAAAATTAAACATGATAAAGAATATGTTCTTGATGCTAATGTTAATTTCAAATGGGGAACACAAGCTCATGTTTCGGGCGAAGATTATGATTTTTCTGCTGCTTTGAACAAGATGATGGATGTTCTTGATAACAAAATTAAAAAAGAAAAAGACAAAGTTCAGGAAAGATAACATTTTCATTTTTCTAGTTGATATGTCTAGTTGAAGTGCAAATTCATCTGAAAAAAACTGACAAAATCATTGCAGAACTGATTGTTTACCAATCCTTAAAAATCGAATTTTTGCACTAACCAAAATCTTTTGAATTACAAGAATGCCTTCAGCCCACTTTTTTTAGTAGAAAAAAATAAAGTTTTGGCTGAAGGTATTTTTATTTTCTTTTATACGAATTTTCAATACCAGCAAGAGCCCGATATTTTGAAACTGTACGCCTAGCAATTTTTATCCCTTTCTCAAAAAGAAGTTTTGTTAGCTGTAAATCTGAAATTGATTGTCCACTATCTTCCTGTTCTTTTAAAATATTTTTCATAACTTCAATAACCATTTGAGAAGAAAGTTTTTGTTTTCCATCAACCGATGAAACTCCAGATAGAAAAAAATAACTTACAGGCAAAAGTCCCCATTCCGTCTGAATAAATCTGTTACTTTTTTTAGAAGCCATTCTTGAAACTGTAGATTCATGAATCTTCAACTGTTCTGCAATCTTACGTTGCGTCAATGGAACTAAATGCCCTTCTCCATGCAAGAAAAAATCAATTTGAGCTTTCACAATTGCACATCCTTGCAAAACTATTGTAGATTCACGAAATTTAAGATTTTGAATAAAAACAAGAGCTTTTTGAACATTTTCAGAATCAAAATCAAAATCTTTACAGATTTGAAGCTCAGGTAAATCCCCAGAACCATATTTTACCTGAAAATGAAAATTATCATCCCCACTGACAATTCCGTTTTCAAAACTATCTGTACCAATTCCACCAATCTTTCTTTCTACAATCAAAACAACATCAGGCTGCTCAAAAACAGAAACAGTATCTTTTATATATCCTTGAGCAGGTCGCACATTTAAATGTAGAATATAATCTATTGCTTGCTGGACAGTTTCAAGATTATAATCAATGGCATCCAAATCCAAAGTAGCACCAAACATTTTTTTATGATAATCCTTCTGAAAATCTTTGAGTTTACGAAAAACTTTTTCTTTTTCAGGAGGATTTATCAGTTCCAAATGCCCATTTAGAATAAAAAGTACAAGTTTTGGAGCTTTTTCATCCTGTTTTGCCTGCACAAAAAGACTTTCTTCTGGAGATTTACAACAAACTCCAATTGGATCCATTTTTTGAATGCGTTCAATACACTTTTTCAAAATTTGAAAATTTTTTTCTGTACGTGAAGGCAAAAATGATTCAGGAGCAAGCATTGAACCATAAAACCCATTTTCATCCAGATTGAAAATTAGTTTTTGTGAAATTTCGAATTCAAAAGGAGACAAACTCATAGAATTAAGTTGATGCATTAAATGACTTTGTAAAGTTTCAGAATTGTCAGACTGTGCTTCTAAAACTTGCTGAAATTTATCAGCATCGGTAAAACTTCCGTGTTTCCCATAGTCTCGTAATTTTGATTTTCTAGAAATTTCCAAAGCAGGATTTTCACTAAGAGCTTTAGAAATTTCTTCCTTCAATTCAAGCGAACTCATTGCAAGAAAATTTAAAGCCTGAATCTGCACTTCCGACAGTTTTTGAATCTGTTTTTGAGACTGCCGCTGAATTATATTTTGACTAGGAAAAATTGATCTATCCACCATTTTATACATTTTAATCTTTAAAAAAAAACTTGTAAACATATCTAAACTTTAATTAAGGTCTGTCCCTACTTTTTGCCAGTGACCATTTTTGTCTGAATCAATTCGACAAATAAGCTCACGTGTTTCAAGCTTTCTTAAATTAACTCTAACAGTTTCTCGTGTACAGTTCATTATTTTTGCCAATTCATCGTAAGTATAAAATGGATTTTCTTTTAAAAGATTTAAAAGTTCTGTCATTTTTTTTATTTACAGGCAGATTTTGTTTTTCTGCTGTAGTTCGAGTATTTCCTCCACCAAAAGGATGAACTTGCCAAATATTTGCTATAAATCGAGTAAGATGTTTTACAATTTCTTCTTTTGAAAGTTCAGAATAGTCAAAATTCTTTTCTGTATTAAAATCATATTCCAAAGTTCTACTAATTAAACCCGCATCCCCATATAAAACAGTATCTCCATTCAAAAACCATTCTTTTTTTGTAATATTATAATCACGAAATTTTCCAGCCTAGATTTTATTAAAAACACCATAAACCAATTTTTTATGAATTAATAACAACTGATTTGGAGAAAATGTAAAAGACTTTTCAGAAAGAATTTCAGTAATACGAGCCGAAACTTTATCTGATTCTTCTGTGTCTTCAACATTTTCTGCAGAAACAGATTTTGATTCATAATAGGAATCAATAACATTTTTTGCTTCTGCAATTGAAATTTCACCTTCAATATTGCGTTTAGCAGTTTCATATAAATATTTTGATGGAGTAAGACCGTCTACTTGTTGTAACCCCGTAGCAATTGCCCAAGCAATACTTTTTTCTTTTTTACAAGGTTCACCTTGACGAATATATGAGTCAAAATCAATTTCAAAAGGATTTTTATTTGTCATCATCACTCCATCATCAAAACACTTCAAACAAATACGTCCGATCAAGGAACTCTTCGTTCAAGCCTTTGACTCGGCCGTTTTTGGAGTTTTATATAAACTCTAAATCTAAAAAGATTTTGCGTTAGCAAAATCCAATCCGTGAAAATCATTAAGGCCCTCGAGGCTTATCATGAAGAAAAAACATGATATCCTAAAAAAAGAAGGAGGAAACTTAATGAGATTCTATAAGAACCAACATCAATTTTACATAGGAATTGATTTACATGCAAGAAATATGTATGTATGTATGTGTAATCAATAATCTAGGAGAAAAAGTTTTCCATAGAAACATGACTTGCAGTGTTGATAATTTGGAAATCATAACAAATACGTTTGGAAATGATATTGTAATTAGTGTAGAATGTATTTTTACATGGTATTGGATTGCTAATTTTTGTGCAGAAAGGAATATAGAGTTTGCTTTAGGACATGCACTTTACATGGCAGCAATTTATAAAGGAAAAACAAAATCAGATAAAATTGATTCAGAAAAAATAGCAAATATGCTTCGAGGAGGATTTTTTCTGTGGCTTATGCATATCCAAAACAAAATCGAGATACAATTAGTGAAAAGTTTTCAAATCCAGCAGTTGTTGATATGGTTGATTCAGATTTATATCATTATGATCAATATCATCTGATAATTTCAAAAATCGAAAAACAGATAGGTTCAATTTCGAGTATTTGATTTACAAACCGTGGCAAGGATTGTAAGGGCTGGCGAAGCCAGTTCCGAAGCGGAGCGAAGGAATGAAGCGATAGCGTAACCCTGAAAAGCCTGATTTTTGCGAAGCAAAAAGCCACCC
>JALFAW010000316.1 GCA_022773305.1 Spirochaetia bacterium
TATTCTACGTATAGTTTTTTGTATATTTCTTGTTTATTTTCTTGTTATACATTGTATATTTTGTCTTGCGTTTTGATTATACAAGGTATATAATGTCTATACAAACATAAAAACTTTAGTTTTTTAGCCGCAGCATTCGTAAAAGTGCCGCTATATTGTATAAACAAACTTTAGAATAAATCAGGTGGTGGGAATAAAAATGAAAACTTACACATTTGCCATTCAGAAAGGTGGCACCGGAAAAACTTCTGTTTCAGTTTCTGTTGCTGTAGAACTTGCAAAACTTGGGCGCACAATCTTAATCGATGCCGATCCTCAGGGAAATACAACCGACTGGATGAACCTCCCGAAACTCGAATATGAACTTTCAGATGTTCTCTCTGACAAGTGCACAATCAAAGACGTAATTCAGCCGACACAGGTAGAAAACCTCTTCATCATTCCGACAGCAGGAATTGACGGAGGTCTTAGAACTTATCAGGAAACAATCGCACAGAAAGAGCAGTTCAAGCTCGCTCAGCTTAAAAACGAACTTTCAGCAGCATTCGACTACTGCGTAATCGATACTTCACCGGCATTCGGAGCCCTTGAAGAAAGCTGCTTTATCGCAAGCGACGAAGTAATCAACGTTCTTAAACTTGACCGCTTCAGCTATGACGGACTTAAAACCTTCAAGACAAATCTTGAGGCTATGAAAAAGCGTTATGACAACTGTTATGGCGTAAGCGTTACAGGAAAACCTTATCTAAAAAAACTTGTTCTGAACGAAAACAACAACGCTATTGCTCAGTGCCGTGACCTGGTTGCCCAGTACAAGGCCCTTGAACCTAGCGGATTTGAGATTTTCGTTATTCCAACAGACACAGGCTTCAGAAAAGCCCAGACAACTTCAGTTCCAGTGCAGGCTATGGCAGGTACAAAGAAAGACACACTGGAAGCTCTTTCACAAATTGCAGAAGCACTCAAATAGGGTAGGGGGATAAAAATGCAGAAAGTACAGCCGGCAAAAAACAATTTGGACATGGACTTCTTGAACAGTTTTAATAAGCCTATCGGAGGAACAGCTCCTGCGGCAGCCGCAACACCTGTTCAGCCAGCAGTTACAGCCATTCCTGAAGAAGCCATAACTGAAATTGATCCGACATCAAACATCGAATCAGATTTTGATACAGCAGACATCAGCATTGATGATGATATTCCTGTTTCAAAGACTATAAAAGCAACTCAGATTGTAGTCCGCACAACAGAAAAAGAGCGTGAAGCCCTTAAAGCATATTTCATGAAACACGGAGTATCTCTTTCAAAGGGCATTAAGATTGCCATCAAGTATCTTGAGCAGCAGGAGAAAAAAGGACTTGTACATTTTTCTGATATAGGTCTTTATTAGGAGTCAAGACCATGGACGAAAATAAAAGTAACTTACCGGCAACAACAAAAAAGGGAAATCTCAAAAGATACGAAGACGATAGCAAATACTTCAGTTTTCCTAACAGCCCGGCTTCAAACACAATGATTAACGTTGTAAGCCATGCAGGGGACCTTGAAACTTTTGCAAACCGTCTGGAACACAACAGTCATTCAACTCAGCTCGAATTCTTCACTCCTCCTGAAGGAACAACAAAAGACTTAAGCCAGAGAGTTAAGTATTCAACTGACAACACAGAAACAACAATTCATCTTGATAACATCGACCTTTTTACAAAGGCAAACAAGCCTCTCAAGAAGATTCTGACTTACACGCTCGTAAAGCTCAGTAAGGAAAACGTTACTGAGAACCTTGATCGTGATATAAGCATTAAGTTCCCTCTTGAAGACTTTGTAGACCTCGGTTGTTACAAAACCTTAAGAACAGCACGTCAGGCATTCAACCAGGCTAAAAACCCGCTTACCAGTATCAAGATTGAAGGTGTAGTCCGTGACAAGAAAGACATGAAGCAGATTACAGACAGCGGTATCGAAGTCCTCTTTACTGGTGCCCATATCAAAAACGGTATCGTTGAAATCTACCTGAATAAGCGTATCAACTGGGAAGTTTTCGCACTTCAGTATTTCTCAATTCTGCCTAAAACATACTTCTCGCTTTCGGATAATGCAGCTGATACCCTTCTCAACATCGTTATGCTTGCAAGAAAACGCCTTAATGATATCGGGAAAAACGGTTATTTCAACATGAGCTTTAAGACCCTTCAGCAGATTCTGGATCTTCCTGATGAAAATGTCACAAAGAATCCAGGACGCGACATCAAGGAACCGATTCTGAATGCGATTGCTGAAATCTCAGAAATGGAGAATGGAGATATCGTAATCGAGCCGATGTACAACACAAACGGCAACATCATAGAGTTCCTCGAAGAAGGCTATGCACGAATTTCGCTTCACAATGAATACCTGGAATATTTCGGAGACCTTGCAAAAACAAAGAAAGCCAAGATAGAGAATACCATGAAAAAACGGGAAGAGATTGCTGAGAAAGCAAAGATAAAAGCCCTTGCAAACAAGATCGAAAAAGACGAGAAAAGCAAGAAGTAATATTTTACGTGGTAGATCTATATTATAAGAAAGAAAAAGTCATATTTTACGTGGGAAGAATGTCCAAAACCACGTAAAATATGACCTTTTACCCCCGAATTTTGCCCAAATTCTAAGGATTTTTGCCTTTTTTCATAATTTCAGGGCAGAATTACGATTTTTTTCCTCAAAAAGTCATATTTTACGTGGGAGAATTTCTACTTTTTAAAATGTCATATTTCACGTGGATACCACGTAACTTGTTGTATTAAATAGAATTACACGAATAGATATATTTCAAAAAAAGTCATATTTTACGTGGGAAAAATCTTCAAAAAACACCCCAAAAATGTCTTTTTTCAGCCCTTATATTTCTTCATGTAGAAACACCTTGAATTCCAGCTGAATTCTGCTTAAAAAAGTCATATTTTACGTGGGAGATTTGTAAAAATTAGCTGTAAGATCGCCCATTTTTCAAGGTTTCTCGCCTAAATTTCCCTATTTCTGGCCT
>JALFAW010000036.1 GCA_022773305.1 Spirochaetia bacterium
AATCAGGCTTTTCAGGGTTGCGCTATCGCTTCATTCCTTCGCTACGCTTCGGAACTGGCTTCGCCAGCCCTTACAATCCTTGCCACGGTTTGTAAATCAAATACTCGAAATTGAACCTAATAAAAAAAAGATAGGTTTAATCAATGTCAGAGCAAACGCATTATAAAAATTTTTCAAAAAAAGTTGGAGCAACGGAGTGAGGCACAGAGCAAAAGACTTTTTTGGGGACTGCCGCGAAAGCGGCATTATAATAGTTTCTATCTCCAAAAAAAATCCAGCTCATTATTGAGAGTTTTTGTCCTGTGAATCAAGACCGGAAACTAGATTTTACTACTACTTATTTTATAATGCGTTTGCCATGAAAACTAGGTCTGGCTCGTGCTAAAAACTTAATTTCCAATGAACGTTCAGTTTGCACGAGCCGCAATTTTTTTAACGCTATCGCTAAAACTCGGGAGAAACTGTGTTTAAAAACTAGGTCTGTCCCTGGCTCGTGCTAAAAACTTAATTTCCAACGAACGTTCAGTTTGCACGAGCCGCGAGTTTTGGCAATTTTATCACCTCGTTTTTAAGTGGAATTTTACATATGCCAAAACTCAAAAAATACTGCGTTTAAAACAATGCTTCCACCTGTTTTCAACTCTTCGTTTTTCTGATAAAATATTTTTTATGGAAAAAAACGCAATAATTCATGTTGAAAACACCGAAAACCTTTTGGAGTTTGCTTCATATTTATCACATGCAGGTTGGAATATTCTTTCAGCTGACAAAACAGAAGATTTTTTACTAAAGGAACGCATTCCAGTGATTCATGAATCTGGTTTAACTCCAGGTAGTCTGTATGTAAATGAAACTTCGCAAATCATCCGCCGAATTTTATTTTCAAAATATCCAGACGAAAATGATGTAAATTATGAAAGTGATGGTGATAACAATATTTTCATTGTCTGCATGAATTTGAATCCTGAAATTTCCAAAAACAATTTGCTTACTGAAGAAGAAAAAATCAAGCAAATTGAAGATTTTCATCTATCTTCCATTCTGCGTAATTCTTTTTCAAATTATAAAAATGTTCTTCTTTTAACAGATCCTAGCGATTATAAAGAGGCAATAGTTCAGCTACGTACAAATCAAATTTCAAACGAATTTAGAGAATATCTAGCAGGAAAAGCTTTGAACTTAATTTCCGCTTATGATGCTGGTATTGCAACTTCCATTTGGAAAAACAATTCCTACTCTTGTAATTTTATGAATTTTCATTTACAACCATACAAAAAGTTTTTATCTCTTTTAAATGGTTCTAATGCACATCAAAGTGCTTGTGTTTATAAATCACCAACAATTTCTGGTGCTTTGAATGGAATTCAAGAATCTCAAGATAATGTTTTTTCTTACAATTTGATTTCTGACATTTCATTTGGCTGGGAAAGAATCTGCGTTCTCTACGAAATTCTCAAAAATCAATATACTGTCGAAACGACAAACAGCGACGGTTATAATTTTACTACTCAGTTCACTCCTCTTACTGGAACAGTTTTTACGATTGCCATCAAATTTAATTCGATTGTGGGGGCAGCTCTTTCTACAAACGTTCTTGATTCATTCAAAAAAACTTACACTTACGATATTGAGCATATAAATGATGTTGTTCTTGCTTGTAGTGCTGTGGTCGATGAAATCTCTGCATGCGAAATGGTAAAAGGAAGTTTTGCGGCAATTGTGGCACCTTCTTTCACCGATGAAGCAAAAAATATCCTATCTCAGAATCCAAAAATCCAGCTTGTGCCTTCTGCCAAAGTTGAAGCTTCCGAAATGGATGGAAAACTCATAAACGGCGGAGTTTTAGTTCAGCAAAAAGACAATACTTTGTTTTCGCACTGGAATATCAAGACAAAAAATCGTCCTTCGCAATTTAAAGCTGACCAGATGGCGTTTGGAATGCTTTTGGCAATGGGCGCACGTTCTTACAGTGCAATTCTGCTCAAAGATAATGCAATTGTGGGCATTTCTCAAAATTCTACTTCTACAGAACGTGCTTTGCAGATTGTTCTTGCCGATGCAAAAATGAGGTGTGGAAATGAAAATCCGGAAAATTGTATCGGCGATGTTCTTATCTGCGATAGCATGATTAATTTTTCTGAGCCTGTAAAAAAATTAATTGATAATGGAATTACGGCAATCATTCAAACTGGTTCAGATTCTGCCGATAATGATTTTATAAATTATTGTGATGAGCGTGGAATTATCATGGTTTATACAGGAATGACGCACATTTCGTTTTAAAAATTACAAAACAAAAAAAGGATTTCAAAAATTTTATGCAGTGATTTTTTTTATTGCTGATTTTTATTATGAATTGATAAATTAATTTTTTTTGAGGAATATATGCTTTTTTATCTTGGAAAAATGTTGCAGGATTTTTGGGGACCTGCTAGACTTTTATCTTCTTATGCAGTTTTGATTACAGTTGCACTTTATTTGGGATTTTTTCTTTCTTTGAAACTAATTCCAAAATTTTATAACTGGCTTCCGCATGACCGCGGTAGAGATTTTGCGCTAAAAGAAAATTCCGATGCTGCAAAAGGAAAACCTACTGGTGCAGGATCAGTTTTTATCACTTTATTTGTGCTTATTGTTTTTCTTATCTGTCCTATGAATTTGATGAGAAGTTGCGTTGTACTTTTGACATGGGCAACAATGCTCACCGGTTTTTTGGATGACAGAAGTGCTGTAAGTTGGGGCGAATACTTAAAAGGTGCTTTAGATTTAATTATCAGCGTGACAACAGCTTTTATTTTATATTATGGTTTGAAAAAGTATAATGCAGATGGTGTTGTGAAATTCTGGCTCCCATTTATCTCTCAAGAGATTGTGATCAATCCTGTCGTTTATATCATCATCACTACAATTATGCTGTGGACTTCCATAAACACTACAAACTGTACAGATGGTGTGGACGGTCTTTCTTCCACGCTTGTTTTGATTGGACTTTTGACTTTGGGCTTGCTTTTTTATTTTATTCTTGGGCACAAAGATATTTCTGCTTACCTTCTTTTGCCACATCTACAAAGTGGAGCAAATTGGGCCGTTATGGTTTTTGCAATGGTTGGCGTTGTGATGGGATATTTGTGGCATAATGCATTTCCAAGCCATTGTCTGATGGGAGATGCAGGTAGCCGTGCACTTGGTTATTTTATTGGTGTTTGCGTAATGGTTTGTGGAAATCCGTTTATTATTCTGGCAACTTCTTCAATCATTTTTATAAACGGTGGAATGGGATTATTAAAAGTTTTTTTACTCAGATTTTTCAAGATTAAAATATTTGAAAATATCAGATTTCCGTTGCACGACCACATGCGCAAAAACAAAGGCTGGTCACCAACTCAAGTTCTTTTAAAATTTGTGATTATGCAGATTTTAATTACCTGTGCTTTGATGGGAATTTTCTTAAAAATCAGATAATTTTTTAGATTAAGGATTTTTTAACCAAAAATCAGATTAATAGGACAAATGTCGAGTTTTAAATTTTTATTGAGGGGGTAGTACAACCCCCTCAAAACGGCGAAGTCAAGGCTTTAAGCGTTAGCGTGCCTTGACTCGACGTATTTTTAGGGTGGCTTTTTGCTTCGCAAAAAACAGGCTTTTCAGGGTTACGCTATCGCTTCATTCCTTCGCTACGCTTCGGAACTGGCTACGCCAGCCCTTACAATCCTTGCCACTGTTTAAAATTAAAAAACTCGAAATTGAACCTATATGAAAAGTTTTTGCAATGCCAAAATCTCAGGAGAAATGCTTTATGAGTTCACAAAAAAATCGCGGATCATTACCAATGTTTAAACTCACTTTTCCAATTGCAATGGAACAGTTTATGCGCATTCTTGTATCATCAGCTGATACATTTATGCTCAGTTCATACAGTAATGACGCTGTAGCCGCTGTTGGACTTGTATCACAATACGCTTTTTTCTTAAATCTTTTATTTTCAGTGATAGGAACAGGTTGCACAATCGTTTTGGCACAATATCTTGGTGCTCAAAAATCAAAAAAAGAACTCAATTATATTGCACAGGCAAGTTCTGTCATGCTTTTGATTCTTTCTGTCATCATTATGACTCTGGTTTTAGCTTTTACAAAACCACTTTTGATGTGTTACACACTTGAAGAATCTGTTCGCAATTTTGCATTTGAATATTTTATTATTTATGGCGGAGCCTTCTGCTTTTTTTCTGGATTCAGTCTTTTGCAGGGAGCAATTCTTAGAAGTTATGGACACACAAATCAGACAATGATAGTTTCTGTTGTTGCAAATATTGTAAATGTTTTGGGAAATGCAATTTCACTTTACGGCTGGTTTGGGCTTCCAGTTTTAGGAGTTCGAGGAGTTGCTTTTGCTTCAGGATTTTCAATGTTTGTTTCGTGTATTTTATTTTTTATCTTCATAAAACAAAAAGATGATGTAGAATTTTCTTTTAAAGGAATTTTTAAAGTTCCTTTTAGTACATATAAAACTATTTTGAGCGTAGGACTTCCAACTGCAGGGGAAAGCCTTTCTTACAATGTAAGTCAAATTGTGATAATGGCAATGATTTCTACATTAGGCACTTATGCTATGTCGGCACAAGTTTATGTTCAAACAATTGTTAGATTTGTATTTGCAGTTGCAGTCGCTATGGGAAATGCTACACAGATTAAAACTGGATATTTTGTGGGTGCAAAACAAAACGATATAGCTTACAAAAAAGTATATAAATATCAATTGATTGCAACTACTTGTTCCATGATACTTATCACACTTGCAATTGTTATCAAAAAACCAGTTATCAGAGCATTTACAACTATTCCTGAAGTTATTTCTCTTGTAAGCACTCTATTAGTTTATTCTATTTATATAGAATTCGGTAGAACGTTAAATCTGATTTATGTAGGAGCATTAAAAGGTGCAGGTGATGTAAAGTTTCCAGTTTTTTACGGAATATTTTCAAACTGGTGCATTATGGTTTTAGGAAGTTACATTCTTGGATTAAAATGCGGACTTGGACTTGTTGGATTTTGGCTGAGCATTGGAACAGACGAAACTACTCGCGGCATAGTCATGCTCCTTCGATGGAAAAGCCGCCGCTGGCAGAAACATGCACTTGTTTAAC
This sequence comes from Spirochaetia bacterium, assembly GCA_022773305.1. Lineage (GTDB taxonomy): Bacteria > Spirochaetota > Spirochaetia > Treponematales > Treponemataceae > Treponema_D. The sequence goes on from JALFAW010000036.1 coordinate 5,145, forward strand.
CTTTTTTGGTACGATATTTTGTTGCACTTTTTGGTTAAACTTTTTTCATCTTTCAGTTTTCAATAATCTTTTTTTTTGATATAATTTTAAAATGGCTGAAAAAAATATTGATTACAAAGTTATTTTTTCTGATGATGATATAGTTGTATTAAATAAAAGAAGTGGACTTTTGATTGCTCAAGACAGATACAATCCTGATGCTCCTCGTCTTGATCTTCTTGCTTCAAAAGAATTTGGAAAACTGTATGCCGTTCACAGAATCGACAAGGATACTTCTGGATTAATTATTTATGCACGCAATCCACAAGCACAACGTTCACTTTCCATGCAGTTTGAAAACCGAGAAGTTCTTAAAACTTATCATGCATTAGTTTATGGACATCCTCTGTGGGAAGATTTACATGTTGATTTAAAACTTGAACCAGATGGAGATGCTCTTCATCGCACTGTTGTAAATAAAAAATTTGGAAAACCTTCTGTCACGGATTTTCATCTGATTGGAAACTGCGGGCCATATTCATGGATAGAATGTCGCCCAAAGACTGGTCGCACTCATCAGATTCGTGTTCATCTAGCAGCAAACGGATTCAGCATTGTGTGTGATCCGCTGTATGGAGGAAATCAAAAACCAGTTCGATTAAGTGAAATAAAAAAAAGATGGAATGGTGATGAATTTGAAGAACGTCCTCTTTTAAAAAGGCTGGCTCTTCATGCTTATAAAATTGAATTTTCACATCCTTCAACTGGCGAAAAAGTAAGTTTCATAGCAGACTATCAAAAAGATATGGATGCAACACGAAAACAACTTGCAAAAATATTTGGACCAGATCCATTGGAGCAATAAAATGAATAAAAAAGCTTCTTTTACATTATTTGTACTATTGATTACAAGTTTTACTTTTGCACAGAATAAGATAATTTCAGTTGATGCAAAAGCAAATATTTCTTTACTCAACGGTTCAATCTCAAGATATGTTTTTGATCCCGATTCCCATAACACAGATGATGTTTTGAGTCGCCTCGATTGGGATGTAAAAAATGTTCCGATTGTTTCAGCCTCAGTAGATTTAACTCTGTTTAAATATGCATATTTTAATCTTGGTGCAGGTTTTGGTTTTCCATCTACTCCCAGCGGCAATATGCAAGATTATGACTGGACATACTGTTTTGAGTTTGATTTTCCAGAGGAATATGGTACGAAATTAACATATTATTCCATCCAGGATAACTTTTTAAATTCTTACAGAAATATTTTTGTAAAGATTGGATATAATTTTTATTTACCACTTAAAATTACAATCACACCATTTGTTGCATATAATTATGAATATTTGGGTTTTGATGGTCTTGATGGTTATTGGGAATGCAAAATACTAGATTTCTATAAAAAAGTAGAGTTCTCAGGGAGTGTGATTTCATATTTTCAAGAGACTAATGCATTTTTGGTTGGCATAAAACTTATCTCACCAGTTTTATTTAATCTTAAAATTGACGGAGAATTTTTAATAAGTCCTTATACAACAAATATAAATGCTTTAGACAAACATCACAGCACAAAATCACATTATATGGATTTGATGCCATGGAGTTATCAGTTACAGTCAAGTTTAAATCTCAGTTACAGCATTCAAAAACATCATAAAATTTTTGTTCAAGGATTTTTGCAATACATTCCAGTGTCAAAAGGAAATTACTATTCCCGGAAGACTGATAAAAATGGAAATTACACTTCTACAGACTGGACAATCGAAAGCAGTCAATGTGGAACTTCACGATTTTTATGGCAGATTTCTTTGGGATACTGTTTTTCAATATAAAGCTTAAAAACTGTGGCACATTGAAATATCTTAATCTTTATCATATTCGAATGTGCCCACTAACAAATCTGCCGTTTTTTTCTATCAAAAATCAGCATTTTTTGATTTTTATTTTTCTTATTCGTCTTTGAAAAACTTCTTCTACTGTAAAAACGTTATTATCTTTGACAAAAACATTCTGTTCGGAAGGAAGGTAGCCAAACTGTTCCAAAAGCCAGCCTCCCACAGTGTTCATTTCTTCTGATTCGAGTTTGAGTCCAAGTATTTCATTTACATCCTCAATTTTCATATCTCCTTGTACAATGAAGGTATTATATGAAATGGGTTCAATCTTGTCTTCTGCAGGTTTGTCATCATAAGAATTTTCATCAGTCATGTTTTTAAAAACAAGTTTCATAATATCTTCTATTGTAATAATTCCCTGAGTCTGTCCCTGTTCATCAAGAACAACTGCAAATTTATGTTCATCCTGACGAAATTTCTGTAAAACTTCAAACAAAGAAAGTGTTCCTGGTACAAACATAACTTGTGACATTTTTCTTTTAGCATAACCTTCTTGTAAATCATCATTATGGGAATCAAAAAGAAGTTTTTTGTAATTCAATACACCAACAACATTTTCTTTATAACCGCTGTAAACTGTTAATGTAGAAAAACCAGATTTCAAAAATTCCTGTTCCACTTCTTTGTATGTTGCATCAACACTTATCATACTTACAACAGATCTGTGTTTCATTACATCGTTAATCGAAAGATTATTAAACTTAATGATTTTGTTTAAAAGTTCACTTTCATCTTTTTCGATAGTTCCTTCATTTGAACCAACATCAATCAACGTTTTTAGTTCTTCTTCAGTCACGATTGAACCATCATTTTTTATGAGTTTTTCTGCAAAAAAAACAACACAATGTGAAAGTCTTTCAAAAAGCCAGATTATTGGAAAGAAAATTTTTTCCAAAATAGAAAGTGGCACAGAACTAAAACTAGCCATATTTTCAGGATACAGTGAAGCAACAGTTTTTGGCATAATTTGTCCAAACACAGTGATAAAAAAAGCCGTCGCAAATGGCGCAATTGCACTTCCTTTGGAACCTAGGATTTCGATGGCTAGAGCTGTAGCTATCGCAGATGCTAAAGAATTTAAAAAATTAGTTCCAATCAAAACTGTTGTCAGAAGTTTATCCATGTTTGATTTTAATTTATAAACAATTTTTGCATAAGGTTTTCTTTCTTCTACCATACTACGTACTTTTAGTTTTGGTAAAGAAAGATATGCCGTTTCTGAAGAAGTAAAAAAGCCTACAAGAATTATCAGAATTATTAAAATCACAAATGTAAAGATGCTATTCATAATCTTTATCCCCTTCACTTTCTTCATTTAATTGTTTAATAATCTGAACTGATTCTACATGACGATTTTGCATTTTTTTGATTTTAAAATTCCAGCCTTCAAACGAAACAAAATCATCATTAACTGGCATTCTATCAAGTTTCTCACAAAGCCAACCACCGAGAGTTTCATTAATTTCAGATTCAAAATTAACATGAAGTTCCTGTTTCAAATCACGAAGCAAAACAGAACCATCAACTTCAAAATCAGTTTTGTTTTCAATCTCATCGTAATCAAAAACTTTTCCTCGTAAAGTAACTTCTTCACCAAAAGCAAAAATTTCCCGAGTGATATCTTTTTCCGTAACAATACCGTCTGTTCCAGAATATTCATCAACAATAATTGCCATAGCCTGATGATTTTCAAACAAAATTTCTTGAAGTTCTGACATTTTTTTAGTACCAAGGATAAAAATTGGAGGTTTCATCACTTTTTTTATTTCAAAACTTTCAGGATTTTCTTTAAATCTGAGCAAATCTTTTATATAAACAATTCCAATAATGTCATCAATGGATTTTCTAAAAACAGGAAATCGCGTAAACCCAAAACGTTGAGATGCTTCAACAATATCAAAATATGTAGCGTTCTCCGATAAAGCACGGATTCTTGTTCGTGGAACCATAATGTTTTGGGCTTCCAGGTCTGAAAACTTAAACACCTGATTCATCATTTTGTTTTCATTTTTATCGATAATCCCGCTTTCTGTACTCATATCAAAAAAAGTTTTAATTTCTTCTTCTGTATATGATTGTTTTTTTTGTTTTGTCTTTATGCCAAAAATTCGCAGAAAAACTCTTGAAATAAAAGTCACTACAACAACTATCGGAAACATTATAATCGTTATGAATTTTACAAACGGAGCAAGAGCATAGGCAATTTTATCTGGACAACGAGTGGAAATTGTTTTTGGTGTGATTTCACCAAAGATTAATAAAAGCACAGTAGCAGCAAGAGTTGCTATTCCTACTCCTTTTTCACCAAAAATTTCCAGCGCAACGGCAGTCAAAATAGAAGAAAGAAGAATATTCACTAAATCATTTGAAACTAAAAGCGAATTTATTAAATGTTCTTTTCTTTCCAAAAGTTTTCCTGCTGTTTGCGCACGTTTGTTTTTATTTTTTCTTAGTATCCTAAGCCGAAGTTTGTTCATTCCCAAAAAGGCACTTTCAGAAATAGAAAAGAGCATTGAAAGGACAATTAAAATAACCAGAATTATTATCAGTACATACGAGGGGTATTCGTCCATATTCTAAGTAAACCTCCAAAAGTTTATTCAGCGGGCATTATTGAATTTGTCAGATAATCACGCATATTTTTGATAGATTTTGCACTGTCTGTCTCAGGAGCAGCCGCTATTGATTCATCTATCAGTTTTAGACATTCTTCATAATCATTTGAACCTGTCATAAGTTTTATGTAAGCAGCAAGATAATAAGCTTGTTGTTTATGTTCTGGTAACAAATATTCATTCTCACAGATATCAAGATAACCTTTTACAGCTGCATCTATATTTCCCTGCAGAAAATACTCAGAACTTGTAATATCAGCTGAAGTCAAAAGATATTTACTAAGTAAACCAGATTCATTTTTTCTATCTAAATTAATTACTTCAAAAACTAAATCAGACAAAAATGAACGATACATCATTTGTGTATATTCATAAAGTTCATCTATTGCTGCAATTTTTTCAGATGAATTTCCTTTTTTACAGGCTTCTACCATTTGATTTACTTTAGTTACAGTATCACTGTTCTCATCAATCATTTTGATAAAATCTGTCAAAGATTCAATTTTCTGAGTCAAATCAAGTTCTGAAATAAAATAGTTCTCTTTTGTCAGAATAAATGCAGCAGGTGTTGTCTGAACGTAAAGTTTGCTGGCATATTTTGCATTTTCCTGCATGAGATTTGCAAATTTTTCAGTTTTTTCCTGCACTTTTTTATCATCATCAGGATTTACTACAGTTTTTTTAAAAGTAGCTTCTGAAAAATCCATGTGAAGAACTGTATATTTTGATGAAATTTCTGATTTGAAGTTTGCATCATTAATAACATTATCAACAAATGACGCACTCAATTCATCATCGCCATTTGATGTTACAATAACAAGAACATTTTGATTTTTCTTTTTAGCATCTGAAAAAGCATCTTCCATTGAATTGAAAATTCCTTTTTCATCAGCATTATTTTTACTACATCCGATAAACAAAAGTCCAATTATAAAAAAAAAGGACATAACATAAGTAATTTTTTTCATTTTTCTTCCTATCATTTTTCCTCCGCAAAAAACGTAAATTTTATTTATAAGGACAAATGTCGAGTTTTGAATTTTTTTATTTTAGGGTGGCTTTTTGCTTCGCAAAAATCAGGCTTTTCAGGGTTACGTACGCACTTCGTGCTACCTTCATTCCTTCGCTCCGCTTCGGAACTGGCTACGCCAGCCCTTACAATCCTTGCCACGGTTTGTAAATCAAATACTCGAAATTGAACCTTATAAGTTTTTGCTTTGGTTAATAAAACCTGCATTTTGGGTAAATAAAACATTCAAAGTTTAATCTAATAGCATAATCCTGGCTATTAAATTAAACCTTGTTTTTATAAATATTTTAGTTTTTATTTTGTAAAATAAGCTACACCAGCTGCAAAAATATTTTCACAAGTTGATTCATTTTGATTTGTCAAAGGATTTCCACCAACATTTTTGAACAAATCAAGACTTGCTCCATTTTCTGCCATACCGATTCCACGCTCATTATGTCCCATCTTACCCAAAACATGACCATCTGGCGAAGTAATTCCTTCTATTGCAAAAGCAGAACCATTTGGATTGTCTGGTTCATTAATTGCAGGAACTCCAAATTCATCAACATATTGACTGAAAACCTGACCATTCTCAAAAAGTTTCTGTGCAGTCACAGGATCAACAACAAAGCGGCCTTCACCATGACTTATTGCAATCAAGTGATTTCTTTCATCGATAACACTTGGATGCATTGCCCAAGGAGATGTAGCAGAAACAATACGAGTACGAACTATTCTTGAAATATGACGTCCAATTCTGTTGTAAGTCAAAGTTGGCATATCATCTTTCATATCAACAATTTCGCCATACATTGCAAGACCTGTTTTTACAAGAGCCTGGAATCCATTACAAATACCAAGAACAAGACCATCTCGTTTTTTCAAAAGATTCATCACCTCTTCACTGATATTTCCAGCTTTCAAAACATTTGCAATAAATTTCGCAGAACCATCAGGTTCATCACCGGCACTAAATCCACCAGAAAGTGCCAAAATCTGAGTATCTTTAAGTTCTTTCTCCAATTCCAGAAGACTTTCTGCAAGAACATCAGGATTTTTATTCTGCAAAACTACAATTTTTGTATTTGCACCAGCAAGATTAAATGCCCTTGCCATATCAAATTCGCAGTTTGTGCCAGGGAATACTGGAAGCAAAACTTTAGGCTGAGCTTTTGGCTGTACAAATGCAGGAGCTTTTCTTATATCACTCAAAGATTTGTGAACAGAAGTTGCCCATTGTGGAAGCTGTTCCTGCGAAGGATAATCAGAAACAGGTGGATAAACTTCTTTTAATTTATCTTCCCAAGAAGTAACACAATCTTTCAAATCAATTTCAACACATTCATTTATGATTTTATTTATCGTTACATTTTCAACTTTGATTAATCGTTCTTGAATTGTTTCACCAATTTTTGCAACTGTACCTTTTTTGAATCCAGCTTTTGATAAATCCTGATCAGTTTCAATCAAAATATTACCATAAATCGGGATAAATAAAGCTTCAACTCCCCGTGTAGAACAATATTTTCCGACAGTTGATTCATAAGCTTTATTTACAGCTTTACAGTCAATCTTTGCACCAATCATATTACCCATTGCCATTTTTGTAAGGCTTTCGGCAATACCGCCAGGTCCCACTGGATACATTGCTTTAATTTTGCCAGCATTATTCAAATCATAAATTACATCAGAATTCTCAAGGAAAGTTTTGTAATCAGGTTCAAGTTTATCAGAATATGGAACACTTACCATATAAATATTGTTACCATTAGATTTGAAAGC
>JALFAW010000081.1 GCA_022773305.1 Spirochaetia bacterium
GGGGAACAACAAAGTTTCTGATATTCTTTACATTTGGATTATTCTGATCCTCAGCGTAGCCTCGCAGATACCACTGTTCTGAATCATAAATCAATTGCCAGGGTTCAATCTTTCTGGAATAGCCTTTTTTACTTGTTCGTACATTTTCATAATCAAACTCGAGTACCTGGTTATTCTGCAGGGCTTTAAGAATTATATCCCAGTTGGTTTCATCAACAGAAGCAACAGAACGTTTTCCCATAACGATGCAAACGCATTTTAAAGACTTTTAAAATAAATACTTAACAAAGTATAGTATTTAAAAATCTAAAAAAGCATTAGAATTCTTTCAGGAGAAAAAAATGACATTGAAAGAATCACTAATGACAATAAAAGATTTCAGAATTGACAGATGCAAGAAACATAATCTGTGCGATATTTTAATGATTGTGCTGATAGGATATTTGACAGGCTGTAAAGATATGGAAGAAATACATTTCAGTGCAGAAGTTAGCGAAGAAATGCTCAGAAAATATCTCGAACTTCCAAACGGAATTCCAAGTACAGATACAATTCTTAGAGTTCTTGCGGGCATTGATGGAAAAGAACTTGAGAAAGTTCTTGCGGTTTATGCGCAGGAAACATTTGGTTCCCGAATCCCAGAGAAAGAAGTTATAGCTATAAATGGTAAAACAATCAGACGATCTGAATATAGAAATCATAATGATGAATCTAAATCACATAAAGCGGCTCATGTAGTTTCTGCATTCGCAAGTTCGATGGAAATATGCTTTGGACAAGTCAAAACTGAAGAAAAATCAAACGAAATAACTGCAATCCCGGAGCTTCTGGAACTTTTAGAGCTTAAAGGACTCATAGTTACCATTGATGCAATGGGCTGCCAGAAGAAAATTGCAGAAAAGATTGTTGAAAAGAAAGCAGATTACCTTTTTTCACTAAAAGGTAACCAGGAAAAACTCCATGAAGATGTAAAAGACTTCTTCAATCACGAACTCGATGAAAAATATTGTGAGCGATACAAGATTCAAAAACTTTCCTGTGCAGTTGAGAAAGACCATGTGCGTATTGAAAAGAGAGATTATTATCTTTGCACAAACCTGAAATGGCTTGCGGAAAAAGATGAGTGGAAGAATCTCTGTGGTATCGGTATGGTCAGAAGTAACAGGCTGACAAAGGACGGGGAATCTACGGAATTAAGATATTTTATTACGAGTCTTACGGATGTAAATCTTGCAGCAAAAGCCATGAGGGCGCACTGGAGTATTGAAAATAATCTGCACTGGGTGTTAGATACTGTTTTTGATGAAGATTATTGCAGGGTAAGAAAAGACAACAGCGTACAGAATTTGAATATTATAAGAAAACTTGTTATGAACTTATTAAAGGGGTTAGATTTGCCTGTCGCAACAAAAAAGAAGAATCTTACAATAGGCAACAAACAGACACTCTGTTTAAAAAACGAAAAATGCCTGCTTTACGCATTGCAGAATCTATAATGCGTTTGCCCTGAGATTACCAGTCTATTTCTTTAATTGCTGTACTCATCTTTATACAAGGTGCATCAAGGATTACCCTTGAGGTACAATTCCTTATGTTACAATCTTGTCAAACTCGGCATACGGTTCAAGTATCTGAAGCATGACCTTATAGAAAAGGACTGGATTCAGAGTTTTGTAAGGAAAAGATTGAAAAGAATATTAGGATTATGTACGACCCTAATATTGCACAGTGCGTAATCAAAAACTGGAATGAAGTACTGCAAACTCGGGAAGATGAAAGCAATAAATGCATGGATATGTAAAAGTTAAACACCTCTAAGACTGTGAAATTACTTAGTAAATAGTATCTTCCGTAGCGTTTTCGTACCAATCATTTTTTATACCTATTACTTTATCAAATACATAATCTGTAATTAGTGCAGCTGCAGCACATTCATGTTGTAAGTAATCTTTATTCGTTACGCTGGTAGAACACAAATATATCCATGATCTTTGGTATTTTCGATTTTTGCTTTTTATAAAGCTATAGTATCACCAGTTAAGATTCCGTTCCTATATTCTAATGTAAATCTTTTGTTGTTGATAATCCCAGTTACTAAAAACATTTTACAACCTATTTATTTTGATTCTTTAACAAACTCTACACACTTCTCTTTCATATGAATCTTCTTTACTTGCCAGCCGTATTTCAGGAGTTCTTTTTTATAGGTCAGAAAAGAATGATCCAGAGGAACGCCGGCAATGTTTTCAATTTCATCGTATGTGAGTTTCAGAGTATCACTACTCTGCTCTTTTATATATTTCCAAAGCTTTTGGTATTTACTCAAAGATTACCTCGTTGATTTTTCAAACATCTGTTCAAGCAGATATTTTCCTGTTTCAGTTTTGAAAATATTTTTCTTCATTTCTGGAATTGACTCACGCATACAGTAACCTTCCATAAGATTTACGATATAGTCTGCTTCAACGAGAATTTGAAAATCAATTCCGTCGATAGCTTTATATGTGTGATGATGTCCGATGATAAAACAAATTCTTTCAACATCTTCTGCAGGAAGCTTCATGGGAGCAAGCAGATTTTTTGCAATGGCAGGACCTTCTGCTTCCTGGTGCTGAGGCTGACTGTTCCCATATTTTTCCTTGCTGACCTTTACGCCGATATCATGAAGATATGCTGCAAGTTCAGTTATTAAAAGAGTATGCTCATCAACATTTTCCATCTTGGCAATCAGAACACTGTATTCATGAACTGCCATGAGGTGATGAATATTTGGACCATCCGGGTCGTAATCGAAAATTGATTTAAGAAGATTGTTAAAATTCATATTTTCCCTATTTTAAACTCAATATAATATCAGTCTTACCCTTCCCCGCGGCAAGGAAAGTTTTAATCTCTTTTACATCGGTGATATCAAGTTTTCCAATCATTGTGTAACTCCAGCCGTTATTGTCATAGAAAAAGCTGATTGAATTTCCCTGATAAAGAACTATGTCGCCTGGAACTGTATCAATCTGGGAATTTTCAGTTGGAAGTCTTGTTCCGAAAGTTCCCACTTTTTCAAATCCGCCGTAGTCATCAGTTTTTACAGTTACATTACCTTTTGCAAGAAGTTCAAGAAGAGCTTTTGTTGCAACGTTATTAACCAGAGTTGCTGTTTTTGTTACACCGTTTACTATGACGTTTATTGTGGTGTTTTTTGCTGTTTCCATAGTTTTTTCACCTGTTGTTTTTGATGATTGAGCACATGCTGAGAATGAGAGGATGCAGAATGTTAGGAGTGTAAGTAATGATTTTTTCATGCTATTTGACCTCAGAAATTATAATTTATTTACCACCATTAGGAGGTCCTTCTCGTTTTATTCTTCCTTTCTCTCTAAGTAATGCAAACTGTTTTTCTACCGCTTTTACAGAAATACCAAGCTGTTTGCTTATCTCAGTTACAGAAATTTCTGGATTATTTTTCAAAAGTCTTAAAATTATTATCGAACTTTTTTCTTTTTTACTGAACTTTTCACCGAACCTTTTTCAATTTGTTCGATGTAACGAATATGCACATATCTATTCTTAAGGTTCCATCTGTTATAAGAAAATCAGATCTTTTTACTTTATCTTCCAAATATTTAACTTTTATATTAAAATCGTATTTTATTAATTGTAACATACAAATTGTCTCAATTACTCTTTCTTTCAACTATTAAACCCAATCCTTCCACAGCGATTGCTCTCCAGTTTTTCCTTCTGGCAGAAGCCTTCTATCTCCTTAACAGAAGATTTCTTACCGGTAAGAACTTCCTTCATGGTTACTTTTCTGGCGACATTGTCGATTTCAGCACCGCTTAACGAATAATTTGTTGCCAGATGTTCTACCGACTGCCTGTTAAGCCATTTGATTTTGTTTTTCCAGATTTTCTTTTTTACATCCAGTCCCGGGCGTTCGAACTTGATTTTGAACAGGAAACGTCTTTCAAATGCCGCATCAAAATTTCCAGCTAGATTTGTTGTGGCTATAACGATTCCTTCCTGTTTTTCCAGGTAATCAAGAAGAACACTCTGAATATGATTTTCGTCAATCTCAGAGCCCTGGGTAGGCTTTTCCAGTCTGCGGCCAAAAAGAGCGTCAGCTTCATTGAAAAGCAGAATCGGTATCTGCTCTCCCCTTTCAGATGCCTGTCTGCAAATCCGTTTATAGGTAGCAAAAATATTCGAAAGATTTCTTTCAGTTCCACCATGCCAGCAGCTGATTGTGGAGCCAATATCAATGTGATAAATCGGTCTGTTCGTTTTCCTTGCAATCTGAAAAACTGTTTCTGTTTTGCCCGTTCCACTTTCCCCATAGAGCATGATACACACGCCCTTTGCCATTGCGTTTCTGGATAATCTGTCTTGAATTGCTTCCAGTTTCTCAGGTTCAAGATATGAGCATAAACTCTTTACATCCGAATCCAATTTTTCAGTATAGAAAAGTCCCCTCTCTACGATTTCATCAGGATAAGTCAGATTTTTATCCCGAATCTTCAGATTTTCCGACAAAAGTTTTTCATCACTCTTCACGATAGCTTTAGCAACTCCATCTGGAATTCGATAGAATTTTGCTTTTGAAGTTGCATCATCAGTTGTGTCCGTTGCTATAAAACATTTTTCTTCAAGAGTAGCTAGTTCTTCAGAAAATGAAAGGAATCTAATTGGATTACATCCTGCATCTGAGGACAGCATTGCCATAGAGACAGGACGTTCATTGTAGTCAAAGTAATTTACAAAGATATATGTGAACAGTGCCGCCTCATTATCATTCAATGAAAGAAAGTTCTTTATTCGTTTCATCGCAAGGTCAAACTCAATACTTGAGCCGGAAACTCCAAACGAATTTTTCTTGAGGATATTGTAAACAACCAGCATACTGTCCATGATTCTGTTCATTCCAGAATAAATATCACCCATAATGACTCCTTGATACTTATAAAAGAAAACTTATGACAGTCACTTTTCTGTAACTGCCATAATCCAGCATTAGAATTCGTCTGAATGTTCCCGATAATACTCAGGCTTATGGCCCTTTGAATCTTCCTTGTCTTTTAAAGCTTTGAAATCATCATCTTCAAGCATCCAATTGTAGATGGCAGGTTCAGGATTTGCTGCCGCATGGTGAAGAACAGTTCGTCCATCTTCATCAGCGGAATTCCAGATAGCACGGTAATAACGAAGCATGTTTATTATATCTGGATTTTCATTGCAGAGAGCTGCCATCATCATTGCAGTAACTCCATATGCATCCGATGTATTAGGGTCATAACCACACTGAATAAGGGTTTCAAGAATTTCAGGATTACAGTTGCAGGCAGCCGTCATAACCTGTTCTTCTTTCTGCTTTCTAAGAAACAACTTGAGGACATTCGGTGATGAACCATAAGCGAGAACCTTTTCCATCGAAGACTCCCCTTCATTGTTTACATCAGATGTTTTGAAAGCAGAGCTGATGAATCTTGCAACACCAGTATTTCTATTGAAGGCTGCATGATGAAATAAGTTGTTACCCTTTTTGGATTTTGCATGAATGTTTGCACCAGAATCGACGAGCAAGGAAAGAACATCCACATTCTCCTGCCAGAATGCAGCATTAAGCAGAGCCGTAAAACCTTCATCATCACGATCTTCTGTGTCAAAACCCTGTTTGAGCAGGAATTTTGTAATCTCTGGATTAGGATTTACACCTGCAGCTGTAATTAAAAGAGTTTCGCCTCCATGCGAAGTTGCCTTCATATTGCATCCGCTGTCTATCAATGCCTTAAGAACTTCGACATTTTCGTTTTCCTTTGCAGCAACACATAAAGGAGTTGCATCAATCTTATTCTTTGCTTCTTTATCCAGCCCTTTGGAAATAAAAAATCTCACAGTTTCTGGATGGGAAGATACAGCAGCAAAATGAAGCAGGGTATTCCCGTCATCGTCCTTGTAATTCAAGTCATATCCATAATCCAAAACGTGCTGAATAAACTCCGTGTCTGGACCTGCAACGACAGTGCGTTCAAGAAGAGCATTTTTATCCTCCTGTTCGAACTTATCAAAATCCTTTGCTAAAAGATCAAACATTTCAATGTTTCCGGCTTCAATTGCATATTCAAATGCATCAAAAAGTTTCTCGTCCATAAACTAGACCTCCTTAAGTGTATGAAAACAATAACACCTGTAGTCTCTCACAACGAGATAGACATATTTATTTTTTGTGATAAAATTAAAATATGGCAGAACAAAAAAGACATGTTGTAACTCACTTAATGTTGGAACGTTTGGTTGGAATTCATAAAAAGATAAAATCAGGAACTTATCCAAACACAAGACAGCTTGCAGAAGAATTCAATGAAGGAAAAGGAATTGCTACAATTTCTCGTGACATCGAATTTCTTCGTGACCGCTTTGGAGCTCCAATAGAATATGATTCGGCTCACAGAGGTTATTATTACACAGAAGATTTTGACATGCCTCTTAACTCAATATCTCCAGAAAAAATTGGACCTTTGTTTGCTGCCAAAATGATGCTTTCCCACTTTAAGGGAACTCCTTTGTATGATGAAGTAAGCAATGTAATTGATTTCCTTGCAGATTCAGTTCCGCAAGGAAACAGTGAAATTCTAAAAAGAATAGCTCTTCCCCCTGCTCCACAGTTACTAATAGAAGAAAAAACATGGTCAGTAATAATGAATTCTCTTCAGTCAAATACTGTAATTGAATTTGACTATAATGGCCGGTGGAATACAGAAACAAGTCATAGAAAAGTTCATCCATATCAACTGGTAATGGACGATGGAAAATATTTTTTATACGGCTATTCAGAAGAACGAAAAGACACTCGGTTATTTGCATTATCCAGAATTAAAAATCCAATAGAGGCTGAAGAATCCTTTATTCTCCCAAACGATTACGATTTTGAAAGTCATTGTGGCGGCGGAAAGTTCGGTTCCTTCTCTTCCGGCCAAAAAGACCACTATAAAATTGAATTTTACGAATCAGCCCGGCAGATGGTAAAAGACTGCATCTGGGCAGATGACCAGGTTCTTTATGATGATGAGTCACGAGACTGCACAACAATAGAATTCTCATCAACACAGTTCTTTGCCATAGAAGAATGGATTCTGGCTCAGGGCTGCTATGCAAAACCTCTTGAACCAGAATGGCTAGTTGAGGATTGGAAGGATCATATTCGGGAAATGGTAAAATTAGCGTCACAACCTTAATTCTTATGACAATTTCCAATTCTTTTTTTTACGTATTTTCTAACTTTTTCAGGTTTGAACTTTTTATAAACCGATGCCAAGTCTTTATTACTCATTAACTCTTTGTAAATAGATTTAAGTTCATTCTCAATTTCTGAATTTTCCTTGTTTGAATTTGCTCTAATAAACTGGTTAACAAATTCTGGAGAATAACCAAAATCATATATCATTGTTTCTTCAAGGTTTCTACAAAACTTATTCTTATCAAAATCTTTATTCAAAAATAAGGGTAAAAATACAAGACTAGCAACAGCATTACCAATTTCATCACCCAATGAGCACATATCTCTATCAGATAACCCTCGTTTTTTTGAGAAAACAATTATAAGAAAAATAACTGAAGAAATTCCAATTGCTGAAATTAAAACTGGATTTAAAGCTGCCATAAAAGCTGCTGCTGAAAACTCAGTTACTGCAGTTCCGAATAGAACTTTGCCCCCGACAGCCGGAAGCCAAGCAGGAAGAGAAATTCCTCCAACAATTTTAGTAATATATGCACCACCAATTGCCGTTTTTACAGCTGTAGTTGCAATCGCCCCATTTGTTGCTAGTCCCGCACCAGCTATAGATTTATCAAAATGATTCTTTCTGATTAGTGAATTATAGAATAAGCCTTCGTCCTCAATTATTTTCATAGTTACTCCAGTAAAAAAAGCAGATTCTCTAGTTCATTTTTGAACCAAAGAATCTGCCATAGAAAGCATCGTTAATTAGTTCCTGCAACTGTGGCTTTCACTTTTGCAAAAAAACTAACCTGCTGCATATCAGCTAAAAAACCTTCTGCTACACCAAGTAAAACCAAAATTGGAATAACAACAGGACTAATGGCATGACCAATTACTGGGATACATGAAATAAGCAATCCAAGGAATAACCCGACAATAATACCTGATACAGTGTTTGGAAGTTGAGCGGCAAGTTTTTTTAGAGATTCAAGAATGAGTTTACCAATTTCCAAAACAGTTTTACCTATTTTGATGGTAAAATCTTTTAATGTCTGAAGCTTTTCTTTCACCTTAAAATTTAAATCGAGTTTGTTAATGAGTTTCCTATAATAACTTGAACTGTGACAACTATTATTAGCAGCTTTGATTTTTTCTTCATCCCAGCCATTTACATTGTCAAATCCAGTTTTAAGAAATTCATTTATAATTTCTTCACGAACCCGGTCCTGTTCCTCTGCAGAAAGTGAACTAAACGCCATGTTTGAATTATTACCTGCTTTTTCTGCAGCCAACTCATTTAGGCACTGTTTAATCAGTGTCTTCAATTCTTCGTTTTCCATAAGCTTGTCTCCTTAGTCTTAAGATAAGGCAAGCATAACATGGTAGGTCTATCATAGTGAGAGAGATATAAAAATAGGGAATCCTTTTTTTAATAAAAACAAATAATTAAAGTCAATTAGAAAAAACTTATGACTTAAAGAATTTAGTAATATCTAGGTTTAAATCTATTTTTAAGTTTATTTCTTCGTCTTTTATTAAAATATATTGGGGAAATCCAATCCTTTTTTTATCAGAATCTAATAAAGGTCTAAAAACTAAGTAACTATTAAAAAAGCCCAGTTTTTGTACCGAAGTAAAACCCTTATTTTTAGCAAATAATAAAACATCTGTTTCAGGCATAATACTCACTTTCCTTTACTATTGGATTTGCAAAAGCTATATCTATATCTGCATTATCAATTCTAAGAAGTTTTGTAGCATATTCAGGACTATTCCCATTTACAAAATGTCCTAAAATATCTTCTTTAATCGATTTAGAATCATATATTGTATTAGTTTGAGGGTCATAGAAAACTAATTTATCAGAAGTATCTCTAAATACACTTATAATATGCCCACCGAAACCACCTTCCCAGATTCCTTCCAATGTATAACGTTGGCCAGATTTCACACTTTTATCAATAAAAGCATATACAGATTCTACATCATTTGCATTTAAGTCTATTACATAATCAGGATGTTTTCCATCTTCATTAATCCATGCAAGATTTGTTTGATTTGCCAAAAGATCAGCATTTCCATCAAAAAGAAATGGACAAGCTTCTATATTCCAGCCTCTTAAACTAGCTTCAAAAACAACAACACAGGTCTGACAATTAATTTGATATAGAAAATCAGAATCAAATTTCGGATTGACATGTCCGCTATCAGCTTCTTTGAAACTCATTTCTTTACCATATTCAACATTAGACAATCTATCCCCTGATATGTCTTTCGGGAATTCCGAGACTTCTTTATATGGGGAAAGTTCTTTTTTTAACAGTTCAGCTTCACTAGTTTATTTTATGACTTCCGTAATTGTCTTTAATGAAGGATTTTCAACAAAATTCATGTATGAATCCTAGTTATAATAGTCTTTTCTTCCAATCAAAATCGTTTCGATTTGATTATCCTGAGCAAAGACTCCAATAGAAGATTTTCTACTAATGAATCCACAGGTATCAACTTCTGCATCGGGAAATAATTGTTTTAATTCATTTAAGCTTAATTTAAACAAATCTTTCCCATCTAATAACACCTCTTCCCCATTAAATACCTCTACAGCGGATAATAAGTTCTGTTCATCATAATAAACATGAAATTTACCATAATCGTCTGTTGTATTTTTACTATATTTAGATTTTTTAAACTCTTTATAATCACAATTAATTGTCTTCCTAACAACATCTCTTGATGTACCAAACACAATATTTGAAAAAGATTCACATAATTTCACTGTCATATTCATAAATCTCCTGCTTTTTCTAATTTTCCAACATATTCTAACATTTGAGCGATACCTTCATCATATTTATCCCCAAATTTCTCATGAATATCATCAATATCCATTTGCAAAGCTTCTCTAAAGTTACCTTGTTTTATTAATTCAGTCTGTTTTGCTCTATACTCACGAGCATCAAGAGAATTTCCCCAACTAGCTGTTTGTCTATGATCTTCAACTTCCATTGCAAGAGCTGGACAATCCGTATATTCAACTTTTGTTGTTTCTCCCATCGCTTCCCAGGCAGGCATATGATGTTTTTCTTCTGGAGGAATATGACCATGATCATGACCAGCATCCTTCAACTGACCATAACTACCACCAACCTTAAGTTTTTCAACCTGTGATTCTGGTGACAATTGTTTTGGTAATCCAATTGTCTCTTTCACAGGAGCCAATTCCTTAGGAAGTTTTGCAACCTCACTTTTACCTACACTTTCAACTGTAGCTTTACCAACTTCAGTGGACATTTTCTTTCCAGCTTCCTTTGCTGCTTCTTTTCCCACTTCTGCGGCAATTTTTTTTCCTACTTCTAACGCAACTTTTCCTATCGCTGCAAAACTCATAAAACTCTCCCAAACTTTTCTATATTGCTGTACCTTCTTACAAGTTCACTTCCTTGCATATTATGAAAAATAGCGGAAAAAATTTTTTTCACTACAATAGCTGTAATTATATCATCATTTATACCATATAGTGATTTTACTGAAGACTCAACCTTCTCTATTCCTCTCTTTTCTTCTGCATTATTTTCAAGGATACCTGCCATTTTTTTCCCTTTAAATACATTATAAGCAAACATTTCCAATTCATTTTCAGAAAGTTTTTCGTTACTTAGAACCTTTTCAAACAACTGGTTAGAATATTCTGATAAATGTAACGTTTTGTACCAATTACAAATATAATCAGCAATTTCTTCACTGAGTTCGTCAGTATCAGAAACGAATACTTTCGTAAAGAATTTTTTTCTGTATTCCACAAAACGATTACCATCCGGTGGTGTGTAAGAATTATTAGATTCATATTTTTCAAACTGACAAAGGACGGGCTCAATCCAATCATTCTGGTAAACAGCAGCTACACCTTGTGGTAATTTTGCCAGTTCTTTTATCTGATTATCAGTAAGGGAAGCTGATTTTCCAACAAGCAGTCTATCATTTTCATCAGGTAAGCGTAATATAATCTTTGTATTTGTATTTCTGATTACAGCTTCATCTAACAATCCTGGAGCTTGATCAACAATAATGAAACCTTCACCATAAGTTCTCATCTCAGCAATTGCATTTGAAATCATCTCAACAGACTTACCTTGCAAATTTGAACTTTCTTGAGTTTGTACAGAAGATGTTTTTTTTAACAAATTATGAGCTTCTTCCAAAATTGTAATATGTTTTAAAATTTCACCATGAGAATCATTTCCTGTTGATTTTGCTAAGTAGAATTCCTGTTGTTTCATAATCAATAATCCCATAATCAGAGATTTTGTTTCCATTGAACCAACACGACTTAAATCTACAATTACGTTATTTTCAAAAAGCTCTTTATTTTCTTTGTCTATATTCTTACTTGAACATAAAACTTGCCCGTTTATACCATTGGTTAAAGATTTTACACGAGTGATCAAAGCTCCTTCATAGTCACTTTTTGTATCACCCGAATAAAGTGAGTCTTCCATTATTTTAGGTAACATATTCAACAAGTCGAAAAATGTTGGGAACTCATAATTTTCACAAATCGAAGATGACAAATCCCATCCCTTATCAATATAACAAGATTCAATAGCATCTTTTAATACGGCAGGCATAGCAGCATACATTGGCCAACAAGCATTAAAAATTTCAACGAGCCTGTCTATATGCTCTAATACGTGGATACCTTTTGGAAATGCAAATGGATTAATAGAAAGAAGATTGGTTAAAACTGGATTTGTTCCAAACACAGCTGCATCTTTACCAATTATTTTTTTATAATCCCCTTTAGCAGGCTCAATTACTAAATAAGAAACATTTATTTGTTTTATTAACTGATAAATTGTGTTTGACTTTCCAGAACCTGTAGAACCAGTAACAAATACATGTGAAGTTATACTCTGCTTGTCTAATTCTACCTTTTTATTTTTCTCCACATTCCGCATGTGGTAAATATTACCAATTTCAAATTTGTCATCTGATTTTTTATAACGATGAACTTCGCGCCCAAAAGAAACACTTTCTAAAACAGGTAAACCGATTACTGACTTTCTAGGGAAATTAAGTGCCCATGCTACTTCTTTGCCAGATAATGCTGTTGTTGCATCAACAACACTAGGTAACATTAAATAATCGGAATTCTCATCTAATTCTATATCATCTTTTAAGGCAAAAATTGGATGCTGAAGTTTTTTTAAGGAGTTAACAATAGCATAAGCTTCTTCCTTATCATAGTTGCTATTCCAGTTATTAATTGATGCTTCAGATAAATAAGATTTCTCTCCCTGAGTTAATGCTAAATACATATGAGCAACATTATTTGAAATAACTGGATTTTCAGAAAGAACATATGAAGCAAAATCCCACATACCTAACGCCGAACACTGCTCCAACCGCTTCATTTGTTCTTCAATTATTTGCAATGTATGAGTAACATTGTAATTTGTAAAAGATTGTGTTATACCCTCGTTTTTTCCTAATTGTGTAGAAACACTTGAAGATCTAGAAAAGTTAACTCCAAAGTTTGCTCCCGCATAAGCTCCTTGATTCTTAGTTATTGATGAATTAACTCCATCTACAGTTCCATCACTCTCGGATTTTCCTTTTGTCACTTGAACAGGAGGAACGAACTTTCTATATACTTGTCCTATAATAGGAACAAGTCTCCATCTACTTGATAATTTACCGTGTTTTACATTTCCTTTTATGTCAAGTTTAACATTTCCATTTTTATCAACTTTTTCAAGTGCTTCTTCAACTAACTCATCTCCTTTATCATATCGTTGTTCAGCCTCTCGAGAAACATGCTCATCTCTTGTTACTTGGTGACTTTTATCGTGATGTTCCCCTTGTGTATTAGCATTTCCTACATTAGCTCCTGCTGATGCACCAATATTAATACCAAAAGTTGCTTGATCTCCAACCATTGAAGATTCTGAATAAGTGAAGTTTGTTTGCCATTCTGAATATGGTTTTAATAACGAATAAAATTCATATAATCTATTTTTTTTAGATAATTGGTCTTTTACAGGTGTAGCTAATAAAACTATTGTGTAATTATCCTTTCCATCTTTATCAACAGGAACAATTCCATCTAAAAGTTTTTCCATACTTTGACTGATAAACTTTTCAGATTTTTCTGCTGGTACATTTGAAATAATTGATACAGATGGAATTTTTGAACTTTCTTTACTATTCTTTTCTTTCTCTGAAAGTTCTCGAAATCTCCACAATTCTTTATTATTTTCACCTTTTTCTATTACTCCAAAAGGTATTCCATATTTATAGTTCTTTTCAGGTTCTTCATCACTAAATGTTACACCTGGAAAATTACCTGCTATTGCAGATAGCAATCTTTGTGAAAATTCTTTTGCAAGCCCTGGCTGATTAGATTCTGAATTATTCACAATAGCAAGCTTTACAGAACAAGAATCAACTTTCCTATCAAAAATTAAAGCTATGTTACATTCTTCTCCATACAATACATGATATACATTAACTAGTTTATCAATAAAATTTTCTTCTTTGTCTAGAACCCATCTAGTTATATCAAAATAGCATATTCTATCTGCGGAATCAAATGGATAGTCTTTAAAAATAATATTTCCTTCACTATCTTTATCTTCTTTTCCGCTTAAAACAGGTGTGTATGATTGCTTTAATACTGGTAAATATGCTTCATATACTTCAATCCCAATAGCACCTAAATTCCGTTCAATAAGTTTTTGGACTTCATAATCATTGCTAGATGGCATTTCCTGAAGATATTTTTGACGATCAGAATCGATTTGCTCAAGTTGATAAGGACTATATTCTGCTGTTTTTGCTAATGCATCTGCACCTTTTTGTGCAACTTTTACAATACCACCCTTAATTCTATTTCCTAATGATGATAAAACGGCCATATCATTTCTCCTCTATTTCAATTTTTTGAACATACTCTCTTACTTGAATGTAATACATAAGATATTCCTTAGAATAATTGCCATTCAAATTTTTTATTTGCTTTGTTAATAAATCTAAATCATCCAAAGTCCAAGAAGATTTCTTTTTATCAAATTTCATATCAACAAATGCTTTATTACCAAAAGCTCTTTCATTATTTTTAATTAACTTATTTATTTCTTGTGTTGATAAATTGGAAGAACTGATTTTATTAAACAATTCAATACGGGCGTTCTGCGCTTGTTTAATGAGATAATACTCATTAATAACTTTCGTATAAAAAAGAATGGAATCTTTTGTAATCTTTCCATTGTATTTAATAATCATATTGTTCAATTGTTCTACATATTCATCGGTATATGTATTTTTTTGCTTATTTAGTTTATTTTTCCCAAATGCTCTATGCCCATGTTCTTTTACCAATTTATCTAATTCTTTTTCTACATCCGAAATTGGTAAATTCTGCTCTGCTATAATTGTTATCAAATCAAGTCTATCTTTATTTGCTGCTTTATCATATTTTTTTTCAAATATGGCTCCAGTAAATATGAGAACAACTAAAAAAATAACAACACCTACTGTTAAATAAACCTTAGGTAATATTTCATTCTTTGAAATTGATAAACTCTGTTTTACTTCTGCTAAATGAATAATAAATTCTTTTGAGCCACCACCTGCCATTGCAGTCTGTTTTAGATCATTAAAATACTCCATTGTCCATGGTGCTGATTCTTTTTGAAAGTCAAAAGATATAAAAGCTAAATCACCATATTTTGTTTCAAGTTCTGATATTCTTTTTTTTACTTCTAGCATAGATATATCAGTATTGATAATATCCATAATCAGTTTTGTTCTATCTTCAGCAACTGTACTCATATCTCGCTATTCTCCTTAAACTCAAAGAATGTTTGTATTTTTTCCAGTTTATTTTCTATCTTGTCCTGTGCAATACGGATCCTTTCAATTTTCTCAATACAATCTTGTTGCTTCTTTGCTAAACCAGCTAACTCTTTATTATAATTAACTAGTTTTGTATTAATGTGCCTAATTAAATCATCTTTCCATGCTTTAAAATGTTTCTGTACATTACTAAGAATTGATTGATTTATATTTGTTATTTCTGTATTAATTTTATTTGTATACCCATCAAAACAATTATTAAAATCTAATACCTCACCAACAGGGAATCCAAAAAACTTAAATAATGGTCTATATGCTTTAATATCATACAGAGTAAACGAACATTTCTTATAAGGTCGTTTTGGTATATTCAAGATTTCTTCATTAAGTTCTTTTTTTTGTTTATTACTTAAATGAGGACTCTCTGTTATAATTTGTACACAAGCATTTTTATATTCATCTTGCTTTTTATCCCAATATTGCTCAGATTCGCGATCGACACCTGATTTAAATGCATTTAATATTAAATTGCATCTTTCTTTTAAATATTTTTCTATATGAACAATTCGTTCTTTTTTATTTTTTTTCTTGCTCCATTCAACTTTTAAAGATTCATTTTCTTCTTCCTTTTTATAGCAATTCTTAATATAAGGTTTTATTGTATTTGTATACTCGCTAAAATATTGTTTTTCTAATTTTTCACTTTCCAAATTTAATGTTTTAATTAATTCTTTTTCCTTTTCAGATCTTTGTTCATCAATCTCCAAATTGAGTTTAGTCTGTTCTTCTTCCGCTTTTTTTGTTGCCTCTATTGTTAATGTAATTGCATTTTTTAAATAATCTGTTGCATTTATACATTTATTATATAAGGCTGATTTTCTTGAAAAATCAGATATTGCCTGCTCTACGCAATGAATTCCAGTATTAATAAATGGTATTTCATCAGTTTTTCCTTTTATTTCTTTTTCATATCTTTCCGCTTCCGTCCTTGGCATAAAATTATACTTATATAATTCAATATAATTCCGATTACTTGGATCAGAAAATCTATTCCATCTATTGTCAAATTCAAAGAAATAATCAGAATTATTCCAACTATTTTCGTTCAATGGATCTTCTTTCTTACATCCTAAACCAACTATTGAAGAAACAAATAAAACTCGTGTTGATTTCCAACTAGTTACACATAAATCATTTATGCGTTCTTTTTTTTGAGATAGTGCTGAAGCTGTCTTACTATCAGCTTTATTTACAATAACTAATGTATTTGCTATATCTAATGAACTTCCAAGATTACCCATTAATTCAATTATTTCATTATTTGATTCTTTATCCATCCCATCTGGTTCTGTCATAAAAATAGGTAAACCGTTTGTTTGTTTTGATAAAGCATCTTTTAATATTTCTTTATGCTCTTTAAAAGTTGCTGTGTCAGAACCAGGAGTATCAAAAATAACAAAATTAAATTCATCGCGAGGTAAAGATGAATTATTAAAGTTTATATAAAGTTCTATTTCACTGCTAATTTCTTCACCTTCAACTTTAATATTATTCAATACACTTAGTAGTTCATAAATTATTTTATCTTGATTAAGACTTTCAAAAGTATTTAATTTGTTTTGGATTTCTTTTAATGATTTATATTCCTTTTTATTATTAATTTGAAGCTTAGAATCTTCTATAACAATTTTTACTTGATCATTATTAATTCTAAAAAGAATTTTTGTTTCTTCTTTAGAATCAAAAATCTTATAATTCTTTGCTGTGGTCGGATCACCATCACTAGCCAAAACTTCTCGACCAATTAGTGCATTAATGAAAGCAGACTTCCCTGTACTAAATAATCCGATAACACATAATGAAATTGAAGGTTTTACAACTTCACTAAAATTAGTAAGTTCCTTTCCTATATCATCTGTCTCAAAATTCTTAAAATCGTTTTTTAAGTCTTCAAAGACAGCCTTTATTTCAGGCATAATCTCTTCTGCAGTTTGAATGTAATGATTACCCCTTCGACACAAAATATTTGACTTACTATAATACGCCTCAAGTACACTATTCATCAGTTCAAAATCATCTTCTGTTCCTTCAAAAATAATATCTAAACCTGAAGAACCAATATTGAAATTTTCGTTAATTTCTTCAATTATTTCTACACACTTATTTCTAATATTTGTTCTTGTAAAATCTTCAGAAGCTAATTTTGAAGAAGAACGGACACGCTCCCATTCATCGCTTTCAAAATTCCACCAAGCATACTCGATTTCATTTTCATAAGGATTACTACTAATCAATAGTTGTTTTCTATCCATATGTTGTCTACCTCTTTTACCTGTAATCTATTAATTTATATTTCTTAAATCTTTTAGAGTGAATAGAGAAAAAATCAGATAATGTTTTACTCTCTACTTTAAATTATAATCCAAATTTTTTATATTTCAATCCAATTATTAATTATAAACCTCCCTATCATTCTTAAGAGCCTGGTCACAATCCACTTTCAAAAAGTCTTCTTCTGTCATTTTATTCAAGGCCTTCATGTTAATTCCAATTCCCAGCCGCTTAGCAATTTTGTAATAATACTTAGCTTTTTCTAAAATTCGTTCTATTCCCCACCCGTAATAGTAACAGTCACCTAATCCCCAGGAAGCTTTTTTATATCCAGTTTCATAGGCCTTTTTATAATAATTAAATGCATCTTCTAGAGTTCCAGCTACCCAGCCATGAATAATAAAGTCTCCTTCTTTTCCCCTAGCCTTAGAATATCCAGCCACTGCAGCTTTCGTATGCCATTTATGAGCCATGTTGAGAGAATCTCTCTTATAAGAATCATTCATTAAATATTCAGAATAATCGTACAAAGCCTTTGGATTTCCTGAAAGAGCTTTCTTCTTTAATTCCAAGATATTCTTATTTTTTCTGCACCATTGGTGAGCCTCTTTTCTTTCTGCAATAAAACCTTCATTTTTTACCCAATCACGCTTTCTTGACTTTGCAGCTTTCTTCATTCAATAAGTACCATTTTTCAGGTCATTATGTTCGAGACATTTCTGAGCAAAAATACACTGGGCAACTGGAAATCCATTTTCTGCAGCCATTTTAAGATATTTTGCACCAGTTGGTTTGAGATTCAATCTGTATCTGTAACTGTCATACATAGCATAAGCATAAAACTGTCCCATAGGAAAATTCATTTCTGCTGCCTTCTTATAACAATCCAACGACTCAAAAAACAATGGAAGTGCTCTCTTTTCTTTTTCTTCCCATATTGTCTGACTTTCAATTTCATAAGAATAGTCTGGCTTATAATTTGGATTTTCGAGATTTTTAACAAATTCTTCTGCAGCCTTTTTGGAAGCAGGACTTTCTTCATCTTCAATCTGACGAGCCTTATAACGACAAAAATGTCCTTTAAGAACTATGGCAAATGGATTATTCTGTTCCACACCCTTCTCTATCCATTTTTCAGGATTCTTTGGTTCCCAGAACCAGTAATGATTAAATAAAATATTTGCTATTGAAAGTTGAGCAAAAACGACTCCTGATTTTGCAAACGGATAAAGTAATCCTAACTTAGTACGAGGAAATAAAGTATCTGTGAAAAAGTCTATGATGCTTCCAAAGAATCTTTTAATAGAATCCAAAATTTCATAGGTTAAATAACTTTTCATATTTTCCTCCGTTTGACGCTTCTCTTCATATTTTCTTCCAGTCTAAAATCAATATATATCTATATTTCTTTCATCTCGTGATAGACATTTTTTCACTTATAAAAATTTCCGTGTTATAATCAATATAAAACGGAGGCCAAAAATGTCAAAAAAGGAACCATTATCAGAAAAATCACCAAAATTTACTGTTCCAGAAATCATTGAATATTGCAAAAATGATCTTGGCATTACTTTCAATTTAATGGATGAAGAAAAAGCAAAAGCTTTCCTTGAAAAAAACAACTTCTTCTTCCGCCTTAAACAGTATTGTTCTACATGCAATGAACAGACAAAAAGCGGCAAATACATTGGCTTGGATTTTGGACATCTAGTTGAACTTTCTACTATCGATATGTTTCTTCGTAAGCTCCTTCTCAAGATGACTATTGATCTTGAACACTATCTGAAAGTAAAGCTAGTTAATGACTGTCAGAATAACCCAGCTGATGACGGTTATAAAGTTGTTGAAAAATTCCTTGAATGCCATCCTAAGGTTCAGGAAGTCATTCTTGCCGGTTCAAAACTTGCAGGCTATGGTGGAAACAATTTTGAAAAATACCTGGATTCCCCTGCCGTATGGAACTTTGTTGAGATGATTAATTTCTATGATTTCATCAGTTTCTATGCCTTTTATTACGATTATCTCCGTCTCAAGTGTGAATATACAAAGCACTTTGATTCTGTCCGCCGCATCCGAAATGCCTGTGCCCATAATGTGTGTATGCTGAGCTCTTTTAAGGCTGCACCTGGCTTCAAGAGTGATTTGGAAACAAACTTTGAACTGTTGCAGGGAAATCTCGGCATTGGAAACGGAACAATTTCCAGCTGCATGAAGGTTCCTCTACTAAATGATTTTGCAGTAATGCTTTCTGTTTATACAAAGCTCATTTCTTCACCAAAAATCAAGGAAATTACACTTCAGGAAATTAAAGATTTCTTTGATGGCCGCATGATATATAGAAAACAATACTTTGAAGGCAATATTGATATAAAAAATGCCTATCAGTTTGCAAGAAAAGTTTTGGACTATTATTCAAATAAATAATTTATCTCTATCTCAATCTGATAGAGATATAATATTATTATGTTCGTATGAATAATAAATTAGATTATATCGCGATTGATTTTGAAACAGCCAACCAGTATAAAAACTCAGCCTGCTCAATTGGGCTTGTACGTTTTATAGATGGAAAAGAAAACGACTCATGTTACTCTTTGATACATCCTGCGAAGATGTATTTTATTCCTGAATGGACAGAAGAAATTCATGGAATAAGCTATGACGATGTTCGTGACAAACCTTATTTTCCAGAAGTCTGGGACAATCAGGTTATGCCTTTTATCAACAAAACACCCGGAATTCCACTTGTAGCACATAATGGCCATACTTTTGATATACCAGTTATCCGAGATTGCTGCAGGTATTTTGGTATGGATTTACCGGATCTTACTTATATAGATTCTTTACTTATTGCAAGAAAAACCTGGCCGGAAATTGAAAGCCACAGATTAACTGATTTGGGAAAACATTTTGGAATTGAATATAAAGCTCATGATGCTCTGGAAGATTCACGAACTTGTGGACAACTTATCAAATTGGCAGCAGATAAGTGGAATGTATCTAATATTGAAGAAATCCTCTCAAACTGCGAAAGTGAACTTTTTAATCTATAGTTTTAGGTTCTACTTCCTATAAATTTCAAATCTGTCTACCAGAATAGAAGAGCAATTACTTGAAAAACGGACATCTTCCCTTAAGGCACTGCTGGTTGATTCCGCTGTATTGCATTTTACTGAAGAATACTCTAAGGAAACATTGTAGTTTTTGTTTACATATTCAACTGCATTTTTGAACGAAATCATGGCATCTCTTTTGCAGCAACGAGCACCGTTGATTTGTCCAAGTTCTCCAACTGCAGCTGTTGTAAACTGCATGTGATTTCCCCATGTACCATCTGTAGATAATGGACCTGTACCATCAATTATCGCAAGAGCAGAACCGCAGGAAGAAATTGCACCACAAATTCCCCAGAGTCCGCACATTGCTCCAGGCATACGAATACCTTCAAAAAGGATTCTTTCAAGGGCTGAATCAATATCAATTTTTCCGCCAGTATTATAAAAAGCCATAAGAAGACAGGCTCCATCCAGAATATGATGCTCCGGTCCATGAATATTGATGTATTCGTTTTTTACAATATTTCTGAACATTTTGCAGGGATCATTACTTTTTTCATTCTTAATATCTTTTATTATGAGATTTGCCTTTTCTTCTACCGTCATTTTGTAATTTCCTTCCTATTTTCTACTTCTTAAGACTCAAAATAATATCAGTCTTACCCTTCCCTGCGGCAAGGAAAGTATTAGGACAAATGTCGAGTTTTAAACTTTTATTCTTTGGGTGGCTTTTTGCTTCGCAAAAAACAGGCTTTTCAGGGTTCCGCTATCGCTTCATTCCTTCGCTACGCTTCGGAACTGGCTACGCCAGCCCTTACTATCCTTGCCACGGTTTGTAAATCAAATACTCGAAATTGAACCTTTTATAACATGACCTGCAGTTTTTCTTTGAAATATCCAAATTCACTTTTTCGGGCTTAGATTAATTTTCAAAGAAAAACACATCAGCCAGAGTTCCGTCATCATAGGCTACTTCTTTGTTGGGATATTTTTCCACCAGACGGAAATTTCCTTTTGTATATTCTGCAATCACATTATTCCAAAAATGAACGGAGCCAATATTATGCGGATGTCTTTTTAACTGCCATTTTCCATGATGCATATTCAGCACCTGAAAAACAGCTTCCTTTCCATATCCTTTTCTTCGGTATTTATTCATAATAAAAAATTCTGACAGGCAAAAATCCGTTTTTTCTTCCGGAACTTCAGGATAATCGCTGACAAGAATAAATCCCGCAAGTTTACCGTCAACTTTTATTAAATACGGAAACCTGTTTTTTTCTTCAAAGTAGCAATCCAAATATTCATATCCGTATAAACCGTTATCGTTTACATCAGTTTTCTCCCATTGAGAAAATTCGTAAAGATATTTTTCCAGAAGATTCATTA
>JALFAW010000121.1 GCA_022773305.1 Spirochaetia bacterium
AAAGGCTGGCGGCGATTGAAGGGCTTTGAAAAGCTTGAACTTGTCGTCAAAGATATAAAATTTGAAAATGGTGAGTTGAAAGAAGCTGCTTAAAACTTATGCCGATTCAAACTTCAATCCACAACAATTGACAATTTCTCAGTGGAAACCTGGTGCGTTTGACACTTGGAAACTTCGATTATCACAACAACTGCTTTAAGGATGATAAATCTAAAGACAATTTATATTTTACTGGTTCTGTAAAAAAAGAGTTTATCTTAAAGAAGGATGATATTATTACACCCCTAACGGAACAGGCTATTGGTTTACTTGGTTCAACAGCAAAAATTCCATGCAGTGGAAAGTATATTCAAAGTCAGGATGTTGCACTTATAAAGTGTAATAAAAAATTAAATCCTGACTTTGCATTTTATTTAATTCCTTCAAAAATAGTAAGAAATCAGTTAAGTGCAGCTGCTCAACAAACTAAGATTCGGCATACATCTCCAGATAAAATAAAAGACTGCTCTGTTTGGGTTCCTGAATATTCTGAACAAGAAAAAATAGGAAAACTTCTTTCTAGGATTGATAACAAAATTGCAATCAATCGGCAGATAAACAGGAATTTAGCGTAACTTGTCCGCTCATCAAGAGTGGGAGAAGGCTGTCTCTTAGTTCAGTTAGCTCTTGAATTTCTTGCAAACATTTTTGCTGTCTTATCTTAATTGGCCTTATTCTTTCTTCGAATCTTTTTTGAATATCACCAGATGGAATATAAAGAGGATATCTTTCTATTCCATATATATTTAAGTGTTTTACATTTGTTCCTGATGCAAAAGGTTTTATATATGTGTGATAAAAAGAGGTTCTTAAAGTATAATATAAGTACATTTTTGAAATTAATTTAGGAGTAATTTTAGCCAAATCCATTGAATAAACATATTCATTATATTCAGTAGGTGCAAAAATTGGACGTCCAATTATATCTGCATTTTGTGTCATATCTGTACAAGCAATAAACATTTCAAATGGATAAACTCTATCAGTGCATTTTCCAGAAAAAAACTTCATTTCACCAGAACGATATTCACCTTGTTTATCATAACAAGCCAAGTTTAACATCGGGATTCCCTTGTTACTTTTAATATCATCAGAAGTATATGAAATCCCTCGTTCTATAGGCTCTATTACATCAACAACATTCTTCACTTCCCACCCAGCAGGAATTTCCTTCTTCAAAGTCTCATTCCAAACCATTTTTCCACCAGAAGACTTGTAAGGCATACCTTCTTCATTCGGAAAATCAAACTGTACAAACCAATAATCGTAAATCTGCTTGGCCAGCTCTTCTAAATTCCTGTTTATCTCACGATTAATGGAAATCTTTCGGTCTATTTTAGATAATAAAGAACCTATTTTATGTTGTGCATCTAAATCAGGTGCCAAAATAGGGATATCATGCAATGTTTGCTGGGAAAGAGTGTATCGCATTCCACTTCCGGTTGCGTTTAACTCAAAGTATTTCTGGATATAAGAACTATGCATAAAAGCATTTAAGTATTCACCAGTAACAATATTCTCATCAGGAGTTGCTAGTGCCGTGTGATATCCTAAAACCACATCCTTAAAATCTTCAGCAATATAAGCTGGAATTCCTATATCATCTCTGGTCTCACTATCTTTTGTAAAAGCTACCTGTCCTTTTTTCAATGAGAATTTTGATATTTCTTCATCTGAAGCCGTAGCTGTCATAAAAGAATCATAATTACTTTTTGTTATAGCCCAATTATAGTAAACGTCTACAAAATTACATAATTTTACAGTTTTTTGATTTAGAGTTATTTTTTTATCTACATTACTTGTACGAATATCTGCAATATCACCAAGTTTATATTTCTTAAATTCTGTCATTATTTTACATCCTCATGGAATTCCAATGTTTCTAAATCTTTAAGAATTGCACTTCCCAAATCAGCACTTTCTGCAAATAGATTTTTGAGTGTTTCTTTTTTTTCTGCAATTCTCTTGTTAAATTCTTCCTGAGTAATATCAACATAATCAATTTTTATATCAAAATACTGTCCTGCACTAAGACTATAGCCTTTTTCTTTGATTGCATCGTAAGTAATAGCAACACTAAAATCTTCAACAGTTTCTTTATTAC
Source organism: Spirochaetia bacterium (assembly GCA_022773305.1). GTDB lineage: Bacteria > Spirochaetota > Spirochaetia > Treponematales > Treponemataceae > Treponema_D. The sequence continues at coordinate 2,144 of JALFAW010000121.1, forward strand.
GGAAAGTCTTTACAATTTTTTCAATCTCTTCTGGTCGCAAACGACGTTTTTGATTATTGCCTTCCTTGTATTCTTCTCCAAGTTTTGAAGCATCAATAAGAATTACTTTGTCGTCATCTTTCTTTTCAGTACGGTCAAAAAATAGAACGCTTACATTTGTTCCTGTTGTGGCAAAAACATTGCTTGGCATACTTACTACACCAAAAATAATATGGTCATCTACAATTCGTTGTAAAATATTTTTTTCTACGCCTGATTTTGCTGTAATAAAACCGGTGGGAACAACAATTGCGCCACGACCAGTTGATTTTAATGAGTTAATTACGTGCTGAATAAAGCATGTGTAGATTGCCATCTTTGGTTTATTTGGATCCACAGTTTTTACTTTATTTGGAACACCTGCCCAAAAACGAACTCCATCACTTGCGAGTTTTTCCTGGTATTCAGGGAAGTCCAATTTAAATGGTGGATTTGATACTACAAAATCAAACTTTTTGAGTGTTCCATCTGTTTCTTTGTGAAATGGTTCTAAAAGAGTATTACCTTGTACGATATTAGGAAGACTGCCTACAAGATTATTAAGGATAAGATTAAGTCGAAGCATTTCGCTTGATTTGTCTGAAATATCCTGGCTGTAAATTGAACAGCGGTCTTCTCCAATCTGATGAGCAAGTGCCATCAACAAAGTTCCTGTTCCAGCAGATGGGTCATAACAAGTTGCACCTTTGTATTCTTTGTTATCTTCAAGAAGAAGCATTGCCATTACAGTTGCTATTTCGCGAGGTGTGTAATATTCGGCATATTTTCCGCCGCCTGCATTATTGTAGTCTTTTATCAAATACTGGAAAATTCCGCTAAAAAAATCATACTTTTCATTAAATACTGATTCAAAGTTAAAGCTTGCAACTGCACTCATAAGAGAGCGAGCAAAATTATCACGCTTTGTTGTATCTTTTACTTCTGTTGTGATAGCAGAGAAAATCTGTACTTTTGTTTTTCCTGATGTTGTTACAGAGAATGTTTCAGAGTTAAGGCTTGATATTTCAATAAGTGTAGAATCCAGTAAAGTTGAAAAGTCACCATTTCCAGAGGCATTATAAAGATGAGCCAAGGTCTGATGAGGTTTTAAGCGAGGTACATTTCCTGGAAGATATGTAAATAAATCTTCTACTTCATCTTCGTTAAAGGTATCATATTCTGCGTCCCATTTTGGAGCTTTTGAAAGTCTGTCTTTATATGGACTGTCTATATGTTTTGCTTCGTAGCCGAATTTATCATTAAAGAATTTGTAAAGAAAGATTTCGGTAATTATGCGGTATTCACTTCCGCCGTTTGCAAGTCCGTATTCTCCGGTTGTTGTTTTTAATGAATCAATAAGGGCAATTGTTTTTGCATTAAGTTCTGTGTCTGCCATGATGTCTCCCATTTTTTTAATATAATATCAAATTAGAAACTGTAAGTCTCATACTGATGGATATATTCATTTGATATTAAGTTTGTTAAATATTTTTTGTCATCGATTGCTGCCTGAATACCAAGGGAAAAAAGCTTTTTACTTACGTTACTCATAACATCTTGCTTAAACTTAGCTTCACTGCTTGGCTGAACAATATGAGGATTCAAATCAACGTAACTATCGATAAGGCATTTCATTTCATAAAGATTTTCACACAAGGTCATCTCATTAGATGAGATTATTGGTTTTGCACGAGTAATGTTTTCTTCCTGAATGCGTTTCTGAATACGAACAAATTTTTCGTCATTGTTGTATTTCTTTTTAAGCATATTGTTTCTGGCATTGATTTCTTTAATCTTTGCCATTACTTCGTCCATGTAATGTACTTCTTCTTTAGCTTCTTTTACATTTGCAGGAACAAAACCCTTTTTACGGAAGAACGAACGGAACTCATCAGCAAGGATTACATATTTTTCTTCTTTCTGGTCAAAGTTACCTTCAAACTCACGCTGTACTCGTTCGAACTTTTCTTTAAGGTCATTAATTACAATGGCAAGTTCCTCAGGTATACCTTTTACAAAACTAAAGTCAATTTCACTCAAAGCAAGGTTAATGATTCCACTTACGTCATCTTTGTGGTCATTGCCTTCAAGCATGTTGATGCGTTCAATACGATGTGTTACTTCTGTGATTAAAGTTGGAATTGTGCCAGGGAGCATATTACGAACTTTTTCAGATAGTTCAGAATCTCCGCTAGAACGAATTCTGTTTATAAGAGATTTTGCATCATCAAGAGTTGTGCGAAGTTCATACAAAACATTTTTGTCTTCTATGCTATCAAGCTGAATTCGGAATTCTTCTTGATTTGATACATCGTAATACCAGAGAACATTTTTGATTTCCTGAACTTTCTGATTGATTTCTTCTTCACTCTCTATTACTGCAGTTCCAACAGAAAGTTCTTCGCCCGTTTCTGCTGCATCATTTGTACGGTTCAGTTCTTTTAAGTAGCGGTCATTTGTAGAATCAAAGTTTTCTTTTATATCTACAAAGTCTACTACATAACCATACTTGAAATCTTTATATGGACGGTTTACTCGGGTAAGTGCCTGAAGCAAATCGTGTCCGTCTAGTTTTCTCCCAAGATACAACTTCTTAAGACGAGGTGCATCAAAGCCTGTAAGAAGCATCTGGTTTACAATGATTACATCTATAGTCTGTTTCTTTTTGAATTCTTCGATGTATTCCTTTCGCTCTTCTTTATCGCCTTCATCGTGAAGAATCAAAGTTGCAAGTAATGGCTTTTCGATTTTTGGAGCTTTCATTGGATCATAAGTTCCGGCAAGCTTCATTTCTTCATATTTCTTTGCTTCATCGTATCTCTTACACCAAAGATCATAGAAGTTTCGTGCCTGCTGGTTTGTCTTGCAAACAACCATTGCAGCAACAGTATTATCAGCTTTTTCGATTCTGAACTTACGAATGTCATCAATAATATAATCAATAAGGGCATTCAGATATTTTTCATGCTCTATAATTTTATCTCTATCAATATCTGATTTTTTGACTTCTACATTTCCAGCTAGTTCATCAAGGATAGCTGTAAGCTTTTCCTTGTAAACTGTCTGAATTGGTTCACGCATAAGTTTGAGTGTGTAACCGTCTGCGATTGATTTGTCGTAGTAATATTTATCAATATATTCGCCAAATACACGCCAGCTTTCACGCTCTTCATGAAGAAGAGGAGTACCTGTCATTGCAATCTTTATTGCATCTTTATCTGCTTCCAAAAGATTTGCAAGAAATGAGCCTTCTGGATTGTATCCACGGTGAGCTTCATCAATAAAGAAAATGCGCTGAAGTTTTGTGTTATATGAGTTTTCAATATTTACTGGAGTGTGGTCTTCCTTAAACTTCTGAATATTAACGACCATTATTTCCAAAGCACCTTCTTTATTCTCTACAAGGTTGTTGCTTCGGAAATCTGCCATAAGTTCATCACGACTTGAAGCAGAACGAACGTTAAGCCCCCGGCTTGCAAACTCATCTATTGCCTGTTCCATAAGGGCAATACGGTCTACAATAAAATAGAACTTTACAGCTATATTTTTATTTGCAAAATAATCTGTAAGACTTTTTACAGAGTAATAAGCAAGTGCTGTTTTTCCAGATCCTTGTGTATGCCAGATGATTCCACTTTTGATTTGTTTATCCAAAGCTCTGCGGATTGCAAGAGAAGCAAACATCTGCTGGTAGCGCATAATGTGTTTTTGAAGCTCTGTTGTTTTTTCACCATTTTCAAGTTCAACTGTTCGTTCTACATAAGCAAAACCATAACGAAGCAGGAAAAGAATTCGTTCTTTACATAACATAGATGTAAGGATACGGTTTGTTGGAGTATCAATTTTACAGTTGGTAGTAAACTCTGGAAGTGAAGGAAGAGCCTGACAGTTTCTGTGGCGACATACTTTTTTTACAATGTCATCAGTAATCTGTTCATAAGGATAGTTTGCGACAAAGTTTTTATCCTGTTCACGAAAAACATTATAGAAAGCTTTTTCTTTTGCTGTACAACAATAGAAGGCTCCCTGAACTGGAACTCGGTTGTTGTTATCATATTCCTGATTATTAGAATAAATCATCAACTGTGTGATGTTAAAAAATCTTCTAAAGGATTTATTCTTAAATCGAGTATTTGTTCTATCGAACTCAGCTTTCATTCCTTCATGATTATTAGGTTTCTTTACTTCGATAAAAGCAAGTGGGAGTCCGTTGATAAAACAAGTTATGTCTGGACGAAAATTATCTTTTGTATCTTCATTTTCACATGTAAACTCAGTTGTTACATGCCATGTATTATTTTCTGGATTATCAAAATCAATTAAACGAATACCAGATTTTGTTGAAAGGTAAGAATAGAATTCTTTTCCAAGGTCTTCATTATTAAGACAGCCAATAAGTTTAGTGAGATTGTTTTTACAGTCTTGTTCTGAAAGTGATGGATTAAGTTTAGCAAGCTGAGAAAGAAAAATGTCTGTAAGAATATTTGTGCTATGGTCATATTTTTCTATTTTATCAAGATATGTATAACCAAGCTTACAAAGATGCAATGCAGCCGGAACTTGAACGCGAGTATTTTCATTAAAATTTCTAGACATAATAAAACAACCTTTGATTTATTATAATATATTCTTTTAAATTTTTATAGATGACCAATAAATATAAATAAAAAAAGACAGTGATTAATATGAAACTTTCTCGATATTACAAGCGAAGAGATAAATCTTTAAGATTTCCGCTAAAAGCAACACCTGTCTCTCCAAATTCCCCCAATTCCAACCCTCTAGCGTTCCGCAAGATAAAGACTTGTTCCACGAAGTTCCCTAATTCCTTTCACATCAACAACTTATTTGTATGACAACTCCAATTTCTGTGGTACAATCCATTTAGACAAAAAATACAGGTGGTCAAGGGATGTTTCACTTAAACCCTTGACTCACCTTTGTTTCGGTTCTTCAAACATTGTAGAACCGAAATCAGTGAAAGGTTTTGTTTTAAGCTGATTTAGAATTGCAAGGGTATCCAGAGAATTGGTATTTTTTGAATTCCCTTTTTTTGAAACAAGTTTTGGACATTCACCTTTTACACCCCATTCCATAACAATTTTTCAGCTTCTGTTATAGATTCTTTTCCAGTGCTTTTGTTTCTAGAAAGGCTTCCATCTGCAAGACGGATTTGTGCATACCAATAAGGTGAATTGTGGTTTCTGAACAGTAAATAAGGTTTGTTCATTTTAATCTCCTATTTTGGGCAGACAGAGATTATGGTTTAAATATACTAAAATACGATATTTTTGTAAAGTGTATTTAAACTCATTGACAAACATTTTTTACTTAAAATACTTACTTAAAGTGCTTTTTTCGCTAGATTTTTTGCAAAATAAAGCCCAATAGCAAGTTGTCTAAATCCTTGTTAAATAATGATTTAGACAACTTGCTTTACTCAGAATAAGAGAGGTTTTCGGGTCGGGTCTTTCGGGATTCCGCTATCGCTCCAGCCTCCTCACTACGCTTAACATCATCAACTTAAGAATTAAAAACTGTTTTTTTGATTTGCAGAGTACTTATTTGCTTTCCTGAATGTCCTTTTTTGAGAAATTGATAATCGTTTGGGAAGCAGATATTTCTGCATGTCTTTTTGTAGGGT
>JALFAW010000127.1 GCA_022773305.1 Spirochaetia bacterium
AGTTTTTTAATTTTAAACAGTGGCAAGGATTGTAAGGGCTGGCGTAGCCAGTTCCGAAGCGTAGCGAAGGAATGAAGGTAGCACGAAGTGCGTACGGAACCCTAAAAAGCGCGAGTTTGCAAGGCAAACTCGGAACGAGAAATGCTATGCATTTCTCGCTTTTTTTGCGAAGCAAAAAGCCACCCAAAGAATAAAAATTTAAAACTCGACATTTGTCCTATAAAAATAAATTTCTTGATAGCGAAAACGCATTTATATGTATCGATATATGTATCGAATTGAAACGCCTCTTTATCATATTTGTTTTTTAAACATCAATTAATTTTTTTCACTGGCACAAACTAAAACAATTTCAAAGAAGATTACCACAAAAAAAACGACTGACTCAATAGGGATTTTGGGGAAGTCAGTCGGAAAAAATATTTTTTTTATTGTGCGGAGTAACTTATATTTTTAGTAAAAAACATTCAAATCTAATAAAATCATTTTAATATTTTCTTCATAACTTCAATAAATTTGTCATTCATTTTAGAAGTACCCAAACTTACTCGATTCATTCCGATAGGAGAACCTATCAAAATCTTTTCCTCAGCAAGTTTCGCATAGATTTCGGAGTTTTCAAGTTTTGGAGCTTTAAACAAAATAAAATTTGTCTGTGATTTATAAACTTTACATCCCAAAGCTTCCAGTTCACCAGAAACTTTATCACGTTCAATCTGATTCAATGACGTAATTTTTTTAATATATTCCTGATCTTTCAAGGCAGCATCCGCCATTCTTTGTCCCAAAAAGTTGATATTCCATGCAGAACCAGACTTTCCAAGAAATGAGATGAGTTCAGGTTTTGCCGCAGCTACACCAATACGAAGTCCTGCCATGCCATACGCTTTTGAAAAAGTCTTAAGAACGATGAGAGGTTTTTCATACCCCTCAGAAATCAACTTTATCATACTGTAAGTGTCGGGGTTTGAAACAAATTCCAAATATGCTTCATCTACAACAACAATTACATTTTCAGGTACTTTTTTGATAAAGTTTTCAAGTTTAGCTGAATCCACAAAAGTTCCAGTTGGATTGTTTGGATTGCATACAACAAGCATTTTTGTTTTTGGAGTAATTGCAGAAAGCATTGCATCAAAATTGTAAGTTAATGAATCATCAAGTGGAACCATTACAGGAATTCCGCCATTTACATTTACAGTATCGCGAAAAGCTTCATAACTTGGATCTCCAAGAACAACTTCATCTCCATAATTTATAAAAATTTCGCCAAGCATATTTATAATTGCACTAGAACCAGTTGCCGTACAAACATGCATCATATCAGGAAGACCATGAAATTTAGCAAAATTAGTTTTTAAATCAACAGAAAACCAGTCAGGATAAATATTTGGACGCTCAGAAGCTTCTTTTAAAGCCTGCAAAGCCAAAGGAGATGGGCCATACGGACTTTCATTATAATTCAGACGGTAAATATCAGGTGTCGTATAACTACTGACAGGCTGTCTTGCCGCACGTTTACTCTCAGGAAGATTTTTGATTGACTCTCTCAAAAGCATTTTGTAATCCATAATTTACCTCTCAAAAATTCAATTCATTTTTTATGTTTCGAAGTTTATCCATACGTAAAAAGAAAAACTATAAAATCTTTACAAAACTTGTTTTTTTGTTTTTGGAATTTTTACAATTTTTTGATGATTTTTATAAACAAAATTGACTTTATTTGTAAAAAAACAATATTATGTCGATTTATAAAAACAATAAAAACAAGGTCTGTCCCTGGTTCGTGCTGCACGTTTTCACACCAGCATACGTTTTGTTTTCACGAACCTCGAGTTTCTTAACGCTGCGCTGAAACTCGTAAAAACTAGGTCTGTCCCTGCAGGTATACCACTTTCTGGTTCGTGCTGAACGTTTTCGCACCAGCATACGTTTTGTTTGCACGAACCTCGAGTTTCTTAACGCTACGCTGAAACTCGTAAAAACTAGGTCTGTCCCTGTTTTTTGAGATGCGAACTTTTACTATCAACAGGAGGTTATTTATGCAAAATGCACATTCAATTTCAACAATCACTTTTGACAGAAAATTTCTTTTAAAACTAGTAATCCCTCTTGTTATTGAACAGATTCTAGCTGTCACAGTCGGTATGGCAGATATGATAATGGTTTCAGGAGCCGGAGAAACAGCAGTTTCAGGTGTGTCCCTCGTTAACACAATTGCAACACTTTTGATATATGTTTTCACAGCGCTTGCAACTGGAGGAGCAGTAGTTGCAGCCCAAGCATTGGGAGCTAAAAAAAAGGAGATGGCTGTGAAAGTTTCAAATCAGTTGATTTTAATTTGCTTTTCATCAGCCGTTTTCATTACAGTTCTTTGTGTTTTATTGAACCGTCAAATTCTTGGATTGATTTATGGAAAAGTTGAACACGATGTTATGGAGAATGCTGTAATTTATTTTTATATTACATCTTTTTCATTTCCGTTTATCTCTGTTTATTATGGAGCCACAGCACTTTTTCGCTCAATGGGAAATTCAAAATTATCAATGTACGTTTCCACAATTATGAATATTTTGAATATTGTGGGAAATGCTATTCTTGTTTACGGATTTGATATGGGCATTGCAGGAGTCGGCTGGGCAACACTTATTTCACGAGCAGTTGCAGGAATTATTGTAATTGTTGTTCTTCGAAATCAAGATTTAGATTTACATATTCATAAATATCTTAAACTAGGAATAGATTTTGGAATTCAAAGAAAAATATTTGCACTAGGAATTCCAAGCGGAATTGACAACGCAATGTTTCAGATTGGAAAACTTTTTACACAAGCACTAATTGCAAGTTTTGGAACAGCTTCGATTGCCGCAAATGCCACTGCAAGCACAATAGAACTTCTGGCTACAATCCCAGCTTCAGCAACAGGTCTTGCCCTCACCACAATCGTTGGACAATGCGTTGGTGCAGGCGATTATAAATCAGCAAAACAATACATAAAAAAATTAATGTTTTGGGCATATGTAATGATTTTTGTGGAAAATATTTTTATTGCTCTGCTTACACCTACAATTGCAAGTTGGTACAATCTCACAGCAGAAGGAAATTATCTTGCAAAAATGCTGATATGGTATCACAGTGTATGCTGCGTTTTAATGTGGCCAGCCGCATGGACACTCCCTGCAGTTTTGAGGGCCTCTGGTGATGTAAAATATCTGATGAGCGTTTCCATAATCATAATGTGGGTGTTCAGAATCGGATTTGCATATTTATTAACCTGGTTAAACGCAAAACTTGGAAGTCCAATTCCAGGAGTATTATGCGTATGGATAGCCATGACAATCGACTGGCTTGCACGATGCATTTCAAACATAACAAGACTAAAAAGTGGCAAATGGATGAAAAAATCAGTGGTATAAAAGGGACTAAAATGACAAAGGTCTGTCCCTGTTTTGTGCTGTACATTTTCTCACAAGTGCTTTCTGTTTGCACGAACCATAAAACAGGGACAGACCTTGATTTTTAAACCTGATATCTTGTTTGAGTTTTGACAACAAGCAAAACAAATTTTTTGTGGAAGATAAATAAGTCAAAACTCTCGGCTCGTGCAAACTAAATGTTCATTAGTATTCCAGCTTTCAGCACGAGCCAGGGACAGACCTTGACTTATACACAAGGGCTATGGAGCAGCGCGAAGCGGCCACTGGACTGAGCAAAGCGAGGGAAGCGGCTGACCGTTAGGGAACTGCGTAACAGCCCGGTTTTGCGTAGCAAAATGTGCCCTATAGGACAACTAGGGACAGACCTTGTTTTTTTTAACCAAAATTTTCCCTGAGTTTTAGAGAAGCGTGAAAAAACTCACAGCTCATGCAAACTAAATGTTCATTGGTATTCTAGCTTTCAGCACGAGCCAGGGACAGACCTGTTTCAATCTCAATTAATCACGCTAGTTGGAATACCATTCAAATAATGCACAAAATTATCGATAGCCATATCCACAGCACGCAAACGACTTTCCTTAGTGAGCCATGCAATGTGCCCCGTAATAGCAGTTTTATCAGAATGAAAAAGTGGATTATCACAAACAGGCGGTTCTTCACGTAAAACATCAAGCCCAGCCCCGTAAACTTTACCACTTTCAATAGCCTCCATCAAATCTTCTTCAACAATAAGACCACCACGTGCAGTATTAATCAAAATCACGCCATCCTTCATTTTATCAAAAGCAGACTTATTAAAAATATCAGCTGTATCACTAGTAAACGGTGCATGAATCGAAATAACATCAGATTCTTTCAAAAGAGTATCAAAATCCACCTGCTCAATAAAATCATAAGCAGCGCCAACCTTTTTATGACGACTGTAAGAAATAACTTTCATTCCAAATCCAAATGCCATTTTAGCAAATGCAAGTCCAATTGAACCCAACCCGAAAATTCCACAAGTCTTACCATAAAGTTCAATCTGCGGAGTCACAACAAAATCAAATTTTGAAGCTTCTACTGGACGCCCATTTTCATCATGTACACTCCAGTCAGTTTTTTTAATCAAGTCAGAATGAACACTAACATGATGACACAATTCCATCAGCAACGCCCATCCATATTCAGCAATCGTCTGTGCCCCGTAAATAGTATTTGTAATCGTAAGACCTTTTTTTCTAGTCATTTCCACATCAAATTCACGCCATCCATGCCCCAGCGTAGCAATGTATTTCAAATTTGGATGAAAACTTAACCATTCCTCATTAATCACCTGATCTGAAATCCAAATACCAAACACAACATCAGCATCACCAACAAGCTCGTGCAAAGCTTCAGCATCAGGATACCCTTCAGGTATTTTTATATTAAGCTCAACACCAGGAATTTCAGACAGCTTATTCCAATGTGCAGTCACCTCTTCTGCAGTCAAATTTGGCATCTTCACATTTTCCTGAATAACAACAACTTTCATAAAACCTCCAAAAAAAAGAAAAACGGGAGATTACATTCGCGTTCTCCAATTAATCTATAAATTTCAAACAGCCACACAAACAAGTAGCCATAATTCACATAATCATCATAAACAAAAGGGCGTGTCCCCTTCGCTACGCTTAACATCATCAACTTAAGAATTAAAAACTGTTTTTTTGATTTGCAGAGTACTTATTTGCTTTCCTGAATGTCCTTTTTTGAGAAATTGATAATCGTTTGGGAAGCAGATATTTCTGCATGTCTTTTTGTAGGGT
>JALFAW010000134.1 GCA_022773305.1 Spirochaetia bacterium
GCCTGTAAATGTAAAACCATTGTCATTTTTAATTTTTCTTTTTAAATCCTCTTCAATAGAATCAAAATCCTTCATATCTACATCGAAAAGTTTGTCACATTTTTCACAGCGAACATGATAATGATGAGCTGGCATAAAATCGAATTTTGCAGCGTTATCAGGAACAGAAATGCGACCGATTTTTCCTTCTTCGTAAAGAATGTTAAGATTTCTGTAAACAGTTGCCCGACTGATATTTGGATGACTATTTTGAATCTGCATAAAAACTTCCTCTGCAGTAACATGTGAGTGCATTTTTTGAACGGTTTCTAAAATAATCTGCGACTGAACAGTATTCCGTTTGATAATTTTCTCCATTAAAAATTCAGTTATGTATTTAAGTCTTATTAGGATTTATTCTTAATTAGTATTATATACTAAAAATAAGGTCTGTCAATTATTTTTTACACAAATATTTTATTCTGTAGCTGATATAAAAACTCTTGACTTCGCTCTGGTACTGCATTCTATTTGTTTTTAGAAAGTCTCCATTAACCTGCGGTTTCAATCCGTAAAGAGATGAAGATTAAAGAAAGCCTGCCTGGTTTCATGCAGGCTTTCCCCCTAATATGTTGTGTCTTCTGTCAAGAATAAAAATCAGATAAGATCATTCGGCAATTTACCACTCTAATATTCTTGGATCATGAATAAATCATGCCATATAGGGCAATGGATTCGCCAAAGTTCTTGTTGTCTCAGCACAGGCATCGTAATTCATAAAATGAATACTGCCAACAGGGGAATCAAAGATAACTAATCCTTGTCGTCTGATTTTTATTCTTTTGCAGAACAGCTTCTTATAAGCTTTTAAACTCTCTCATTTTTATATTAAATTCAGGCAATGTGATTTGTCATCATTCCCCAAATAAAACATGCCAGTTCTCGTGCTGCAGCCGTTGCTGCTACATTTGGTGATTTACCTTTCAATTCAAGATGTGCTATTCTACTTCGTAATCTGTAGCGGCACTTGTCAGCATAAGCTATAACCAACGGATCTTTGTCTTTCTGTCGATCCAGCAATCGTTTTGATTTCTTGCCTTTTAAATTTGTTTTCTTAATACTTTTAGCACATTCCGCTAATAACCTTCGTATTTCTTTATCACCTGTTTTCTTTGTTCCAAGATGTTTTTCTTTCTGCCCGCTTGAATTTTCTCCACATGTTAATCCCAGATAATTTGAGAAATGATAGGCTTTAGCAAACCTGTTGAAATCACCAACCCTTGAAACTATTGTTACTGCACTCACTGTTTCTATTCCGCAGAAACATACTAATCTGTCGACTTTTTCTTTTACACATGAATCTTGTGATATTTCTTTTAAACGGTTTTCGATTGTTTTTATTCGTTGTTCAAGAGTATTCACTGATATCATATATTCGTTAAAGGCTTCATTCAGATATTCTTCTTCAAAATGAATATTCTTGAGCCATGCCCTGTGTTTCAATGTCCAGGTATCTCCTTCTGTATACTTCTTATCATGTCTGAGTAAAAATGACTGTAATACAAGTTTCGCTTTTGTCAGTTCCTTTTTTATGCTTAACCGCATTCTGCAGTATTCATTTATTGCTTCTTCATGTTCTGTTGTTACATGTACTGAACTGTAATCTTTTGTAAACAGAGTCTTTGCAAGAAATCTTGCATCCACTTTGTCATTCTTAACTTTATGATTTACCGGATGCTTTAATGATGTTGGTGCCATTACTACACATGAGTAACCAGCTTTCTGTAGATCCCGATAAAGCCCGAATCCTGTTGGTCCTGCCTCATATCCGCATATAAATAGTGTTTCTTCTCCAAGTTCTTTTTTAACGGATTCCAGATATTTGATTACACGCTTTGATTCTGCAAGAATTTTCTTTTCATAATAATATCTGTCTTCTTTTGAGTTATAGCAACAGATTGAATAACTGTCCTTATGGACATCCATTCCTACATAAATTATACTTTCCATGTTGTGTCTCCTTTTTGCATTTTGGTAATGCTACTTATTAGATTTATCTTACTAATTTTAAGCTAAATCCACGTTTCTGCAAATTGAAGACACAACATATTGTCTCAATCAAGGTGTGTCCCCTTTTTATCTTTTTACAAAATGGGGACACACCTCAATTCACCTCAATTATTTCTCACGATTGTTCATTCAATTGAGGTCTGTCCCTGTTTTTCATTCAATCAAGGTCTGTCCCTATTTTTCGCAATGAGAATCTGAAAAAAGTAACAATTTTCTTTACCCAAAGTGTTTTATACATTAGATTATAATTACACTAATTCGCGTAGCAAAACTTCAATAACAGCACATGACATTGAAAACTTCCCCGCAAGACATTTCATTTCAAATGTGCAAAAATATTTTTTGCAGCAACAGTATAATTAAACAGTGTTTTGCGTCACAGCGGATTTTTTTGGAGGAAATATGATTAAAAAACTTTTTACAGAATTACTTTTATTGACAACACTTTCAATTCCAACACTTTCGGCACAAAATTCCACACCTGTCAATAACGAATCATTTTTAAAAAATCAAATTTCAAATCTCGACATAAAATTGATTTGCGAAGACTTAGAAATCAAAGAAACTTATGGAGATGAAATTTTAATTGAAGTTTATTGCAACAATCGTAAAAAAGCCCCATCAATAGAATGTCGAAACGAAACTCTATACATTTCATCAAAAGTGAATTTTACAGTCATTGGATTTACCTGCAAAGTAAAAGTCTACCTTCCTGCTAATCAACAATTCTCAAATGTCAAAATCGAAGGAACCAGTTCCGACATTTCAATAGATGCATTATCAGCAAAAGATTTATATTTGAATACCACAAGCGGAGATATACAATGTACCTCTCTTTCTATCGATAATAATGCAAAAATAACATCAACAAGTGGAGAAATCCATATAGAAGAAATAGCCACAAAAGAGTTGACTTCCAAAACTACATCAGGAGAAATTTCATGTGAAAAAATTTCATGTGATACCGCAACAATTTCAAGCAACAGTGGCGAAATAAATATCGATGATTTTTACGGCGAATACTTCAAAATAAACACACCTAGCGGTGAAATTGACATCTATAATATAGACACAGAATATTTTACAGTCGGTTCCACAAGCGGAGAAAACTCTTTGGATTTCAAAAAAATAATATCTTCTAAATCACAAATAACAACAACAAGCGGAGAAATCCAGATTTTCGTACCACAAAATAGCAGTTTCAACGTAGCAGTATCATCCACATCAGGCACATTCAAAGACAAAATCAGCGGAAACCGACTGACTCCACGCGCAGAATACATTCAAAAATACAACG
>JALFAW010000175.1 GCA_022773305.1 Spirochaetia bacterium
CTCCAACTGATGTTGTCAAGTCATAACCTTCATATTTCTTACTGAAATCATTATCAGGAATAAGACTTGTGATTACAACAAGCGCAGCAACTACCAGAATGGCAATTATTACGTTGCGTAAAGTTTTGTTAATTTTTAATCCTACCATAATAGTATTTATTATATCATAACTTGTACGATTATACATAGGACTTTTTTCCGATTTTTTTTACATTTTTATAGACTTTTATTCTATTTTTAAGAACCATCCTGTTAACTAAAAAAAAGTGTTTGTACAGAATGTTTTTTTTCCTGCACAAACACTTTTAACTACTCAAGAACGTAAAAATAAGTATTGTTATACTATTCTTTATTTTTTAAAATAACTATCAAATTCTTCATCTGTATGAATTTTATTTGATTCTTGTGTAGATGAACTCTGATTTTCAGAAGATTCTTTATCATCAAATTCTTTTTCATTGAAATTTGCACTCTTCATATTATCGATATCTTCATCATTATAATCTTGTGAAGGAATTACAATAGCTGCAATTAAATAAAGAAGAATTCCAGCACCTTTTAATAGAGCAAACACGACAAAGACTAATCGTACGATTGTTGGGTCAATTTTGAAGTATTCTGCAAGTCCACCACAAACACCAGCAATCATTCTGTTTTTTTGTGATTTAGTTAATTTCTTTTTCATTTCCGTACACTCCTATTTTATTTTTATAACTACACTTCCCATTCCACAGTTTACAGAAAAATGATTTTTCTTTTTTTCATTATTGTACACTCTGCAAACTCCACTTCTTTTTTCAGAATTAAACTTAAAATCTCCAAGACCAAGCTTGACATCGTAAGAATAATCAGAAGGATTTCCGTTCATATCAATTTTAACTGCACCCATTCCGCAATCTATTGTAGTAAAACCTTTTAACTCACCAGAAAGTTCTAGATTTCCCATTCCGCAACGAAAATTTGATTTTTCAGAAACAATTCTACCAAAAACAAGATTACCAGCACCAACATCAAAATAGACATTTTGACTTGATATGTTACATCCTTTTGTCCGAAGATTTCCTGCACCAATGATAATTTTTAATGAATTAAGATGTGCATTCTCTGGAATTGTCACAAGAAAACGCGGAACAATTCTAGAACCACGATTATGTCCCCAAAAATTAAAATTTAATCTTTTATTATTATTTACAGTCAAAACTCCATCTTGACTTAAATAACAATTTACACTATCCGAAGATACTCCTCGAGTTTCTAAGCTATATTTATTACCGCTAATTAATACAACATCTGCTGCACCAAAATTTAGCACTAATTTCTGCACTTTTTTTGATTCAAACTCGAAATATAAGTTTTCTTCTTGTTCATAATCATTTTTTTTCTCTTCTTGTGATGTTTCTTCAGTCTCTTTTTCAGTTTTTACTGGAACATTTGCAAATTTTTCTATAATAATTTTTGCAAGTTCTTCAGGACTACCTAATTCTTTGATAACCTTCTGATCATCATTTGCTTCTTCAAAATAATCTGAATAATATTGAAGAGCTTCATTCAATTCATCTTGAGTCAACGCATTCAAATGCATTTTAAGTTGATTCAAGTATTCCTCTTTAGTCATAAAACCTCCCATTAATAAGTCAAGATTTTTTTATCAATTGACTTATTACATATTTCAAGTAAAAATCCACTTTAACACGATTTGTAGTATCAAACTGCAATCAATTTCCCATTAATATTCCATTTACATTATTTGAAAAAATACGCCATTCATTTCTGTAATTATCAAGAACAATCATTCCATTTGAAGTTATTTTATAATAACGTCTATTTCTTCCTTGAAATTCCATGTCATAAGTTTCCAAACAACCGTCTTTCTGAAGACGGCGTAAAACAGGATATAATGTACTTTCAGACACATCCATTATTTTACGGACATCCTGCGTAATTTTATAGCCATAAGTTCCACCCTGACTCACGACAGAAAGAACTACGGCATCCAGCAAAGCAGAGCCCGCTGTAAAAACCATGAAAACCTCCTATCATCTAGTTATTTTCTATAATATTATTTATACATACATATTATACTGTATATAATATTATGTCAATATAAATATCGGAAAAATATAAAAAAAAGCCCAAAACTTAAAATAATAAGCTTTGGACTTTATGATTTTTATTTAATTATGATTTTTAGAATCCATAAGTTGCAATGAATACACCTGCAGCAATGGCAGTACCGATTACACCAGCAACATTTGGTCCCATTGCATGCATTAAAAGGAAGTTTGTAGGATCTTCACACATACCAACTTTATTTGCAACACGAGCAGCCATTGGAACAGCAGAAACACCAGCTGAACCAATAAGTGGATTGATTTTATCTTTTAAGAAAAGATTCATAAATTTCGCCATCAATAAACCACCAGCAGTTGCAACACAGAATGCTACTAAACCAAGAAGGATAATTCCAAGTGAATTTGGATTCATGATTTTCTCAGGTGTCATCTGCGAACCAACTCCAAGTGAAAGAAGTATTGAAACAATATTCATCAATTCATTTTCCATAGTTTTTGAAAGACGTTCAACAACTCCACACTGTTTTACAAAGTTACCAAATGCAAGCATACCAATAAGCGGAGCTGCAGGAGGCAAAAGTAACGCTGTAATCACAAGAAGAACAAGAGGGAACAAAATCTTTTCTGTTTTTGATACAGGACGAAGTTGTTTCATTTTTATCAGGCGTTCTTTTTTTGTTGTCAAAGCTTTCATAATTGGTGGCTGAATCATTGGTACAAGTGCCATATATGAATAAGCAGCAACAGCAATTACCGCCATCATTTCTGGAGCAAGTTTTCCTGAAACATAAATTGAAGTAGGACCATCAGCACCACCGATAATTGCAATTGCAGATGCCTGTTTCATCGTATAATCAATACCAGGAATGAAGTTTAAAAGTGCAACACCAAATAAAGTTGCAAATACACCCAGTTGAGCAGCTCCACCAAGTAAAGCCATTTTTGGATTTGCAATAAGCGGACCAAAGTCTGTCATAGCACCAATTCCCATAAAAATCAACATTGGGAAAAATTCATTTCCAACACCGGCACTATAAATAATATGAAGCATTCCGTGTGGTGCATCTCCCATGCCTGCACCAGGTATATTCACAAGAATTGTACCAAATCCAATTGGAATAAGAAGAAGTGGTTCAAATCCTTTTGCTACTGCTAGATATACAATAAGAAAACCTATTGCCATCATAACAAAAGACTGCCATCCTGGAACTGTTTTTCCTGCAAACGGGTCAATAGATTCAGCAGCTTTTACGGCAGCTTCCTGAGCTTCCAAAGCAGCTTTTTCTTCTGCAGTTTCTGTGTGAATCAATTTGTAAATTCCAGTATTCTTTCCAATGTTTGTAAAAAATCCTTTTATAGAAATTCTAGGAATATTTTCTGAACCTTTTACAATTGTCGAACTTGCAGATGCTGATTTTGTTGCGTTTTTAGCAGAATCAGAAGACGAACCGCAACCTGCAAAAGATAATACTAAAGCAATAAGACAAATAATTGCAGAAGCCTTGAAAGCTCTGTATTTATCTTGATTTTTATTTAATTCTGTTTCCATTACTGAACCTCTGCCAAAACTGCACCTTGAGAAATCTGACTTCCAGTAGCTGCTACAAAATGAATTTTTCCAGCGGCACCTGCTTTGATTTCCAATTCCATTTTCATAGATTCAACGATAATAACTGTTGTATCTGCTTTTACTGAAGAACCTTCTGCAACTGCATAACGAAGCAATGTTCCTGCAACTGGAGCAGAAACTGGTTTTCCTGAACCACTTGCTGCTGGTGTCGCAACTGGAGCAGCTGGTGCAGGTGTAGAAACTGGAGCGGCTGGCTGAGCAGGAGCAACAGGAGCTGCAACTGTTCCACCGAGTTTTGCAATTGCTTGTCCTGCCTGAATCTGTGTTCCTGTTGGAACAGTAAATGTTATTTTTCCGTTCTGAGGAGCTTTTACTTCAAGTTCCATTTTCATTGATTCTACGATGATAACTGTATCACCTTTTTTTACCTGAGAACCATCTGCAACTGCATAACGAAGCAATGTTCCTGCAACTGGAGCATTGATATCAACACCGCCACTTACAGCTGGAGCAGCATTTGCCGCAGGAGCTGAACTTACAGCAGGAGCTGCACCTGGAGCACCAAATGTCACATTATAAGCAGTTCCATTTACATTTACAGACATACTGTCACCAGCAGGACCTGTTGTCACATTATAAGCAGTTCCATTTACGTTTACTGTATATGAACCACCTTTGTTTTCTTTTGGAGCAGCTGCAGGAGCTTCTTTTTTAGCAAATGTAGTTGCTGCATCAACAGGACCGTCAGCTCGAGTCTTAAAGAATTTTTCTGCAACCTGAGGGAACATTGCATAAGTAAGAACATCTTCATCAGAACCGTTTCCACCAGCAGCTTTTGCAGCTTCTACCATTTTGTCCCATTCTGGTTCAATTTTATCAGCAGGGCGGCAAGTCATAACTTCAGTCATCTTATTTTGTGCAAGTCCCTGTTTTACAACATCAGGATTTGCAGCAGTTGGAAGGGCTCCGAATTTTCCTGTTACAAGATTTGCAAAGTCAGCAGTCATGATTTTATAACGACCCTGAATTACGTTAAATACAGCCTGAGTTCCTACAATCTGAGAAGTTGGAGTTACAAGAGGAACATAACCAGCATCTTTGTGAACTCTAGGAAGTTCTTCAAGCACTTCATCCATCTTATCGCCTGCACCCATCTGTTTGAGCTGAGATTCCAGGTTAGAAAGCATTCCTCCTGGAACCTGAGAAAGAAGAATACGTGTATCAGCTCCAAGGAAGGCAGATTCAAGTGAAGAATAATGTTTGCGTACTTCACGGAAGTAAGCTGCAATTTCAAGAAGAAGTTTTGTATCAAGTCCTGTATCGTAATCTGTTCCTTTGAGCATTTCTACTACAGTTTCTGTTGGTGAATGTGAAGTACCCATAGACATAGAAGAAATTGCTGTATCTACGATGTCAGCACCAGCTTCAATTCCCTTAAGGAGAGATGCAACTGAAAGACCTGTTGTTGCGTGAGAGTGAATTTCAACAGGAAGATCAACTTTTGATTTGATTGCTTTTACAAGGTCATAAGCTTCGTAAGGTTTGAGCAATCCTGACATATCTTTAATACAAATTGAATCAGCACCAAAATCAGCATAAGTTTTTGCAAGTTCAGCATATTTTTCATTTGTGTGGAATGGTGTAACTGCATAAGAAATCGCCATCTGAACATCAACACCAGATTTTTTTGCAGCTTTAGTTGCACATTCCATATTTCGTGGATCGTTACAAGCATCAAAAATACGGAAACAACCAATACCATTTTTTGCAGCAGTTTCAACAAATTTTTCTACTACATCATCAGCATAATGTTTATAACCAAGAAGATTCTGTGCACGAAGAAGCATCATTATTTTATTATTTGGAAGTGCTGCGTGAAGTTTACGAAGGCGTTCCCAAGGATCTTCATTTAAGAAACGGATACAAGAGTCGTAAGTTGCTCCACCCCATCCTTCAATATATTTGTAACCTACTTTGTCAAGTTTATCACAGATAGGAAGCATATCTGCAGTAGTCATACGAGTTGCGTGAAGACTCTGATGAGCATCACGAATTACAAGTTCTGAAATTCCAACTTTTGCCATTTTATTCCTCTTAAAAAAATATTTATGAATTTAATACTTTATCATGAACTGCAGCCGCAATTGCTGCTACAATAGCATCATTATTTGCAGCAGGAGAAACTGTCGATGCATTAACATTTGCCGAAGTACCGACTGCATTAACTGAATCAGTAGGTTTATCAATATCTAGTTTTAGGAGATGAAGAATTACATGCAGAAGTTTCATTCCTAAAATCATGATAATAATAAAACTGAACACAACACACATACCAAGAAGAGTTAAAAGTCCACTCTGCCCAAGCATTTCAGTAATAGTCATAATTTTATCCTAAAAAAAATTGATTTGAAAAAATCGAAACATAAGCCCCAATTTATCAAATTAATTATAGATAATTAATAAGAAAAATTCAATATTTCGAATTGAATCACGTTAAATCTTACCGAAAAAAAAGCTGTGAATCATATGAAAATCTTACCCAAAATAAAACCAGTAAAATAAGAGTCACTGGGGATAAAAATGGGATTAACGATGAAAGAACGGAATTCGGTAATAAAAGAAACTGCTGTACGATACAGAAATGCGAAGAAAAAAGAAAAGAAACAGATACTTGACGAATATGTAAAATTGACTGGTTTTGCAAGAAAATATGCGATTGCAAAACTCAACAGCTGCATAC
>JALFAW010000215.1 GCA_022773305.1 Spirochaetia bacterium
CGAGTATTTGATTTACAAACCGTGGCAAGGATTGTAAGGGCTGGCGAAGCCAGTTCCGAAGCGGAGCGAAGGAATGAAGCGATAGCGTAACCCTGAAAAGCCTGATTTTTGCGAAGCAAAAAGCCACCCTAAAAATAAAAAAAACCTTCCGCTTGATTTGTTTCTGAAAACGATTCCTTATGAAGAAACTCGCGGTTATGGCAGAAAACTTGTTTCCTCTTCAGTTTATTATGTCTGGCTTTACGAAGGTAAATCTGTCTGCGAAGTTGTCAGGGAAATTTTTGGATGATGAAACTCTGGCTTTGACAATGTTTTCTAAATGACAAGAACTCAGATTTGGTATATATTTGAATCATGTTTAGACAAATGCGAAGACTCAACCAGCAGATAAGCGATGCTCAGTGTCTTGAAATCCTCAAAAAGGAAAAACGCGGAGTTTTATCACTGCTTGGCGATGACGGATATCCTTACGGTATACCATTAAATCACTTTTTCAGTGAAGAAGACAATAAAATTTATTTTCATTGCGCAAAAGAAGGTCACAAAATCGACGCCATAAAAAATTATGAAAAGGCAAGTTTTTGCGTTTACGATTCAGGCTATCGCAAAGACGGAGAATGGGCCTTGAATATCAATAGCGTCATCATTTTTGGAAAAATTCGTCTTGTGACAGACTTGGAAATCACCCGAAAAATCTGCATAAATCTTGTTCAAAAGTTTACAGATGATGAAAAATATCTTGAAAAAGCGCTTCAAAACGCCTTGCCGCGTGTTCAATGTCTGGAATTTGAAATTGAACACATGACTGGCAAACTGGTGAATGAGTCGTAGATTCTGCTTTGAAAAAATGATTTTTATATGATAATCAGCGTGAAGCAGAACTTATGGTAATTATTCAGGACGAAAATCTTAAAAATGAAGAAACCCATCTGTTTATAAATAATTCATTCAGAGATGGAAGTTTGAGAACATCTGGAATTGATATCGATGCACTTCTTCCTCCTGTAAGTCGTTTTAGCTCTGCCGGTGCTGGTCGTGCAGAAAAGAAAAAAAAGAGTTATAGAAAAACTTGGCGAATACTTCGATAGATATTCTGATTTGGTTATCTTGAATAAATGATTTTTATAGGATTATCACATAAAATATTTTGCTTATATTGCCGAAAAATTGTGCGAATAAAACTAAATTCTTCTAGTCCCTTGTCGTGTTCGGAACTTACCTGCGATGATAAAGTTCATCTGTCTTTTAATAATTAAAGAAAATTGTATAATGATATTATTATGGAAGAAAAACACTGCGACAGTTTAAAAAACATTTTTTACACTTCAAAACGGGAAGAATGGCGTAAATGGCTTTCAAAAAATTACAGAACAGCAAAAGAAGTCTGGTTTGTTTTCCCAATGAAAGAAACTGGTGAAGAAAGTCTTTCGTATAACGATGCGGTTGAAGAAGCACTGTGTTTCGGGTGGATTGACAGTACAATAAAGCATATCGACAAGACTCACAGGGCGCAGCATTTTACGCCACGAAAAAAAGGAAGTGCATATTCACGACCGAACATCGAGCGTCTTATCTGGCTTGAAAAAAACAATCTTCTTATGAAAGAAATCCGTTTAGAAGTTCTTGAACTGATTCGTGCGCCTTATGTTTTCCCAGATGACATTATTTCCTGCATAAAAACCGATTTGCGTACCTGGGAAAATTTTAACTCATTAAGCGACGGCTACAAAAGAATCCGCATTGCCTACATTGATGCAGCCCGAAAACGCCCCGAAGAATTTAAAAAGCGCCTTGAAAACTTTATCGCAAAAACGCACGACGGCAAAATCATTAAAGGCTTCGGCGGAATTGAGAAATATTATTGAGAGTGTGGAAATATTTTCCCCCAACATTATATGTCGCTCTTTTGATTTATAATGCTATAATTGAGAATTGAAGATTATCAAACATATACATGAGATTTGTATTTTCAAGAAAAATTTTATCTGGTTTTTCAAGTGTTCGAACTCCTCGTCTCTGCATAAAAACTTGAGTTGAATTAAAAATAATCCTTGACCAAAGCCGAACGGCTAAATTATAATTTAATTATCGAAAAATAAGTCGTTCGCCTAAATCTTGTCTTAAAAATTAAAACTTCACCGAACGACTAATAGTTATATTTTAGGAAGAGATTATGAAAATAACTGATGCTGCATCCTTAGGAAATGCAATTCGTTCACGACGAAAAGAGCTCAAATACACTCAAGTTTATATTTCCGAAATTACAGGCTTAAGCGTCAGCTTTTTATCAGATCTTGAAAACGGAAAGCTTACTTGCGAAATCGGAAAAACAATCGAAGTAATCAATCTTCTTGGACTTGATATTTTAGTGGAGGCTAGGAGAGATGAGTAACTTTTCTTTAACTGTCCTGATTGAAATAAACGGAGTAATGACAAAAGTAGGTTTTATCACAGGCACTGACTATAAAGAAGCAGTGTTTGCTTACGATGAATCATATATTGCTGAAAAAAATCATCGGGCAATCTCCATCGCCCTTCCTGTGTCTGATAAACCCTTTTCAGCAAAATCTACCAGAAATTATTTTGAAGGACTTTTGCCTGAAGGTTTCACTCGTAAATGCATTGCAGATTCCATGCATTCAGAGCCTGATGATTATATTTCAATTTTAAGAGAACTGGGCCGTGAATGTCTTGGTGCCATTCAAATTGTAGATGAATCAGTACAATGTATCGAAGCAGATTATAAAGAACTTTCAAAAAAGGAAGTTAAGGCTTTAGCAGAAGAGGGCGCAAGTCTTGCAGCAAATCTTGTAATCCAGTCTCATCTTTCGCTTACAGGGGCTTCTGGAAAAACCGGCTTATACTATGATGACAAAAAGAAGAAATGGTATCAGCCAGTTGGTTCTGCTCCAAGTAATTATATTGTAAAACAAAGCCATGTCAGATTAAGCAACATTGTCGTAAATGAACAGTTGTGTCTTCTGACTGCAAAAAAACTTGGAATTGATGTTCCGGAAAGTTTTGTGGTTCAAATTGAAAAAAACAAAACTGAAGATGCTGACATATTGTTTGCAACAAAAAGATTTGACCGCGTAGTTACTGACGATTCTAGAAAGGTAAAAGATTTGCCTGTTCCATACAGACTTCATCAAGAAGATTTTGCCCAAGCCATGAGAATCAATTCTTCTCAGAAGTATGAAAAAAACGGTGAGCATTATCTTAAACAAATGTTCAATATTATCCGCTCATATTCTGCAAATCCGATTGAAGACCAGTTTAAGCTGTGGCGGATTACTGTATTCAATTTTCTTATTGGCAATACTGACAATCACATTAAAAACTATTCTCTTCTATATAGTAAGGATTTACGAACAGTGAGACTTGCACCATGTTATGATGTTGTAGCTACCAGAGTTTATAAAAATGATATAAATGAAATGTCCCTCAGCATCAACGGAAAACTGAACATGGATGAAGTCTCAAGAGCTGATTTTGAACTTGAGGCTAAGTCATGTGGACTTGGAACTAAACCTGCAATGAAAATTTTTGATGAAGTTCAAAATGGATTACTTGAAGCATTGAAGAAAAGTGCAGGAGAATTGGAAGAAAAAGGGTTTGCCCAGGCAGGTGAAATTGCTGATAGAATTGAAAAAGGATTTAAATACAGAAAATTATAAAAAATGCTGCCAGATGTAAAATCTGTGGCGATGTGATTGAATACGCCGAGTCAAGACACTCTGACGCTTAAAGTCTTTATTTCGTCGTTTTTAAGGTTTTAATATGAAAAATTGTTAAAAAAGTGCTTTTACAGTGATTGGAAGTTCAAATGGAACCGCAGATATAACTATTACAGTGAAATCTGAATTCCTGTAAAGGCAAAATAAATAATCTATCGGCAAAATATAACCAATTTTTACACAAATAAACCTCTTTATATTTTGCCGATAACATGATATAATTTGCCTATGGCAAAGATTGAATATATTTCTGTTGAAGAAGCTGCAAAACTCTGGGAATTGAGTATCCGTAGCGTCAGAAATTATTGTGCGCAAGGCAGGGTTCCCGGTGCATTACTGACTGGAAAGACTTGGAAAATTCCTTCAAATGCAGAAAAACCTGGTCGCAAGACCCGTCATATCGAAACAGAAAATAATCTATTAGCTTTTCTGAAACGTGAAAAAGACTCCAGCCTTAAGGGCGGCATTTATCATAAAATTCAGATTGATCTCACATACAATTCAAATCACATTGAAGGTTCAAGACTTTCCCATGACCAGACGCGTTTCATTTTTGAAACAAAAACTCTTGGTATTACAGATGATGCAGTAAATGTTGATGATATTATTGAAACCGTAAACCATTTCCGCTGTATAGATCTTGCCATTGAAGGTGCTAACACAAAACTTTCCGAAAGCTTTATAAAGCAGCTGCACTATATCCTCAAAACAGGAACTACAGATACTCAGAAATCCTGGTTCAAGGTAGGCGATTATAAGATGCTTGAAAACGAAGTAGGTGGCAGCGAAACTGTACGACCCGAAGATGTGGCTTCTGAAATGAAATCTTTACTTGCCGACTATAATTCAAAATCCGAAATTACTTTTGACGATATTCTTGATTTTCATGTACGTTTTGAATCAATTCATCCATTTCAAGACGGAAATGGTCGTGTAGGCCGCTTAATTATGTTTAAGGAATGTCTAAAACATAACATTGTTCCTTTTATCATTACAGAGGAATTAAAGATGTTTTATTGCCGTGGAATCAAAGAATGGGAAAATGAACGCAGTTATTTAAGAGATACCTGTTTAACCGGTCAGGATGCAATGAAGGTTAGTTTGGATTATTTTGGAATTAAATATGAGTAAAAGAACAGAGCAGCGACAAATGGAACAGATATTTCAAATACTAAACGACCTGAACATTCCATACGAACTTTAGGAACACAAAGCAATTTTCTCAGAAGAAGATTCCAAAGATGTTGTGATTACCCTTGAAGGAACTGATGTAAAAAATCTGTTTGTAAAAGATAAAAACAACAACTATGGCCTTGTGAGTCTGGATTTGCATAAAAGGGCAGATTTAAAGACAATTGCTGCAGCCTTTGGTTATGGCAGACTTAGTTTTTGCAATCTTGATGAACTGATGAAATATTTGAATAAGCCTAAAAAAGAATATCCGTTAAAAAATAAGCCGAAAGGGTTGTTTTAGGATATACTTACAATTGGCTGAGCCGAAATTTATTGAGGCATCCAGGTTCAGTAACGCCACTTTGCATTATGTACGATACCCAGCATTCGGTTAAAGTTTTGTTTGATGAAAATTTTGAAGGAAAAAAGGTTATTATTCATCCGTTGAGAAATACAGCATCCATAAGTATAACCTTTGATGATTTGAAGCGATTCATCGAACATTACAGTCATACTTACCAGCTGGCGGATGTTTATAAGGACACCGATTAGATTTTTTGACAGACAAATTTGAAGTTATTGATAGTAGAAAAACTCCCTTGAAAAAGTGCGTTTCATGGAGATCGTGATAAAAATGAAGAACGTGTAGGTGAGGAAAGTCAAGTTTAAGACCAATATTAAATTTCTACTTTCCAGATATACTTCAAAAGAAGGACGCATAGAACACTAGGACAAACGTAATTAAAGAACTGTCGAAAAAAAACACATCCTTAGATTTATAAGTTTGGAAAGGAGAATATTAAAATTTAGTTAATTGGACAAATGTCGAGTTTTAAATTTTTATTGAGGGGGGTAGTACAACCCCCTCAAAACGGCGAAGTCAAGGCTTTAAGCGTTAGCGTACCTTGACTCGACGTATTTTTAGGGTGGCTTTTTGCTTCGCAAAAATCAGGCTTTTCAGGGTTACGTACGCACTTCGAGCTACCTTCATTCCTTCGCTCCGCTTCGGAACTGGCTTCGCCAGCCCTTACAATCCTTGCCACGGTTCGTAAATCAAATACTCGAAATTGAACCTAATTGTTATCAACCTTATTTTAATTTCCTAGAATAATCAATTCCATCGTTTTGTGCTGAAGAAGGAATTTTAATTGTATTGTTTGAAAAACCTATAATTTTTATATCAGATGCGGGTAACCAGTATATTTGTTTTATATCTGGATTAGTTTCATTTTCTTCATTGTTTTCTTCTTGATTATTCTGTTCATTATTTTCATTTGAATTTTCGGTAGAATTTTCATTTGTAGATGATAAATCCTCTCCTAAACTGACATTATTATCAAAATCAATTGCACGATTAGTACTGATTGATGAATTAACATAAGTGTTTTTTTGAGGGACTATACCTACAATTGTAATAGGTCTATCTAAAAATGAAGAAGGAAGTATTCCTCTTAGTTGAAGTGTAGTCCCCTCCTCTATTGATTGAACTGGAAAAACTTGCGTCTTTTCTTCAGTTTTTATAATCAACATAGGTTTAAAATCTTCATCAAAGTTTTCAATAGTTGGAGGTATAATTTTACCACTTATTTTTAGTGAATAAAAAGTGTCATCATAACTCAAATAGGCGTTTTTTGTATCATAAGTCATTTGAGTGGTTGAATCATAACCATCTTTTGCAATGATATCATTTGACCATTTAGTGTATATATACTCGTCTGAATCAGTATAGCGAATTTGATATTTATATGAATGATTTTTAAGTATATGTGAATCATAAAAAATAAAAGCAGTTCCTACTGTATCAGAAAATTGAGGATATAAAATTCCAATATTTTGAATGTTTTCATTTTCATTGTTAGAAGAATTTTCGGTAGTATCTATACGATAAATACTTATGTATTTTGCAGTATTTATTTTTTTTGGAATGGAAATAACGATAGCTTTATTATTGTAATCTACAGTAGGCGGCGAAGATTGATTTATTGGTTCATAAGAAAAATTACAGCTTGAAAGAAATAATAATAAACTGAAATACAAGATAATGAATCTATTTTTCATAAAAAATCCTTTAAAAATTATCCTAATAAGGACAAATGTCGAGTTTTAAATTTTTTTTCTTTGGGTGGCTTTTTGCTTCGCAAAAATCAGGCTTTTCAGGGTTGCGCTATCGCTTCATTCCTTCGCTACGCTTCGGAACTGGCTACGCCAGCCCTTACAATCCTTGCCACGGTTTAAAATTAAAAAACTCGAAATTGAACCTATAACATTATCGGTATAATTCAAATGCATCTTGAGCATTTTATGAACAAATCCAGGTCTGTCCCTGGCTCGTGTACTAAACTTGAATACCACCGAACATTTTGACTGCACGAGCCATGAGTTTTTGTTTAGAATTAATGAAAAAAAACATCAAAAAATGATTAACAAATTAACTCTACAAAAGTTGTTTTTTCTAATAAAATAAATACAATAGAAGTTTCATTTAATAATTGTAAAAAACAAATTAGTGTAAGATAAAACCGCTAAAATAGCGCGGCTTTATCTTATTTAAAGTTTGCGTTGCAAACTTATTATTGGAGGATTAAAAATGAAAAAATTCTTTTCTATTTTGTTAAGCATAATTTTTGCATTGGTTTTATTGGTCACTTTTCTTTTCAACATCGTCAGAGTAAATGTTACACCTTCAAAAATTATGGATTTGGGTGCAAGTATGGTTAATGCTTTAGCAATGATTCAGAATAATGATTCAGGTTTGTTCTATACAGATCAAAAAATCATTACACCTGCCGGCTATCAGATTGAAGGCATGGATATTGAAATTGATTTGAATAATCTTGATTTGGGAGAACTAATCCAGGAAATCGCAAAAGAAAATGGTTATGATTTTACAATAGATGAAGAACTTATTGCCGATATTTTGAGCGATCCAGAAACAAAAGATTTAGTCGATAATGTTATGAATCAGGCAGTTGAATATATGGCAGGAAAAACCGATACTATTGACCTGAATCCAGACAAAATTGAATCTGTTGTTACTAAAAGTATCAAAAAAATTGAAGAAAAAACTGGTGAAAAAATTGAATACGATGCTGCTGAACTTAAAGCAAACATTGCTTCTGGTGTAGAAGAAGCACTTCCTTCTGTTACTGAAACTTTGGATATAGTAAAAGAGGAAAACAGTGCAGAATTAGATTCTGTATTAAAAATACTTGATTTTCTTTCTGTAAAATACCTTGTAATCATGATTGCTATGCTTGTTGTTCTTGCTGCAATTATTTTTGTTATTAATATGAATATTTTTGCACTTTTCAGATACATTTCCATTCCTTCAATTGTTGTGGGTATAATTTTTATTATTTTAGGATTGATGAGTGGTGTTGTAAATTCTGTAGTTGCAGACGTCCTTAAAGCTGATTTTGAATCATTAATTAAACCAGTTTCTGTTCTTGTTTCAGCAATTTTCCGTCAGTTCTTGACATACGGAATCTTCGCTTTTGTACCAGGTGTTGCTTTGTGTGTTGTAGGATTTATAAACAATAAAAAGAAAATTGTTCAAACTAAAGAAACTTCAAAAGAATCACAAGAATAATAATTAAGCTTGATTAAAACAATTTATATTAATCCCAAAAAAAAGAAAACCTGCTGATTTGTGGAACTTAATTCAAGTCAGTAGGATTATTTTGTAATCATAATCAATTGTTTAAAAATCTTTTCTCTTTTTTCCATAATAATGATGCTTTCTAAAAAAAATTTTCTTTTAAAAAATATTCTGTGCTTCTGCCACCTGCTTGACTTTTAGTAAGAATTCCGTATGAAATCAATTTTTCTATATCGCGACTGGCAGTGTCTTGTGAGCATTTGCAGATTTTTGCATATTTTGTTGATGTCAGTTTTCCTTTAAAATTTCCAATCAGTTTTTGTAATATTTTTCGTTGCCGTTCATTTATAGGATTTTTATTTGCTCTTTCCCAAAACTCCTTGCGTTGTATTGTTTTGTCGAGTTCCTGTAGTACTGAAATTACAGCACGGTTCATGCAGCCTATATACCACAAAAGCCATTGTGTAATATCAAGATTTTGTGAATTTTCAACTGACTGAAGCATTGCATAATATTGTTTTCGTTCTTTACAAAGTTGTGCACTCATGCTGAATAGATGGTCTGTTAGGATTTGCGCTCCATACAAAGGTGTGTTTTCACAAAAATAATGTACTTCGTTTTCAGAATAATTATTTCCTCTGCACAAAACCATATCAGAAATGGCACGTGCTAGTCTTCCGTTTCCATCTTCAAAAGGATGAATCTCTACAAAATAAAGGTGAGAAATTGCACTTTTTATCACACTGTTTAATTGCTGTGTTTTGTCTGAATTATTTATCCATGTAAAAAAACGTTTCATTTCCTGTGGAATAAATTTTGCTGGAGGTGCCTCAAAATGAACTTTTTCATTTTTTCCGTATCCGCTGATTACCCTCATAGGTCCTTCTTCGTCAGTTCTGTATTCACCTACTTTTATGGAATACAATCCATTGAATCCTTTATTTCCAGGAGGATTTCCAAAAAGATTTTTATGCCACTGAAAAAGTCTTTGTTCTGTAAAAGGTTTGTTGCAATTTTGAACAGCGTCGGTTATTACATTTACAATTGAATCTATGTGAGAATGTGTTTTTTCAATATGTCCACCATTGGAAAGTATAACATTTTCTAATCCTAATTTTCTTGCAATGGAAGAACGCAGACTGTTTTCGTTGATGGAAATGCCTTCTATTTCAAAAGATTTTTTTATTTCTTTTGTATATCGTTCCAATGTTGAGACTGATTGTACTGCAAAACCTAATGCACGCATCTGGCCTTGTAACATTCCCTGGTTTGTGTGCAATTCCAATAGAGGATTTATGAGTTCTTCTGGCTGCCACTGAAAATGGGGCCAATTGTCGTTTTGCCATAGGTACTTTTTTTCCATATTTTCAAATTATCACTTTTTCTCTTCTTTTTCAAGCTTTTTTCCGCACTTTTTGCGTAATATAACGCACTTAATCTCCGCTATTTTATATTATTTATGCGGATTATATCAATATTTTTCTCCGCATTTTTTGGTTTACGATTATATTTATTTTATTAACTGTTTTTTGATGAAAATTTTCACTAAAAAACAGTTAACTTATTCTCACTACAAATCTTTTTGTTTGTTTTATAATTATTTAGGATAAATGTCGAGTTTTAAATTTTCATTCTTTGGGTGGCTTTTTGCTTCGCAAAAAAAGCGAGAAATGCATAGCATTTCTCGTCCCGAGTTTGCATAGCAAACTCGCGCTTTTTAGGGTTCCGTACGCACTTCGTGCTACCTTCATTCCTTCGCTCCGCTTCGGAACTGGCTTCGCCAGCCCTTACAATCCTTGCCACGGTTTAAAATTAAAAAACTCGAAATTGAACCATATTATATTAAAAGATTGGAGGCTTAAAAAATGAAAAAAATAGTATCGTTTATTTCAATTCTTTCGTTTTTGCAATTTTTGTTTTTGCAGAAGTTCAAAAAGTGGAGATTAATCTATCTAAAACTGTAGATGCTATGGTTTTAAGGTACAACAAATGGGGATCGAATTGGCAAAGCTGTGAAGAAAATGTCACAAGTTTGTTCAATGATAATCTTCCACAAAAAGGAGATATGCTCAATATTATCTGGAAAGGAACAAGTGATGTTGATATCAAAAATCTTTATATTATTATTGCAGATATTGATGAAAATAATAATTGGACTCATCTTCTTTCTGATGCAAAAATGAGAATTCCTGTCGCACAAAACATTAAAGGTGGACAAGAATTTGAAA
>JALFAW010000219.1 GCA_022773305.1 Spirochaetia bacterium
TATTTCCTGTTAAAAGGGAAATTGAAAGTAGAAGCAGAAACCGCACTTCTATTCATGGCGTATAACATGCGTCGTGCGATAAATATGGTTGGTGTAAATCAAATGGTGGCTGCATTGACCTGAAAAAATGCCAATAAATAATCTCAGGCATCTAAAAAAAAACAAAAATATCACCCTAATTTAAAAAAACGTTTTAGGGGAGATATGTATGTTTATTTTTTTTAGTTTTTAGACAGTCTGGGGGGGGGGTAAGAGTTTCGCACCAAATTTTCCGTGATTCCTCATCCTTCAACTGATAAATTCAAGTATGACTTTAATGCTTTTGTAAAAGGCTGAAACATTTTATTCAGCCTGCAAAACGGCTGGGATTTGAAGAAGTTCTTTAAGCAGCTTTATAAATCGAATCCAGTGATTTTTGAATGGGCTAACTCACCGATTGTTTATAGAACAACACCAGCGTGGAACTGCGTTAAGGCAATATGCCGGATTTCGTTCTTCAAGTTGCGATGATTCATCATTATCGGGGTATGGCTAAAGCAATGTTCGAAGTAGTTTTGCAACATCCGAAGTTGTTTTAAAGAAATATCTGTATGTACTTCGTTCGGTTTTGGCATGTGTATGGATCATACAGAAGCATACTGTTCCGCCTACAGAGTTTATGAAACTTGTAGAGGAAGTTTTTCCAGAGGAATTAAAAGCGTTGGTAGATGAACTGCTTGCTGTAAAAATGAAATCTGGAGAAAAGGAGAAGGTGGCAAGAATCCCACAGATAAATTTGTTCATTGAGTCAAAACTTAATGAGGCAACTGTATTTCCTGTTAATGAAGAAGTACAGAAGGATTATGAGAAGCTGGGCAAACTGTTTTTAGAAATTGTTCAAGCAGGCGTTGCGGGCGGCGTTTGAGTCCGCTAGAGGGATACTTTGGTCAACCAAAATTGTAACACCTGCAACCGATTAATATGCTGCAAAGCGAATTTCATAAGGTATTTTGTGATTGTTGTATGTATGCGTGCGGTTCTGATTGTACCAGATGTACGCAAAATCATTGATAGCCTTATAAAGCTCTTTTTCTTTTGAATATTCGTGAACATTCAAAAGTTCTGTTTTTAATGTGTTAAAGTATCTTTCCATTGGTGCATCGTCATAAGGATATCCAGCTCTGCTCATACTTTGCCTGATTTTTATGCTGTTTTCACTTGCAATCACACTTCTGTCAAACAGATCAATTATTGTACAGTTATATCTGAATGTCCCATCCTTCAGTGCAACATATGTAAAATCCATACACCATTTTTTTCTTAAACTCTGTTTCATACATAAGTTGTGTCGCCACCATTTTTCTTTTCCTCTAATTATAAATTATCGGTGTATGGTGTTACAACTTTGTTTTATCACAGTAAAATCACCGTGCCCGCCCTTCAATCAATCTTATCCGAGCCTGTGCTCTGGATGGAATTAACCCGATTGAGTTCTTTACAGAAGGTGATGTTTTAGATGATGGAAAATTCTATCCGGATCGCGGGGGCATAGTTCAGCTTTCAGGAAAGACAATTCTGGTTTTGACTAAGAAAAAGCATAACCGAACTACACATTCTTTAACCGGAGTTTGTCTTGAAAACGGTCAGCCTGATATTACATCACTTTCTTCTATTAAATATGTGAGAATTATGCCTGAGTTAGTTAAAAAAGCAGATTCAGAATTACTGGATAATATTCTAAAACAAGTAAAAACTTTATTCCGATAATTGTTTTCTGTGGTATAATATTCTTATGGAAAAAGAAGTACCACCAAGCTCTGAACAGATAAAAAGATTAAAGGCCTTACAGGGAGTTGATAGCGGAGTTTTTACACTGGCTGTTTTTTCTACTCTTGAAGGTCATATGCGATATCAGCTTAAAAACGAAGTAAATAATAAGACTTCATTTCCCGATGTTCTCAAAACATATAGAACTCATTATTCTGTAGGAAATTCAAAGGAATATATGCTTTTTAAGAATATTGAGGCAAATGAGCGAAATACAAACTTTGTACGTCATAGATTCGAAAATCTTTCTGCAGAAGAGGCTAAGGCGGCAATTTATTTACTTTCAGAGTTTGCTAAAATCTTCAAACTTCCACATGAAGACCTGATTAACGAGTTGGCAACAAATCTTGTTACTTGGAATAATCGAAAATCTCCTTTAGAAACAGCACAAGAGCTGGAGAAGGCAAATAAAGAATTACAGAAGCTTTCTAAAGAAAATACCGATATGGCAAAGAAGGTTAGTGAGTTCGAAGAAAAACAGAAACAGCTTTCTACCCTTAACACAAAATTAAAATCCTTACAACAGGACTATGACCAGCAGATAGCAAACAACAAAAAGAATAAAGATAAAATTGATGAGCTTCGACGTTCTAAAAATGAAGAAGAAATGAAAAACCGAAAAGCTCAGCAGATTATTCAGGAACAAATTGCAAAGCTTTCTGATGCTCAAGTCTATATCGATAACCTTGCAAGAATGACCAGTTATACCAGAACCCGCTATGATTACGAACAGAGTATTCTGCGATTAACAAGGGAACAGGAATCAATTGTAAATCAGGTAAAGTTTGAGCACGATTTTCTTGTAAAAGGTTCTGCTGGAACTGGAAAATCTCTTGTTCTTCTTAAGACTCTTGAAAAGCTGATACAGAACAACAAAAGCACTTCTTTTAAGTTGATTACCTTCTCTCGCAGTCTGGAGAAATACAATAAATATGTGGCTCAGCTGATGAATATCGAAAACCCGATTGAAGAAGAGTTGATTACAACTTCGGAAAATTATACAGGAAAGATTATTGCGGATGCTTTTCCGGGAAAAGAATTTTCATATGATTTATTCAGATGCCTGGAGAATGAAGAAGTAGTTTCTGGAAATCCGCTTGGAAAAGAAATCTGGAATGAAATTGATAAATTCATTCTTCCAAAGGGCGTTTCAAAAAAAGAATACTGCGATGAGAAAATAAACCGTACTGGAATGAAGAAACTTCCAAACGGAACAGATAGAAATAAAATCTGGGCTGCTGTGGAAGCAATTTTTGCTGAATGGGATAAGATGGACAAAATATCCGTTCAGTATGCAAATTACAAATTGGTTTCAGAAATTGATAAAGGCGAATATACAATTCCTTCAAATCTAAAAACTGATTATCTGTTCGTTGATGAAGTCCAGGATTTAACTGTAACAACTCTGAGACTTTTAAAATATTCTGTGAACAAAAATCTTATTCTTGCCGGTGATAATGATCAATCGGTTTATCAGCCGGGCTTTGCCTGGACTAAAGCAGGAATTGATGTTGTTGGAAATTCAAGAACTCTTAATGTGAATTTCAGAAGTACAATACAGATTCAAGAGATTGCTGAAAAATATCGGCAGCTTATGAAGGGCTTTGATAAGAAAAACCGCCCGGAGACTTTCAGAATTGGAGCCCCTGTAGAACTTCATGAAGAACATAATCAGGTGGAAGCCTTTGAGAGCATGCTCAATTCTGTAAACATGTGTATTCAATCTCTTGGCTATGAGCCGGAAAATATCTGTTTGATTGCAGGAAAACGAGATTACCTTTTAACCTTACAAGGATTATTGAAGGAAAAGCTGGATTTGGAATCAGATTTAGTAAATTCAGAAGATTTCTCTTTTGCCAAGCAGGGAGTAGTCCGCTTAGCAACACCCCAAAGCTGTAAGGGACTAGATTTCCCTGTTGTTCTATATTATCTTGACCATCGCGCTCACTTTTTGAATGTATATGATGAAGAAGCTGCAGACAAAATGAACCGCAACATGATTTATACCGCTATCACAAGAGGAAGTGAGCTCTTACGTATATTTATGCTCAAGGATAGTACCTCTGGCCCGATAGATGATTTGAGGAAGATTTTGAAAGAATTGATGAAAGAGCTTTGAGATTGTACTCTTCCCTAAAAAGCATCACTCTTCCTTCAACAATAAGAATGCGTTATGCAACCTCTTTAATTGCCCCAATACAATCAGGAAACTTAATACCTCTGTTTCTATAGAGGTGACGAAGTTTTATGATAGCTTTTCTTTCAATTTGACGTATTCTTTCTCTAGTAACTCCAAAATAATTTCCAATTTCTTCTAGAGTTTGTGGTGTCCCATTATTATCAAAACCAAAACGCATTCTTATTACCAGGTTTTCCTTTTTTGTAAGGAAAGTGTCCATGTCTTGTTGCAACTGGTAATTAATGAGTTTGTTGTAGGTTGCCTTTTCAGGATTATCGTATTTATCTTCTTCCACAAAGTCTGCAAGGGTGTAATCTTGGTCACTATCTCCATTTCCATAGGACTTATCCAAAGAAACTGTTTTTAAACTTTCATTTCGAATTTTATTTAGTTGTTCTTGAGTCCATCCCAGTCTTTGAGTAAGCTCTGCATCAGTTGGATTTCTGCCTGATTTCTGTTTGAGATAACTGACTTCATTTTTGTATTTATTAATCTGCTGCTGTCTATTAATTGGAATTCTAATAGCATCCTTTTTATCATCCAGAAATCTTGTGATAGCCTGGCGAATCCACCAAGAAGCGTAGGTAGAAAATTTAAAGCCTTTGTCCCATTCAAATTTCTGAGCAGCGTGCATCAAACCAATATTTCCTTCCTGTATCAGGTCTTCAAGAGGAATTCCTTTTTTTGCGTAATTTTTAGCAATGGAAACAACAAGACGTAAATTTGCAGAGACAAGTTTATCGAATGCAAGTTTTCCCTGAATACCGCCAATTTCAATCTTCTTGGCAAGTTCAATTTCTTCTTCGTGTGAAAGTAAAGCGATATTTCCAATATCATTAAAGTATTCTGTCATATTTGCCTCCATGAATAATATTGTGTTCTATAATATACCTATGTGTTAAAAATGTGTTAAAAGCCCATCTTTTGACAAAAGCTTCCATTCTTTTTTTCTTTCTGCAGGTCAATTAATTCTTTTGTGATAACAGAAGAATTAACCTTATCCTGATTCATAAAGCGAATTCTTGAAGAAAGAGAACCAAAGTCTCCCGGAGTTATTGAGCCACTTGCTTCCAGAGTTTTTATTTCGTCTTTAGTAAAACCATATTCAGGAAAGTATTTTTCAAGCATTGTTTGGATACCACTTTTTTCAAGAGGTTTGAACTCTACACAAAAATGGAAACGACGCTGCATTGCACTGTCCATAATATGCTTTAGGTTTGTTGTACAGATAAGGATTCCTTTGAACTCTTCCATCTGAGTAAGGAATTCATTTACCATTGTACGTTCCCAGCTGTGCTGAGCATTATTTCTGTCTGCAAAGAAAGAATCTGCTTCATCAAAGAGAAGAATTGAATTTGTTCGTTCTGCTTCTTCAAAGGCCTGTCTGATATTTTTTTCACTTTCACCAACATACATTCCAAGAATATCTGAGGCACGTTTTAATAAAATATCTTTTCCAAGTTTTTGAGACATATATCTTGCAAGCTCTGTCTTTCCGGTGCCAGAAAGTCCGTAAAAAAGCATACGGATACCGTTATTTGCATTTTCATGACGTTCTGCATAATTCAATGCATTCTGAGTCATTTCAAGAATCTGTTTAGCCTCAATAGAAGTATTTAAAATCGACAGGTCATATTCTTCACCCACAATCTGACGCATAGACCTTTTTCCGTTTATCAGTTGTGCATTTTCCTGCAGGATATTTTCTACTGTAAAAAGGAGTTTGTCCTTTTCCAGCTCGTGCATTTCTTTTGTAACTCTAACAACGTTATCAACACTAGCGCCTGTAACCTTATATTTTCCCAGCATATTGAGAATGGAAGTGGAAGTTTCTTTTTCCAAATTTAAGGTTTTGAGTTTATCTGAGGCAATTTTGCGAAGCTGCTTTTCTGTCATTGCCTGGAAACAATAAGAATAGTTGAATCTTCGTTTAGTTGAAACATCTATTTGATTAGAGTAGTTTACAATCCAGATGGTCTTGAAATTAGAGTTCTCAAGCATCTTGTTAACAGTTCCTTTCATAACATTTGGAATTGTGTCCATGAAGCTATTAATATCTCTTGTTTGCAAAAGCTTATCTGCCTCATCAATAATGAGAATTGTATCCTTGCCTTTCATAGAAAGATAACAATTGAGGCGGAACAGAGCCTTGTTTTCTCCGTAAAGCTCTGTTTCATTTTTGAATATCATAGCCCTTTGCTTACTCTCTTTTACCAGAGCTTTTGCATATTCAGTTTTTCCAGAACCTGGTTTTCCATATAAAAGAACAGATGATTTCATATCTCCATTAAGGAAACGTTTCATAATCTGTGTTGTCTCTGCTGGTACAGAGAATGAAGTTGTTTTGTAAGCAGTAGAACAATCAAGCTCTTGTACAAAATCTGCAAAGAAAGAATCTATGGAACCATTTGTTATGCATTCTTTTAAGTCTGGGTCCAGATTCTTTTCTTTATCGAGAAAACCATAGGCTCTGAGTTTACTGTTCTTGTGAGTGATAGAATTAAAATCTTTGGAAGATAATTCAAGGATTTCTTCTATAGCAAGATTAGAAATTGGACGAAGACTTTCAAAAGCAAGTGCTAGAGGTCGAATTGTTTCGCACCTGTATAAAACAAGAAGAAATCTTGCTTCAATTTCTGAAATGCCAACTGTATCCATTAAAAACTGAACCTTACTAGTATCTTTGAGCAGCTTTGCATATTTAGTTTTAAAATCAGAAGCTTTTATAGACTTGGCTGTGCTATCCCGAAAAACATACTCATCCTTAATTTCGTTTTCTTTGGAGAAAGCTTTATCAAAAAACAAGATAGGAATTAACTCGATTAATAGTGAAATATCGTCTTTGCAGAAACAACGCTCAAAATCAATATCAGCTTGGGTAATATCTACATCGCATGGTAAATCTGTATTAATTGAAAAATCACAGATGTATTTTGCTGGAATTTGTGTATTGCGAAAAAATTGAGTCTTTTCATCTTCGCTACGTTTGGTAAGCAAACGCAGTTCACCATTTCTTTCATACTCTGCAACAAGCTGAGCTAAAATATCTTCTAACTGTTTTTCTTTTTTATACCTTCGAACTAGATACCAAAAGAAACCTGCACATTCTCGTGAGTTTAAGTCTTCTTTTCCAACGACACAGAAACAATAAAAATAATAGATACAAATAAACATGTCGTTATCACTTAAAGAGGACGCTGGAATTAAATTTGCTTTAGTCTGACTAAATCTTCGTCTTAACATATCAGTTCTCCCTTGCTTATTGTCTTTTATTCAAAACAGAATCCACAATTCCGTATTCCACTGCTTCTGCCCCATGAATATAAAAATTACGGTCAGTATCGTGTGTTATTTCTTTCAGGCTTTTGTTACAGTTTTTGGCAAGAATTGAATTCAATCTTTCTTTTGTGAATTTCAATTCTGCTGCTTCAATTTCTACATCAGAGGACTGTCCCTTTGCACCGCCAAGTGCCTGGTGAATCATTACAGTTGCATTTGGAAGTACACTTCTTTTTCCTTTTGTTCCGCCACTTAGCAAAACGGCTCCCATGCTCATGGCTTTACCAACGCAAATGGTACGAACGTCGCTTTGTATATGCTGCAGGGTATCGTAAATGGCAAGACCTGCAGTAACATCTCCACCATAACTGTTAATGTAAAACTGAATTTCTTCGTGATTCAGGGCATCGAGATACAAAAGCTGGGCCACAATACTCTCGGCCATGTTTTCTTCGATTTCACCAAAGCAATGTACTATTCGGCTTTTGAGGTTAGCAGTCCAAATGTCTGTGTGGTCTGGTAAACGTGGTTCAATGTACATATATATTTTCTCCTGTTATAAAAAGTGTTATGATCGATAATAAACTCCCACAAGACAATTACGATGTGTTTTTTTAGTTGTTTTGTGGGAGACGAGTTGTGTTGTGAGGTAACTATGAAATATTCATTACATAAGAGATATGAGAGAATATAGGTGCTTTGGCAAAAAAATAAAGAAAAAATTTAAAAAAAATAACAGTTATCTTTCAAAAAGAGTATTTTTTAAGATATTTTTAAAGCAAATGAGCTAAAATGAATGAAACTTATGAATTCTTAAAAGAATGTTTAGGGAAGAATTAGAAAGATGAAGCAAGTAACAGTAAGTGGAGCTGTAATTCTCCGAACAAATCCAGAAACTAATAAAAAAGAAATCTTTGCAACCCAGCGCGGCTATGGCGACTACAAGGACGGTTGGGAAATTCCTGGCGGAAAGCTTGAGCCTGGAGAAACTCCGGAAGAATGTATTGTCCGCGAAATTAGAGAGGAGCTTGCAACAGAGGTTAGAGCAGAGCGCATTCTTGGAGTAGTGGATTATGATTATCCTACCTTCCATCTGACAATGCACTGCATTTTATGCACTATTGTTTCTGGAAAGCTCCAGCTTTTAGAACATGAGGCTGCAAAATGGGTAAACAAAGAGACTCTGCGTTCTGTTGAATGGCTTCCGGCAGACCAATTGATATTAGATAAAATTGAAGAATTATTGTGATAAAGCGAATCTGCCGGTTAGCCGGCTTATGCTGCCAATCCACTCATATTATCTTTGAGCTTTTCAAGGGCACGCTGTTTAATGTAATGGATGTACTGTTTTGATTCGCCCAAGGCTTTGCCAATTTCGGCAAGAGAGTAAGGGCGCTTGTATGGTTTAAGTCCATAAAGCATACAGATGATTTGTTTTTCAAGTATATCAAGCTTTCCCAGGTTTTCATAAAGATATTGTTTTTGTAAATGATAAATAGCAGTTTCTTCTGGAGTATAAGAAACTGTATCTGGAAGAATAGAAAGCTTCGATTCTCCTATTTCGCCATTTACAGCTTCGTCCAGGCTTACGCAAGGAAGGGTCTCCTCAAGAAGCTCAGAAATAAGCTTTTGATTAAAACCAGTTTTTACAGAAAGCTTGCAGATAAGCTGGTCCTGACTGCAGTCTGTATTGATTTTTTTCATGGCCTTGTTGATTTTCAAAATCATTCTAAGGCGTTCATCACTCTGGCGCTGGATATATCCGCTTTTGTTACAAGATGAAACAATCTCGTTCATGATGTACATTTTAGCAAGTGTGATAACCTTATTACCCTTTGTATAATCAAAATGGTCTATAGCTTTTATAAGTCCAATAACAGCCTCTTCATTAACCTCTTCATTTGAAAGGCCGTGACCATAAAAGGTTTTTGCGTAACTAAGCGCATAACGAATATTTGCGCGGATTAAGGTTTCCCGGGCCTGCATGTCACCGTTTGCAGCCAGCTTTGCCAGCTCCAACTCTTCTGTTTTAGAAAGTGGTGCAAGTGAAGCGCCATAAAGTGATTCTCCCTCACTCTTAAAAAAATCTCTTACCATATTCCTCCTTCTTTATCTCTCCGAATATCAGTATATAGCGTACTTTCTCACAACTTGAGAAAATGCCCAAAATTTTTATAATTTTGATTCATATATTCCTGAATAAAAACTTTCTAACTGTGTTGTAAAAATGCTAGTAAAAATTCTTGTTATTACTTAAAAATGCGTATATACTAAACTTTAAGTAATAGTTTTAAAAAAAAGGGAAATAAAATATACGGAGGACTTCCATTAGTTGCTGGGATGATGATAACGGAATTTACATAACCTGTTTGGAAGATTTTTTAATGGAAAAATGGTAACGAGTGCTTATGGATTTTTCGTATATTCACAAAAGTGCAAAAATTGATGAATCTCTTCTATTAAAATATGGTTTTTCTAAAATTAAAAAATCAAGTGAAGTTTCTTTTTCTTTGAAAAAATTGTTTTCTGTTGATGGAAGTAATTTTTATGTAGATTTTGAAATTTCCAAAAATGATTTTTTTGTAAGAGTTTTTGAAGTTCCTACAAATGAACCGTATGTTTTGTTTGAAGTTTCCACAGCTACAGGACGTTTTGTTTCAAAAGTTCGTCAAACAGTTTTTGATTTTGTAAAAGAAATTGAAGAAAAATGTTTTATTCGTACTGATGTAAAGAAAAAATATATTGAATATATTCAAAATCAATTTAATGTGGAAGGCGACAACCCTTTTAGTGAAGATTCTCTTGATACTATGGTTTTTAGGACACCAAAAAATTCTTGGTTTGCACTTTTAATGACAATCAAATTTAAAAATCTTGGAATTCAAAATGATTCTCCAGTTTCTGTTGTGAATTTAAAACATCGGCCAGAAGATATTCCAAAAATTGTAGACAATAAGCACATTTTTAACGCCTACCACATGAGCAAAAAGCATTGGATATCAGTTATTCTAAGCGACAATCTTGATTTTTCTGTTTTACAAAATCTTACAGAAGAAAGTTTTTCATTAGTGAATAAAAAATAGCTGGAATTATCATCTTTTGGTACTTCAAAAAAAGATCAGAATATCAGTATATAGCATACTTTCTCACGGCTTGAGAAAACGCCACAAAATTTATTTATAATATTTACGCTTTT
>JALFAW010000229.1 GCA_022773305.1 Spirochaetia bacterium
TGATGTTTTTACATGCTGAAGGAATACCTATCGGTATTGTATGTAGAGTCAAATATGAAGTTGAAACTGACAAGTTGAGTCTTAAATATTGTACTGGATCTGAATATGCAGAACTTCATGAAGATATTATTAGCCGACTCG
This sequence comes from Spirochaetia bacterium, assembly GCA_022773305.1. Taxonomy (GTDB): domain Bacteria; phylum Spirochaetota; class Spirochaetia; order Treponematales; family Treponemataceae; genus Treponema_D. Next base: position 142 of record JALFAW010000229.1, read on the forward strand.
ATTTGGCTACAGACAATGGAAAAACAGATAAAAATGTTTGGACCTTTGTTTTGAATGTTCTTTCATTTTTGCTCTTGTTTGGAAATGATGTTAAGAAGGGGCTGCCTAAAGGGGTAAAAGCGGATTGGCCATCACCTTCAACTCGTATTACTTTGCTGTATCCAGAACGGTGTAGAGAAAAGCTGAATAACAAGGCTTCTTAATGAATGGGGCTGTCCTAGAAGTTATTAAAACTTCAAAAGGGGCAGCTCCTTTTTTGTAATTTTTTTATTTTTGTTTTTTAAGGTGAAGTTTTTTTTCTTTCAGGCTTTCAGCAGCCTTGCAATCTGCTTAAAATCGTACCCAAGCATCAATAATCCCCATTCTATCCCGACTTTTTCCTTGCCTCGTAAATGAAACCTTCTGAATTTTTGGTTTCCCTTTGTCTGACCGAATACAGTCTCACACTCTGTCGAGCGTTTTTTCATGAGAGCTTTATATTCATCTGTTGCAAGAAGTTCCTTAACCTTTGTTTTCTGGGAAATCCAATTTTCATTCCGCTGAATCATTCGCCCGTACTCAGACTTTGTACACGATTCTCTAAACGGACATCCTTCGCAGTTATCACACTGGTAGACATCTAAAACCTGTTCATAACCGGAATGATTTTTCTTTGTTACCGTCTTTTTATAGGGAACGGGATTTCCGCATGGGCAGGTGTATTCCTTCTGCTCTGAATCGTATTTCCAGTTTTCAGGATTGAATGTCTTTCGTTTGAATCCTTTCTTTATTTCTTTCTCGTAAGTTGAATACTTTATTGCGCCTGTTATTTCTTTTTCTTCAAGATAGTCATAGTTCTCCTCGCTTCCATAACCTGCATCTGCAATCACGGTCTTGAACTTGCAGCCCAACCTTTCCATCACATTTTCAAGGTGAGGTATGAATGTTCTTGTGTCCGTAGGATTTGGAAAGACGTCATAACCGATCACAAAATTGTTTTCTGTCCCGACCTGTATGTTGTAGCCCGGCTTGAGCTGCCCGTTGAGCATGTGGTCTTCCTTCATCCTCATGAAAGTTGCGTCTTCGTCTGTCTTTGAGTAGCTGTTCCTGCCGTTGAAGGTTTCATTCGCCTTTTCATATTTTTCTTTTCTTGGAAGATAGTCCTTCTCAATCCGGCGTTTTGCTTTTTTCAGTTTTTTTTTACATCTTTTGATTCTTCATCATCAAGGTCATTTATTTCGGTAAGACGTTCGTTGATTTTGGCAGCAGCTTCCTTGATTTCTTCACTTGTTACAGTAATGTCTTCTCCAAGTTCTGCAAAATCCTTGTCGCCGTAAACTTCATTTTCTTTGTGAGTGATTTCTTCAACATCCTTCAGGAATACTTTCAACTTTTCATCAAGCTTCTTTTCATTTTTCTCAACTGCTTTCTTCCACACAAAGGTGTATTTGTTTGCAGCACTTTCGATTTTTGTTCCGTCCACGAAATATTTCTCAAGGCTTACATAGCCTTTCCTGTTCAGCAGCTTTACCGTTGAGGTGAATATTTCTTCGATTGAGTCCTTCAGCTTTTCTCCACGGAATTTGTTGATTGTCCGGAAGTCTGGTTTCTGGAATCCTGTTAGCCACATCACGTTTACGTTTTCTCGGCACTGTTTTGCTATCATTCTTGATGAATATGTTCCTGTCATGTAGCAGTAGATTAATACTTTCAAAAGCATGATCGGATTGTATCTGCTTGCTCCGCCGCCTTTCGTATTTTTGGCAAGCACTTCTTCGATTCTCAGTTCATCTACTGTCTTGCTTACGATCCTTGCAAAATGATTTTCCGGTACCAGTTCGTCAAGGCTTGGTGGTAAAAGCCACTGTTCATTCTGGCTGTATGGTTTGTATGTGATTTTGTTACTTACGCCTCTGCTCATATTTAAATTTTATCACAGAGGAATTTGTTTGTCTTTAAAAATATTTAGGGCTGCCCCATACTTTTGGGACAGCCCCCTGATTAAACTGTCCACAACGTGGACGGAATTGCATTCCTTGAAAACTGAAGTTTTCTGCGTTATGCAATTTTTAAGAACATATTCTCCGACTCCATTTTATCATACATACCTGCGTTAAAAAAGACGTTAACAGTCCCATCTCCCATCTCTATTGCTTTGTCTTCTAACGCAATATAGCGGAATGTATAAACAGGAAGATTATAACCAAAAGCATCACCCATTCATAAAAAAATTACATAACTTTCTTTTAAACTTTCATAATTTCCACCGGATTGAATATTGTCAACATCCATCAACCCCTGATAATATCTTGCCCTCTTTGCAAGTTTCGTTACTTTAGAAGTCTGAATTTCAATATCAAAGCAACGTCCGGTTCCATCCTTTACGTAGACATCAAA
>JALFAW010000255.1 GCA_022773305.1 Spirochaetia bacterium
TTTGCTGTCCGGGTCGTAATTTTTAAACTGATTTTCTGTGGCAATCCTTCCGTTTATAAGATGTTCAAGTTCCAAAGGCTGATTTTGCAGCGTTTTTACAAGGAAGGACGGAGTTCCGCTTTCAAACCAGTAGGAGCCGAACATTTTTTCATAGAAACATTTTAATAAACAGAACGGATTGTAAATACCTTCACTTTCATAAGCAAAGTGATAGCCATCGTACATTTCGGCAAGTTTATTTTTTGTTTCTGCAACAGACAATCCTTGCTTTTCGGCCAGAGCCTGAATTTCCGGCAGAAAATAGTTTTCCAGTTCAGTTTCAGATACACCACAAATAGTAGAAAAATCCTGATTTAAACTGATGTCGTTAAGCTGATTCAAGCCGCTGAAAATGTTCACATGGCTGACTTTTGTAATTCCAGTGATGAACAAAAACCGGATATATTTGTCGCTGTCTTTTAAAGGGCTGTAAAAACTTCGCAGTTCCTGGCGGTTTTGTTCTTCAAATTCTGTGTAAAGGGCATCAAGAATCGGTTTGTCGTATTCGTCGATGAGGATGACGAGTTTTTTGCCAGTTTGGTTGACAATCCCTTTGATGATATTAGTAAAACGTGGAGCAAAACGTCTGTCTTCAACTTTAATATCATAAAGTTTTTCATAGTCGGAAAGTTGAAGATTTAAAGCAGATTTTAAACTTTCTAAATCAGGATAATTATCCGCCCCAAAACTAATCTTCAAAACAGGATATTCAATCCACTCTTTTTCAAGGGTTTCGATTGCAAGACCTTTGAAGAGCTCCTTTTTTCCAAGAAAATATGCTTCCATCGTGGAAAGAAGAAGACTTTTCCCAAACCGGCGGGGACGGCTCAAAAAATAAGGCTTTCCTTCCGTTGCAAGTTTGTAGATTAAATCAGTTTTGTCTACATAAATGCAGCCACGAGTGCGTAAATCTTCAAAATCCTGAATGCCGATGGGCAAAAATCTTTCGTTCATAGTGCAATTATAGCATAAAAAGCAGGTTGTTTCTATTGTGTGATTTTGCATTGATTAAAAAAAATGAATTACTGTCAGAGCTTATCTATCAGGGGGCATTTTTGCGACGGTTACGGTAAACCTACGCCTCTGCAAAAACCGGGGTGTTTCGCAGTTCGGTAACCCTCAGCCGCTTCCCTCGCTCCACTACGTTTCGCTCAGTCCAGTGGCCGCTTCGCGCTGCTCCATACCCCTTGCCGGAAGTTTTTACAAAAAAAACAGGGACAGACCTCGATTTATCCAATAACAAATATTCTGATGGCTGCAAGTGCAAGACTCAACACATCAACGAGGATGAGTTAAAGGAATTATTCATTAAGGCAGCCAACGAGTTATTTTCTGAAAGGGAAGAGATTCTTGCTAACACCAAAGTTATGATGGAAATGGTCTGTGAGACGAGACGGATTCACTGGACAGGGATTTGCAGGATAGCATCGCAGAACAGATTGAAAGCAAGAATTGTTTAAAGGGTTCATTCGCACTTTGGAGAAGCAGGACGGCATAACCTGCGAGTTCGATGTCGGGATTTTGAGCAGCCTTGTGCAGGAAGTGGTTGTGAGAGCAAAGGACGATATTGTGTTCAAATTCAAGAACGGATTTGAAGTAAGAGTATAGAAATGGGATTTGTGGCACTCGGGCGGAAATGCTTGGGGCTTTTTTGCTAGAAAGATAACAGTTATTATGATAGAATATTTTGTTGTATGAGCGAAAGTAAAGGAACGCTAAAATTTGAAGTTGTGAGGTGAATTTAAATGGAACGAAATGAAATATTAGATAAAGTAGCACCCTGTACTTTGATGTGCCATACTTGTTCAGCCTATTGTAATGGTATTATTTGTGAATCCTCAAAAACTCTTTTAAAATATTTAGAGGGGATAAAGGAATTTTACGAAGAACATATTCCAGGTGCTGTAGAAAGTTACAGCAATTTTGAAGGAGTGCTTCGTATGTATAGTGAAGCTGATTGTCACGGGTGTCGAAGTAAAAACCATAATGGGTGCAGTATAGAAGGTTGTTTCTTGCTTGAATGCACAAAGAGTCATAATGTTGATTTTTGTGGAGAATGTGAAGAGTTTCCGTGCCAGAAAGTACATAAGTTGTTTGAAGAAACAGTATACAAGCAATGGTTAGAAGGAAACCAACAAATCAGAGATTATGGTATAGAATATTTTTGGGATAAAAATTCGGAGAATCCACATTATAGACCGTACAAAGGGTAATGGAAAATTTCAGTCTTGCGGAGAGATTGAAAGCAACAGAAGACTTGAATTTGGAGTGATTGAATGAATATTGAACTTAAGGAACTCAACAACGACAATTGGCTTGAAACAGCAAATCTATCCGTATCAGAAAAGCAAAAAGATATTTTCCCTATACCCAATGTTTATTGGATAGGGGTAAGCAGATATGAGGAACATACAACTCTCTATTCAATAATGCTTGGTGAAACTGTCATTGGTTTATTAGGCCTTGGATATGATGAGGACGGGGTATCAGGATTCATTAATCCGATAATGATTGATGAAAAATATCAGGGTAATCATTATGCTGAAAATGCAATGACGATTGCTATTGATATTTTGAAAAAAGAATACGGTGTTTCAAAAATCAATCTTGGGCATAGAAAAGTAAATATTGCAGCGGCAAGATTATATGAAAAACTTGGGTTTGTTATTGTTGGTGAGGATGAACAGGATTATTTCCGAACAAAAGCTCTATAAATTTCGGGCGTCTGGTGAGTGTGAAAACAGGTATTAATTTGAATTTATTGGAGGCAGTATGTTTAAGAATATAATATCGATGCCAAAAACTAAGTATTTAGGCTTCGGATTAATGATCCCTTGGGAAGATAATTTAGAAATACAGTTTAATCTTTGGAAAGATGCCTTTACAACTGGAAAAATTGATAAATTGAAAGAAGTATGTGGAAGTGAACAAGTAGTAGGTATATTTTGTTATAAATGTGATATGGCAACGAAAACATTTTCCTATCATATTGCTTGTGAAAACAAACTAAATGCTTTAAGCTCAGAGTTTGAAGAACTTAAATTAGAAGCATTGGACTTTGCATGTTTTGAAAACAGTTGTACTGCTGTTGATAAGAGATTTGAACAATACAATGCTTTGTGCAATGAAATTTGGGGGAAATGGTTGCCTGATTCAAATTATATTTCTTTAATAGAACCGAAAACTTTTGGATGTGTTGAAGGATATGCATTACTTGAAATATATACGCCAGAAAATCCAACTAATGGTTCATATAACTTAGAAATGCTATTACCAATAAAAAGTAAATAGGACAAATGTCGAGTTTTGAATTTTTATTTTTAGGGTGACTTTTTGCTTCGCAAAAATCAGGCTTTTCAGGGTTACGCTATCGCTTCATTCCTTCGCTCCGCTTCGGAACTGGCTTCGCCAGCCCTTCCAATCCTTGCCACGGTTTGTAAATCAAATACTCGAAATTGAACCAAATAGATAAATAACAGGTTTCTGTTGAGTCTGAAAATACGTATGGATTTGAATTTTGATTGAAGATTAAAGATATGCAGATAACACCAACTATTAATTTCAAAAAAAGATAATTATCCGAAATTCGTACTTTCTTTGGATAAACTTGATTTTTCCCAAAACGGAATAATTCATAAAAATAACACAGACTGGCTTTTAGGACACACCGCATGAAACAAATCACAGTAAGCGCAGCCGTAATTCTGCGCACAAATCCACAAACTCACAAACATGAAATCCTTGCCACTCAGCGCGGCTATGGCGATTTCAAAGGCGGCTGGGAATTTCCCGGCGGAAAGATTGAATCAGGCGAAACACATGAGGAGTGTATTGTTCGGGAAATCCGCGAAGAACTTGCCACTGTTGTAAAGGCAGAAAAAACTCTTGGGGTAGTGGAGTATGATTATCCTGCTTTTCACCTTACCATGCACTGCCTTTTGTGTTCAGTAGTTTCTGGCGATTTGACTTTGCTTGAACATGAGGATGCAAAATGGGTAACTGGGGAAAACCTTTATTCTCTGGACTGGCTCCCGGCAGATAAATTGATATTGGGGAAAATCCAGGAAATTTTATCAGCCATTTGAATAATACGTTCGTAAATCTTAAAGTATCCGTCAAATCTACCCTAAATTATTCTACCCATTTCACCTCGCATTTTAAAAGGGGTAATCTCAATATTCCAGGGAAGCAGTTTATTCCAGTCTTCGTCGGTCTGGGCGTAAGAAGTTTTTTCAAACAAGCAGCGAATATAGTCTTCCTGATTTTTTTACTCTGATGTCGTTTATGGGCGTAACTGCAGTTGTTTTTATTTCTACAAATTTTACTTCGCTCGCAGTCTTAGTCTGATGATGCCATTTGTAAATCCATCTTGACAGTGTTTTTACATTCAGTCCGTTTTCTTGTGCAAATTGTGCCTGTGTTTTCCCTGACTTTTTAAATTGTTCTAGAAGCTTTTCTTTTTCCAATTGCGTTAGTATTGCTTTCATTTTTCCACCTCGGAAACAAGTGTAATCAGGTTAGACAATTTTGTTTACAATGGGAGAATTGACGGATACGTAAAATATGGAGCTGCGTCAATATTGACTGGTGTTCCTGATTTCAAATATATAAACACACTCTATGTAAAATTGAATGGAAAACCCATTATTTTTACAATAATGTGTCCTGTGGTTACTGGTTATGATTCTCAAAATAAACCAATCGTACAGTATAGAAGTACAGAACTTAGACTTACAAAACTTTCTGATATAAAACTGGAGATGTATTAACATTAAAATGGATGTATCAGACTCAAACTTTTGTATTTATGGATGCAACTGGAAATATTGCTTTCTGTTTTCCTCTTCTATGTATCCCATATAGGTATTTTACTATGCCTGTTGCGTATTGTAAATTCTTTGTTTTTAGACAATCTCCCCTTTTGAATAAATTAGGATATTGTTCCTGATGGACTTATCTATACTTAGCATGATAAACCTGGTGTCTCAATGATTTTCAAAGGTTCGTAGCTGTTTTGCGGTTTAAAATGTAACTTCTGGCGGACGGATCGGTTATATGAAGAATTTGCAAGGAAGAGTGAATTTCGACTTTATTCATACCTTATCTGTCGGAACAATCTTTCTGCTGTGTTTTTCTGATTTGTTAAAACCAAGTATTAGCATTATTATTAGAGATATGCAAGTATTAATACAGCCATATGGTAAATCTGAGATTTCTCTATCATTTCTGTCTGGTTTTACAGAACCTGTATTAAATTCTGTACGAAGGCTTCCCAACCGCAGGTACGAACCCTCACAAAGAATTTGGATTATATTGGATAGTCAGGAATGTATCGATTCGCTCTTACAGAATCTCTACTTAACGGGGCTTTTCACTTATGAGAATGTTAATGAAAATCAGAATTATCCGAAAAATACAAACGACGAATTAATTATTGATTATGTTCAAAATAAAACAAAAAAACTTGAAGAAGTTTTGAAGGTTCTTCATTATTCAAAATGTACAATTGACCGCTATAAAAAATGGGTTCAACTTTTTCTTAATCAAAATAGTGCATCGGAAAGCAAGTGTAATAATCAGTCTGCACAGAAAGAAATAAATGAATATTTAAAGTTTCTGGCACTAAAAAAGAATGTCAGTGCATCAACGCAGAATCAGGCTCTCGCAGCACTTCTTTTTTATTATAGATTTGTAAAAAATGAGCCTATGGAAA
>JALFAW010000266.1 GCA_022773305.1 Spirochaetia bacterium
TTAGGGTGGCTTTTTGCTTCGCAAAAATCAGGCTTTTCAGGGTTGCGCTATCGCTTCATTCCTTCGCTCCGCTTCGGAACTGGCTTCGCCAGCCCTTACAATCCTTGCCACGGTTTGTAAATCAAATACTCGAAATTGAACCTATTATTTTCCTAATTTCTTTGCATAATATTTATATCTAACATTTCATTTCAACAATACATTCACAAACTATCTTTTCAAAAAAATACTGTAAATTTCCTTAAATTTTTACTTTTTCACACCGATAAATAAATATGTTTAAATCAAAAAAACATTTATTTTCATATCTTTTGATTTTTTCAGTGTCTTATTTATTTTTCGCAGAAGATTATCCAAAAGGATATAAAGGAATCTCACTTGGCATGTCTTTTGGTGATACAAAGATTGCTTTATTAAAAGATTCAGACTTTGGTTATCATGGCGATCGTGATGTTTCCCTAATACCAGGAACAAACAAAACGTTAATAGAAACAGATGCGAACTACGGTCATGGTTCAAATTATCTTGAACGATGTTGGTTTCAGTTTACAAATGATTATCTTTACATTATTACTATAAATATAAATCAAGAAAAAATGGATTATTATACTGTTTTCACAACACTTTGCAATAAATATGGAACACCAACAGATTTTAATCCTCAAAAAGCAACATGGAAATCAAATGAAGTAACGTTTTCTCTTGAAAAACCATTAACCTTAAAATATATAGATAATGAAGTTTTTGATTCCACTCAAAACTATTCAAATATTCAATCTTCTCCAACAGAAGTTACACAAAAAATGTTTTTGGATGAATTATGAAAAAAAATCAACTTTGTCATCTTTTTTTGATTTTACTTTTCTTGACAACTTCACTTTCCTGCACTCAAAAAAAGCTAGCAGTAAAACAACTACTTATTACCACAAAAGAGGGACAAACCTACTCTATTGATGCAGAAATTGCAAGAACTCAAGAAGAAAGAAATTTCGGTTTCATGGAAAGAAGAAAGATTCCAAATGGGACTGGTATGCTTTTTATTTTCGAATTTGATCAAAAACTTTCATTCTGGATGAAAAATACACCTCATCCTCTTTCAATTGCATATATTGATTCAAACGGAATTATTCGTGAAATTTATGATATGACACCTTTTAGCCTATCTTCAGTGGAAAGCACTGTTTCTGTTCGCTATGCATTGGAAGTTCCACAAGGATGGTTTAAAATTAATAATATCCAACCCGGAGACAGAATTAGCTTGCCATAATTTTATTCTTTTTCCAATTTTAACAGTTCATTAGCAGCAATTTTATCTTTCGAATCAAATTCCAAAACTGCTGTAAAATAATCTCTAGCTTTTTGTTTATCTCCCTGAGCAAGAGCAAGAAATCCCAAATTTGAAATTATTTTTGTATTCTCACTGTCCATCTCAAAGGCTTTTAACAGGCATTTTTGAGCTTGTTCAAAATTCTTTTCCTGGATATAACAAAGAGAAAGTTCATTATAAGTATCTGGATTTTCATTTCCACCACATTTTAAAGCTTCTTCAAACGCAAGTTTTGCATCAGAAAAACGTTCTAACCGACGAAGTCCCCATCCAAGCATAAACCAAGCATTCCATACCTTTGAATTATTCACCAGGAATTTTCTGATTTCTTCAATTCCTTTTTCTTCTTCTCCTTTTGAAATTAAATCATATGCTCTAACAAAGGCTTCATCATCTATTTTCTGATTTGTAATATTATTTACAATTTCCTGTGCACGTTCTTTTTTATAAACTCCATTCTCACCTAAATCTTCATCATTCAAATCACAAGTCAAAGCAATATAAGTCTCAAACACATCTTTTGCATCACGATACTTATGTTGCTTCATATAATAAAAACCGGCATTAAAAAAAGCATCAGCTAAAGGAGGCTCAGCTTCCATTGCCTCAGTATAATAACCTAGCGCATCAGAATCATAGGCATCTGCTTCTTCAATCAATCCTGCATTCCTAAAAGAATCAGCTCGCTGGTCTAAAAACAAAGCCATATTTAAAGTGATTGCAACATCCTCAGGATCAAGTCCCTTCAACGCTAAAAAGATTTCCTCTGCCAAATCAAAATCTTCATTTTTTGTTTTTAAAATAGCAGCTTCACATAATTCTTTTTTAATATTCGGTTTTACTTTTAAAATTATTGAACGATAATAATCCAAGTTTTCATTTTTTTTATCATAAGCTAGAACAGTGAGAATTCCTGCCAAAATCTGTTCTGTCGTAATCTCATTTGGATTAAATGACCCTGCAGCTTCAGTTATTTTTTTTTGAACTGGTAATTTTATTGAGGTATCAATTTTAAAAGCATTCTCAGATTGGATAAAATTTTCTGGAATTGTAATATAATAAATCGATTCTAAAGGATTTTTTGAATTCATTCTTCCTCTGTTTTTTTATTATCTTTTTCAGTTTTAATTTCTTTTACTTTTTCAGATACTTTTTCAATTTTTTTATTTACAATTTCTGATACTTTTTCAACTTTTTCAGAAACCTTTTCTGCTATATTTTCTGCAACTTCAGCAGTTTTTTTAACAATTCCATCTTTTTTATTAATTCCATCAAAAATACTTGAATTACTTTCTTGTGAATTTTTATTCTCATTTTGTTTTTGAATACGTTTATTACTTGAAGAAGTCAAATAATTATTAATATGGAATTTATAATTCATTGGCACCTGTTCTTGAATATATACTATTTCTACTATTGAAATATCTTTTCTTCCAGGCATAAACTCTGCATTTTCAATAATCCCTTTTAATGCAACTTGTTCATTTGAATCTGAAAACAAAAGTCGTAGCTCTACTTCTTTCTTTTCTAAAAACTTTGGAATGCCGACCAATAAAAGTGTAACACCTCCAAAAGAAATATCTTTTAATATACATTTTCTTGGAACATTTTGTATATAAACATATGTTTCTTCTTTTGGAATCGATAAAAGTCTTATATTTTCTTTATTAATAAGAATTTTTTGTTTATTCTGAAATTTAAAATTCTCATTTACTTCGACAAATTCACCAAGTTTTAAAATCAAATCATCAGGCGGTCTCTGATTAAAAGCTAATGTAATTAAAGCCAAATCATTTTTATCCTGATATTTTTCTATATTAATCACATTGCAAGTTACAAAAAACTGAAATTTTTCGTTTTGCTCGAAAAATCCATATCTTAAACTTACATTAACATCCTTTTTTTTACGTAATATATCAAATATCCCACATGAAGTACCTACAATTATTTTTGCTTGTTGTAATGACGAAGAATTAATAATACATGGCCAATGTCCACCATTACACTTTAAATATATTTCACGAGGATCTAATTTTAAATATTTTATATTTGCTTTCGAAAATATTACTTCTTTATCTCTATAATAATCGTAATATTGCGAAGTTTTTAAACTTGTAGCGACACTCATTAACTGTAATTTTAACCTATAACATGATTTCTAGCAATAAGAAAAACATAATTATTTTCTTTCTTTTTTAAAATAATCTGGGACTGTTCTTAATTCTGATAAAATAATATCAAAATAATGAACAGTCCCTTTAGTTTGATAATACTTAAATGCTCATTATTCAGCAGATGTTTCAGTTACAGGTGTTGCTTTTCTAGCTTTATTTTTTAAATTTGCATTACAATATTTACAAACATTTACATTTTGACCATTAATTTCCTTTTCCCAAAGAACTTTTATATTTGTTTTTCCACAAATCGCACAAGTTCCTCTTCCATGAGAAGGTAATGATCTAATACCAGATCCACGATGGTTTTTTGACATATCGTTCTCCTTTTCCGCTTAGTTAGCTGATTCTTCAGCTGCAGCTTTTTTAGCTTTTGTTGTTTTCTTAGCTTTTGGTTCACTTGAATCTGCTTTTTTTGAAGATTTTTCTTCTTTTGTTTCATTATCAAGTTTGTAATCAACCAATTCAAGAATCACAACATCAGCAGCATCACCCTGACGATATCCTAACTTAAGAACGCGTGTATATCCACCATTTCTATCTTTCATACGTGGACTAATTTCAGTGAAAAGTTTATTTAATATTTTTTCATCAGCAATAAACTTTGCTACTTCACGTCTATTGTGAACAGTATCTTCTTTTGCTCTAGTAATAAGTTTTTCAGCTGATTTTCTTACTTCAAGAGCTTTTGATTTTGTTGTAGTAATTCGCTCATATCTAAAAAGCGATGTTACCATATTGCGTGACATAGCACGACGATGTGCTGTTGTACGTGAAAGCGGATTAAAACCATTTTTATGATTCATCTTTCTCTTCCTTCTGCTTTGTTAAGTTGGCAGCATTCTTTAGATGACTATAATCTGTCATTCCAAGAGTAAGATTCCATTCCTGGAGTTTCTCTTTAATCTCTTGGAGACTCTTTTTTCCAAAGTTTCTTGTCTTTGTAATGTCATCTTCAGTCTTTTTTGTTAATTCGCCGAGTGTACGAATATTTGCATTCTTTAAACAATTTGATGAACGAACAGAAAGTTCTAGTTCTTCAACTGGTGTATTCAACCAATTAATAATACTTTCATCGCCTTCATCACTATCATCTGTTCCAATTTCATCCTTATCATTAAAGTTGATAAATACAGCAAAATGTTCTTTTGCAATTTTAGCAGCTTCTGATAAAGCATTGTCTGGAGTAATTGTTCCATCAGTCCAAACTTCAAGAACTAACTTATCATAGTCATTTCTTTGTCCAACACGGCATGGTTCAATAGAATATTTTACTTTTGGAACAGGAGTGAAAATGGCATCCATAGGAATTGTTCCTACAACTTCTATGTAATGTTCATTAGTTTCCGCTGGTACATATCCTCTACCTAGATCTACTTGAATTTCAATATCAAGATGAGCACCTTCCATCATAGTGAAAACTACTTTATCTTTAGTCATTACTTCAAGCTGACCTTCTTTTGCAAAATCATCACTCTTAACTACACCAGGACCTTTAAATTCAAACTGAATCGTATTCTGTTCTTCTTCTTCAGGTAATCGAACTCTCATCATTTTTAAAGTATTAATAATTTCTAATGTATCTTCAGCAACATTTGGAATTGCTTCAAATTCACTTGAAATTACATGAGATATTCCATTCTCATCGTATGATGTAATACGAATAGATGTAATTGCATATCCTTGAATAGATGACAACAATACTCTTCTCAAAGTATTTCCAACTGTTGTACCAAACCCAGTTTCAAAGGGATATGCAGTAAATTTTCCGTAGTTCGGATTTGTACTAACGTGTTCAAATGAAATGCCTTTAGGTCTTTTAAAACCTTTAAGCAAGTTTTTACGAGCCATCTGAACTCCTTTCTACTATTTAGAGTAATATTCAACGATAAGGTTTTCCTGAACTGCATAATCAATATCTGATTTTGTAGCCAAGCTTACAACCTTTCCAGTAAAATTATCTTTATCTGCTTCAAGCCATCCTGGAACAACTACATCATTATTTGCAACGATAAGTTTTTTAATTCCTGAATTTTCTTTAACAGTGATAACATCTCCAACTTTTACAAGATAAGAAGGAATAGAAACCTTTCCACCATTCACAAGAATGTGACCATGATTAACCATCTGTCTTGCTTGTTTACGAGTTTTAGCAAATCCTAAACGATATACAACATTATCAAGTCTTGATTCTAGAATTTGAAGAAGCATTTCTCCCGTAATTCCATTTTTCTTTGTCGCCATAACATAGTATTTATGGAATTGTTTTTCCATTACACCATATATAAAGCGAACTTTCTGTTTTTCAGCAAGATGAACACCGTATTCAGATTTCTTTTTTCTTACATCTTTCTGATGTCTTTTAGTTTCCTTTGTATATCCCATTACAACTGGATTAATACCCAAAGACTTACATCGTTTTAAAAGTGGTTGTGTACTTTTTCCCATAATAGATCTCCTCTACAATAATTACATACGTCGTGTTTTACGTGGACGACAGCCATTATGAGGAATTGGAGTTACATCAGAAATAGATTTAACTTTTAATCCCATAGCACCAATAGAACGGATAGCATTTTCGCGTCCCATTCCAGGTCCTTTTACATATACATGAACTTCACGTAATCCATAACTTGCAGCTTTCTGCAAAGCAGTTTCTGCTACAGACTGAGCGGCAAATGGAGTTGATTTTTTTGCTCCACGGAAACCAAGTCCACCAGAAGATGCCCATGACAAAGCATTTCCTTTCATATCTGTTACAGTTACGATAGTATTGTTGAACGTAGCCTGAATATAAATATTTCCTTCGTATACGCTCTTTTTTTCCTTTCGTTTCTTAACGGTAGCCATTATTTATCCTCCGCCTTATGCTTTCTTCTTATTAGCGACAGTCTTCTTCTTACCCTTACGAGTACGTGCATTTGTACGAGTTCTCTGACCGCGTACAGGAAGACCTCTCTTATGACGAAGACCACGATAGCAACCAATATCCATCAAACGCTTTAAGTTAAGACCAATTTCTGAACGTAAACGTCCTTCTGTCTTATAATTTGCGTCGATGATTTCACGAATTTTTGCCAATTCATCCTGTGTAAGATCGTTTGCCATTTTCATTGGATCAATCTTAGCTTCTTCACAGATTTTTGCAGCTGATGAACGACCGATACCATAAATATAAGTTAATGCGGTACCTACATGTTTGTTTGGGATATCTACACCCGCAATTCGAGCCATCTGTTTCTCCTTAAGCCTTAGCCCTGTCTCTGTTTATGTTTTGGGTTTGTACAAATGATACGGATAATACCATTTCTTTTAATAACCTTACATTTATCACAGATAGGTTTTACACTGGTTCGTACTTTCATAAAAAGCCCCCATGAGAATATTCACTGAACTCTAGCACCTCGCAATGAGAGCAGTTCAGTGGCTAATATAATAGCATATATTCCCATATCTTTTCTACTACTAATTCACAAAATTTTATAAATTTCGTGATCTAATTTTGCCCTTTTTAGTTAAACCTTCATGATGATGCATTTTCAAAAGAGCTTCAACCTGACTCATTGTATCAAGTGCTACTCCAACCATAATGATTAATGATGTACCACCCATCAATTGACTTATTGACTGTGGAAAACCAAACAATGTCTGAATAATTGTTGGAATTACAGCAATAAATGCTAAAAACAATGAACCTGGTAATATAAGTCTATTTAATATTTTTGTAAGATATTCTTCTGTTTTATCTGAACGAACACCCGGAATGGAGCCGCCGTTTTCACGAATGTTCTTAGCAATTTCTGTAGGGTTCAGGGTTACCTGAGTGTAGAAGTATGCAAAGAAGATAATAAGAATAACTAACAATATATTGTACCAAACACCATTTGGAGTCAAAAATCTAGAAAGTGAAGTAATCCATTTTGCTGAATTTTGACCTTGCGCAAATGAAGATGCAATTGTTAAAGGTAATGTTAATATAGATGAAGCAAAAATCAAAGGAATTACATTTGAAGGATTAACCTTAAATGGAATGTATGTACTTTGTCCGCCATACATTTTTCTTCCAACAACACGTTTAGCATAGTGTACAGGAATTTTCCTTTGTCCTGCTTCTTCAAAGATTACTAATGCAATAATAGCAATAAACATTATTACAACGAGAATTACAAATACAAGCTGAATTTCGCCAGCTGCTACTTTTTGAGCAAGCTCAACAATAGCATTTGGCAAGCGCGCAACGATACCTGCAAAAATCATCATTGAAATACCATTACCAATTCCACGAGCTGTAATCTGATCACCTAACCAAACAGTAACCATAGAACCAGTTGTAACAGTCAGCATAAATAGAATTCTAAAAAGAACTTTATTCTGCAATACGATACAACCTGGAATACTGTTGGCATAAACTGACATACCCCAAGCCTGAATCAAACAAACAACAATTGTTCCAACACGTGTATATTGAGCAATTTTTCTCTGTCCGCCATCTTCTTGGGATATACGTTTTAATGATGGAAAAATAATCACAGCAAGCTGCATAATAATCTGCATAGAAATATAAGGCATTACACCAAGCATTAAGATTGAAAAGTTAGAGAAAGCTCCTCCAACAAAGAAATCCATATAGCTTGCGAATGCATTTTTATTCTGAGCAGCTAAATCGTCAAAGTATTTAAGAAGTACATTTGCATCAATTCCTGGAACGGTAAGTACACTTCCTAAGCGGAATACTGCCAAAATCAAGAATGTAAAAAACAAACGTTCTCTTATTTCTTTAACTTTAAACATATTTACAATTGGGTTGCTTGCCATGTTCTACTCCGCTTTTTTATTCAGCTTTTGATTCAGCCGTTTTTACTGAACCACCAGCTTTTTCAATTTTTTCTTTTGCTGAAGCAGAAACTTTATCAACTTCTACTGTCAATTTCTTTGTAATTTCACCATTACCAAGAACTTTAACCATAGAATTTGATTTAGATGAAATGAATCCTTTTTCAATCAAAGAATCTTTATTTACAGTTTCACCATCGTTAAACTTAGTTTCTAACAATTCAACATTGATACAAACATATTCTTTTTTAAAAGGATAATTTGAAAATCCTTTTCTAGCAATACGTCTGTAAAGAGGCATCTGTCCACCTTCAAAACCTACATAAGTTTTTCCACCTGAACGAGACTGTTGACCTTTATTACCTTTACCAGCTGTTGTTCCGAGTCCTGAAGAAGAACCACGACCAACACGCTTTGGTTTTTTATTAGCACCCTGAGGAGCACTAAGAATTGGATTATATTCTGCCATTTTAGATCTCCTCAACTTTAACTAAATGTGAAACAGAAGCAACCATTCCGCGAATACATGCATCATCTGGAAGAATGTTTGATGAACTAATCTTCTTCAATCCAAGACTGCGAACAGTTGCAACCTTATCTGGCTTCTGTCCAATTGTACTTCTAATTAATGTAACTTTTAACTGTTTTGTCTTAGCCATACATTAACCCCACAACTCATCAAGAGTTTTACCTCTGTTTGCTGCAACTTTCTTTGCGTCCATCAATTTAGAAATAGCATCAAATGTTGCACGAACAACATTAACAGCTGAGTTTGAACCCAAAGACTTAGACTGAACGTCTGTTGTACCAGCAGATTCCATGATAGCACGTACTGTACCACCAGCGATAATTCCAGTACCGGAACAAGCTGGTTTCAGCAATACTTCTGAACTCTTATATTTTCCAATTATTTCATGTGGAATAGTACCATTTTTCAAAGGCACAACAATAAGATTTCTTTTTGCTTTATCAATACTCTTTTTAATAGCTTCAGATACGTCATTAGCTTTTCCAAGACCATATCCTACGCGACCTTTTCCATCACCTACAACTGTAAGAGCAGAGAACGACATACGACGTCCACCTTTTACAGTCTTACAAGTTCTGTTAAGAGTTACGAGTTTTTCTACAAACTCTTTCTCTTTTGGTTCTTTATCAAAGTTCTTCTGATGTTCCATAATAACTCCTAGAATTCTATACCAGCTTTACGGGCACCATCAGCGAAAGCTTTAACAACACCATGGTACAAGTAACCATTTCTATCAAATACAACCTTATTGATATTTTTATCTTTAAGGCGTGCACCCAAAGCTTCACCAAGTTTTGCAGCACCTTCAACAGTAGGTTTAATTGCAGCAAATTCTTTTTCCAAAGTTGAGATAGAAGCTAAAGTTTTTCCTTCATTATCATCAATTACCTGAACTGAAAGATTTTTGTTACTTCTTGTAATTGTCATTCTTGGTCTTTCTGCAGTTCCAAAAATAGACTTACGAATATGAATCTTTCTGTGCAAGCGTTTTCTGTTTTTATCGTTCATTTTCTTAAACATATAGCTTCACCTTATTTAACACCAGTTTTACCGACTTTACGTCTGATAACTTCGTTGTCATAACGAATACCTTTTCCTTTATAAGGTTCAGGTTTTCGTAACTTGCGGATTTGTGAACTGAATTCACCAACCAACTGTTTATTAATTCCAGAAATAGAAAGTTTTCCATCTGGAGTTGCAACAACAGTCAAACCATCAGGAATAATAGCAATATAATCACTTGAATATCCAAGGTTCATTACCAATTCCTTTCCTTTTACTTCAGCACGATAACCAACACCAGTGATAATCAAAGTTTTTGTAAAACCTTCTGTAACACCTTTTACCATGTTAGCAATCAAGCTTCTGTAAAGTCCATGATAAGCATTTGTCTGCTTTTCATTATTTTTAGTTGTAAGAATGATTTCAGTTCCTTCAACTTTTATATCAATTGCTTCGTTATAATCCTGCTTAAGTTCACCTTTTGGACCTTTTACAGTAATTACACCATCAGCAACATTGATTGTAACACCTGCTGGAAGAGCAACAGGAAGTTTACCTACTTTAGACATACTTTCTGCCCCCTATTACCAGATTGTACAAACTAATTCGCCACCAACCATTTTTTCAGCAGCTTTCTTACCAGTTGTAACACCAGAAGAAGTTGAAACAATGATTGTACCGTATCCATTATAAACACGTGGCAAATCTTTGTAACCAGAATAAACACGACGACCTGGTGTTGAAATCTTTTTAACACCATGGATTACAGGATTATTCTCATCATCATATTTCAAGAAAATACGGATTGTATTTTTTCCATCTTCCTGAACTTTCTTAAAGTTTTTGATGTAACCTTCAGTCTTCATAATTTTTATGATTTCTAACTTCAATTTTGAAGCTGGCACATCTACTTTTTCATGGCGGGCCATAGCCGCATTACGAACCTTTGTGAGCATATCTGCTACTGGATCTGATGCACTCATTTCTATCTCCTACCAACTTGATTTTGTAACGCCAGGAAGCTGGCCTTCACTTGCCAATTTACGGAAGCAAAGACGACACATCTTAAACTTTCGCAAATATCCGCGTGGTCGTCCGCAAATCTGACAACGATTGTATTCTCTAGTTGCATACTTCTGTTTGCGGGCTGCTTTAATAATCATTGATTTCTTAGCCATACTTCACCTACTTACGGAATGGCATATTGAACTTAGCAAGAAGTGCTTTTGCTTCAACATCTGTAGCAGCACTTGTTACAAAAGTAATATTCATACCAGCAATCTTTGTTACTTTATCAAAGTCAATTTCTGGGAATATTAACTGTTCAGTAATACCAACAGAGAAATTTCCATGTCCATCAAAACCAGTGGCTTTAATTCCACGGAAATCCTTAATACGTGGGAATGCAACATTAATAAGACGATCAAGAAATTCATACATGATGTCTCCGCGCAATGTTACCATTGCACCCACTTCATTACCCTCACGCAATTTGAAGTTAGCAATACTCTTTTTAGCTTTAGTTTTAACAGCCTTCTGACCAGTAATCTGAGTCAAGTCTGCAACTGCGGCATCAAGGAGTTTCTTATTTGTGAGAGCTTCACCAACACCCATACTTACAACAATCTTTTTAATTACAGGAATCTGCATTGGAGTTGTGTAGTTGAACTCTTTAACAAGAGCTGGGGCGATTTCGTCTTTATAGACTTTCTTAAGCCGAGGTACGTAATTTGCCATTACAGAACATCTCCACATTTGCGGCAAACGCGAATTTTCT
This sequence comes from Spirochaetia bacterium, assembly GCA_022773305.1. Lineage (GTDB taxonomy): Bacteria > Spirochaetota > Spirochaetia > Treponematales > Treponemataceae > Treponema_D. The sequence continues at coordinate 11,643 of JALFAW010000266.1, forward strand.
TGTCGCCGTCGATTTTATAACCGATTTTTGTAGGACCGCATTTTTTACATACGATTGCTACATTTGAAATATTAAGAGGAGCTTCAATCTCAGCGATACCGCCTTGATCCTGCTGACTCTTCTTTTTCATTGCCTTTTTAACAATGTTTACACCAGATACAATTACTGCTTCTTTTTTAAGGAGAACACTTACTACAGTTCCACGTTTTCCTTTATCTTTTCCAGCAATTACTTCAACTGTATCGTTCTTGCGGATTTTTGATTTTTTTAACATTTCATTACTCCTTAAAGAACTTCCGGAGCCAAAGATATGATTTTCATAAAATCCATATCACGAAGCTCACGAGCTACAGGTCCAAAAATAC
>JALFAW010000082.1 GCA_022773305.1 Spirochaetia bacterium
TTGGGTGGCTTTTTGCTTCGCAAAAATCAGGCTTTTCAGGGTTACGCTATCGCTTCATTCCTTCGCTCCGCTTCGGAACTGGCTTCGCCAGCCCTTACAATCCTTGCCACAGTTTAAAATTAAAAAACTCGAAATTGAACCGATTACGCTATTAATATCCATCTGACATTTCACGGTTTGCATCCTTTCTGCACAAATCATCATAAACAAGAGAACGCTTGCGTAAATCTTCTTTGAGTTCTTTCGGAAACGGCATATTTCTCCAGAAAATACCACGCACTTCTTTATCGAGGCGTTGAACTCCGTTTGATTCTTTTGTCATCCACAAAATATAATCTTCAATAAAAAATTCTTTTAAATCGCCTTTGACTTTCAACTGTTCCATATGCTGATAATACTGACCTGTCAAACCTTCTTCCATCCAGTAGTAAGAAGCTTTTTCTTTTGCAACCTGCCACCTTAAATCAGCAAGAGCAGTCAAAACGGCTATTTTCAAATCTTTTGGATACATTGGAATTACAATACGCCCGCGACTTGTAACTCTATTATATCGGTCAAAAGGTTCCCAGCAAAAACCTCTGTCACCATAAGTCGGCACGAGTAAAATATATGGAACAATTCGATGAGGAATATTTTTGTGAATTCTACAGAAAACTCCAGGGTCAAGCGATTCTACCCAACGTAAAACTTCAATAACATTTTCCCGAGTACCGGTTCCTTTTTCCGTACAATGATAAAATTCTCTTGTAAAAATCGGAAATTGATTTCCGCGCCGTCCAACCGTCATTTTTGCCATCTGCCTTACAGTGTCAAATTCAGTTTTTACCGCTTCAGAATCGTGCTGTACAACAGCTTGCCCACCTTTATCAGTGATTTTTTCACTTAAACTATCACAAGTTGATTTAGCTTCCTTGAATTCTTCCAGCGTTTTAGCCAACTCTTTATCATTTCTAGAATATCTGCGCAAAAGTTCAGTAATTTCAGGAAGCAATTTTCGTTGAATTTCAGAAAGAGCTGCCGTATGAGGTTCAAGCCCCATAATTGGAAGATGTGAAAACAGTTCTTTCATCTTATTATTCAATTCCATTTCGAGCATATTACGTTCATTTTCTTTGATGCCCAAAAGATTTTCCACACTTTGCATTTTTCCTGAGTTTTTGGACTGCAATTGCAGTAATCTTGACTGCTCCACTGAAGCCAATTGCTCAGAACTCATACTTGAAGTTCTAACCTGCTTTTTTTCATCAGTTGCAGAATTTGACATTCGACCGGAAGCAATCTCTTTAAACCATTCATCAACATACAAAATTGGTTCCTGAGGTCGATTTTCAATAATGATTCTTGAAAAAAAATCTTTTGTTTCCACTCTAAACAATGACGGAAGTAAAACACCAAAACGAACCAACATTTTTTTTGGAAGAGGAACATTCGGATCTGTCATTTTTGAAACCATTCCACGCAATAATTCCCAAAATGGAGTAACAAGCTGCTGACGAAATAAAGCTCTGTCTTTTTGATCTTTTGTTGTTAAATATTTTGAAAGAAGCTGATGAACACGCTGTGCATATTCATTTTCTCCAGTCAAAGCGGTTTTATAATATTTTGTATCATCAAAAACTGTAAGTGGAGTTTCATTTGTAAATTCAGTGATTGGCTCAAATTCTTTTTGCGATAAATCAACTTCGTGAATTGATTTTTTCTTTGAACTGATTAATTCATCTTCCGAATAATCTAAAAATACTTTTTTTTTAAATCCTTTATTTTCATCATCAGAAGGCAATTCCTCTAATGGTTCAACGCTATTTAAAAGTGCTTCAATCTCAGGATCCAATTCTTCCATATGAATAACCTCCTCTAAAAGAAAATAAATATCTAAGACTATTTCACCAACCAAAAGATATTTATTTCACACGTGCAAAACAGAATTTTCAATAAAAAAGTTACTTAGAAAACTCCAATTTACATGTAATCATCATAACCGATAACTTTATAAAAAACAATGTTTAGCCTACAGTCACCTGACAAATCTTCTGTTATTTTTGTGATGATTTTTTCACCAGAAAATCAGAATAACCGTTTTTTTTCAATTTATTTTCTATCATATCAACTTCATTTGCTGGAATATTTTTGATTACAACTCTTGTGATTTCACCTTTTGTTCTCAGGACAATATCTGAAAAACCTTTTTGTTGTAATTTTTTTGCATAAGTTCTAGCATTTTCTTTATGTGAAAAAGAAGCCACTTGAATATCCCAAAAAGTTCCATCAGAATATTTTTTTGAAACTTTGTTAGCTTCAATTTTTTCTTTTTTTTCACTAATAAACTGTTCAAATGACGGAACCACATATTTTTTTCCAGTTTTACGTTCCATAATCTGACAGGCACTTTGTGCAGTTTGACGACTTAATGCAGAATCTGGCCCAAGTTTTAAAATTTCAATTTTCACGACAGCAGTTCCTGATTTAATCATATCAAGTTTTACAGCCGCCGCTTTTGATAAATCAAGTTCTCTGTCTTCCACAAAAGGACCGCGGTCATTCACACGAACTATTACATCAAGATTATTTGTAAGATTTGTAACTTTCAAATATGTATCAAAAGGCAAAAATTTATTTGCACAAGTAAAATCATTCATATTGAAAAATTCACCACTTGATGTTTTTTTGCCATGAAAGTCATCCGCGTAAAACGAAACTATAGCTTTTTCCTTGTAAATTTCCGAAAAAAGAGCAGATTGAATAAAAATCATTCCAATAACAAGAAAAAAAAATTTCCCGCAATGCATTGCATTAGTTTTGGAGAACAGGATTTTTGCAAAAAAAGGAGTTTTCATACAAAAATTATCGGTTAGTAAGGAAAATTTATTTACTTTTAGATACACATAAATCCACAAGACAAAAAAAAATCACTTTTCTGTTGAAATAAAAAATTAAATATGATATATTGTTTTTAAGCCTTGGGGAATTAGCTCAGCTGGCTAGAGCATCGGCTTTGCAAGCCGAGGGTCAGGGGTTCGAACCCCCTATTCTCCACTAAGGTCTCTTTTATCACCTTCCAATTTTTTTTCCATTAGATTAAAAATCAAAACATAATTTTTCCAAAAAAGTAATTTTACTCCTATAATTAAGTTTCTCTTTATTTTTATCAAAGAGGGAGAAGTCTCTCCCTACGCCCGCACGATGTTGCGGGCTACCCTCTCTCCTAGGGGAATATGCGAAGCATATTCCCCTAAAACCCCAAAAATCAGGGACAGACCTAAATGTTGCAGGTTTAAATGTCAAAAATAACAAGGTCGTACCCCATTTTTATTTAAAAATCTAGGTCTGTCCCTATTTAAACTAAATGCAATATCAATATCTAAAAAAAGGGGACAGACCTTATTCTTACAGAGTCGAAGGACAAGGTCGTACTCAATTTAAATTCAAAAATAACCAAGGTATGTCCCTGTTTTAAATAAACACAATATCAATATTCATAAAAATGGGGACAGACCTTGGTTTACTTAATTAGGTCTGTCCCCATTTTTATGTTTATGTTCAGTCATTCAGTTCGCCAGTTGACTGAAAAGCAGCGAAGCTGCAATCTGCAGGGTTTTAAACTAAACAGCGCACCGAGGCTTGAACAGGCACGCGAAGCGTGAGTTGCAAACGATGACACGTGCATATTGTATTTCTATTGTAAAAAGGGGTACGACCTCGCTTTATCCTTAATTTTTTTGTATGTGCCACCTCTGGCACGTGACATCGTTTGCAACCGAACGACAGTGAGCTGTGAAAGGCGACTGACTAACTGAATTTTGCTACTATTCACTCTTTAATAAAAATAATTATTTGCATTTTTTTATTTTTGGGATTATCATATTTTCTACAACGTTTTCATAAACAATTACAAATCCTATTGAAAACTGTCAGATTGTAAATTTCTCAGTTTTATTTATTTTTACAATCTAAAAATTAAAAATTTAAACTAAGCAGGCTCAAAATATGGTCACTTTAAAAGATATTGCAAGAGAGTGTAATGTTTCTTTTTCCACTGTAAGTAAAGCATTGAAAGGTAGTCCAGAAATAAGTGCAGAAACTATTAAACTTGTCCAAACTAAAGCAAATCAAATGGGTTATCACCCAAATCTTGCTGCCAGAACTTTGCGTACTAATAAAACTTACAATATTGGTGTAATTTTTGAAGATAAAACTGGCTCAGGGCTTCAACATCAATATTTCGCTAAAATTTTAAGTGGTCTTCAAAATGTTGCTCAAAATAAGGGATATGAAATTACTTTAACTTCCAGAACTGATGACAAAAATTTTGATTATTATAATCATATGAAAGGTCGAAATTTTGATGGCGTTGCTATTCTATCTGCTGACTTTCACAAAAAAGGAATTCAATCTCTTGTACAAAGTGAAATTCCAACTGTCACTCTTGATTATTTTTACGACAACAATCACACTTCAATTATGAGTGATAACGAAAAAGGTATGACTGAACTCGTGGAATACATTATTTCTAAAGGTCACAAAAAAATTGCCATGATTCATGGAGAAGATACTCTTGTAACTCGCGAAAGAAAAAAGGTTTTCGAAAAGGTTTGTACAAATCACAATATTCAAATTCCTTCTGAATATTATGCCCAGGCTCTCTATCATGACATGATGACTAGTGCTGAGGCTACAAATATTCTGCTTTCTTTGGAAAACGCACCAACTTGTATTATATATCCTGATGATTATTCTGCTCTTGGTGGAATTCGCGAATTGAATGCACGAAAACTGACTGTCGGAAAAGATATAAGCATTGCAGGCTACGATGGAATAATGTTGACTTCTCTTATGCTGCCTCCTCTCACAACTTATGAACAAAATGGTGAAAAAATCGGGCAAACTATGGCTCAATCTCTTATTGAGAATATTGAGTTGGGGTCGGATTATAAATCCACAAAGATTATGGTTACCGGACGACTTTTGAAAGGCGGTTCTGTTGCTCAACTCTAATTTTCTATAAAAAAAAATTTTTGTTTTGTATAAGTTCATCAATCAATTGAAATATCAATTTAATAGGACAAATGTCGATTTTTGAATTTTTATTGAGGGGGTAGTACACCCCCTCAAAACGACGAAGTCAAGGCTTTAAGCGTTAGCGTGCCTTGACTCGACGTATTTTTAGGGTGGCTTTTTGCTTCGCAAAAAAAGCGAGAAATGCATAGCATTTTCTCGTCCCGAGTTTGCATTGCAAACTCGCGCTATCCGGGGTTCCGCTATCGCTCCAGCCGCTTCCCTCGCTTCGCTGGCTCGTGCTGAATATTTATTCACCGCTGAATGTTAAGTTCGCACGAGCCGTGAGTTTTGGTAAATATGGTTTACTGTGATGAAACTATAAATTCCAGTAAAACTTTAATAAATGTACCAAAACTCAAGTGAAATCAAGATTTTTCACATGCTGTACTCCGCTCAGTTCAGTGGCCGCCTTCGGCGCCCCTACTATCCTTGCCACGGTTTAAAACCAAAAACTCGAAATAAATCTAAATATCTTAATTTCTAAAATAATTTTTTTATCATTGATTTAAGAAATCCATCCCCGCCTTTTTTGGCTGTTTTTTTATTAGCAGAACGTTTTTTATTCCTTTTTGAATCATTTTTTTGAAGCATTGACTGATAAGACACCACAAGTCCGATTGCCGTTGCAAAATCAGGTTTTCTGTAATCTTCCTCAATACCGCCGATGCTGTCAGGATATCCAATTCTGACAGATGAAGTTTTAAAAACATATTGAGCCAGGTCTACAACACCTTCCATATTTGCACCACCACCAGTCAAAATTATGTTACCCGAAAGCTGCTTAATAGAATCTTTTGTATTCTTTATTACTGCATTTTTTACCATTACAAAAATCTGTTCCATTCTTGCCTGAATAATCTGACAGATTTGTGACTGTTTTGTAATCTCAGGCGATTTTCCTCCAACTCCAGGCAAAATCACCTCAAGGTCATTTTCAGGATTTATGTTAGGAAGCCAGCAGCAGCCAGACTCAATTTTAATCTTTTCTGCAGCTTGTGTTGTAATTCCCGTAACAATTGCTATATCGTTAGTTACAAGATTACCACCAACTGGAATGGACGCTGTACTAATTGGTGCACCTTTAAAAAGCACAAGAACATCTGTTGTTCCAGCACCTAAATCAATAAGAATCGAGCCCAATTCCATTTCATCCTGATGACAAACCGAATGAGTTTGTGCCAGAGTTTTTAGCATGACACCGTTTAAAAAATAATCTGCACGTGAAATACAGGAACGAAGATTCTGAATTATTGATTTTGATATGGTAACAATATGTACTTCAGCTTCAAGTCTTGTTCCCATTCTATGAATCGGATCTGTAATGCCACTTACACCGTCTACAATAAAATTCTGGGGAATTACGTGAAGTTTTTCTTTATCATCAGAAACTTTTATTGCAGTTGCACTATCAATAACCCGCTGAATATCAGCAGGTCCAATTTCTTTTGTAGACTTATTTGTGCTGGAAACAGGAACAACACCTTTTGAATTCTGACTTTCAATCAGTTCTCCGCCCACAGCTGTAACCACAGATTCAACAATAGTTCCTGCATTCTGTTCTGCAGCATCAATTGCTTCTTTGATTGCATTTTTAGCATCTTCTATGTTTACTATTACACCGTTTCTAAGACCTGCTGATTTTTTTTGAGCTGTTCCTGTGATTACCATTTTTTGTGTTTCAGGATCAATTTCTCCAATGGCAACACGGATTACACTTGTTCCAATATCAAGACCAACTATTTTATTTTCTGTCATAATACTTCCTCAAAAATCACATCTACATCAGATTTCAACAAAACCTTTTGATTTTCCATAAAGTTTTTTTCTGGAAAATAAATCTTCTTTTTACAATAATATCAATTTTTTAAAATAATTTCATCATTTTTTACTTGATTTTTTGTTCTGTATGAAACTGAACCATACCTTAAATCAATCTCAGAAACATCAGAACCAAGTTGTTTGACAACATCCAGAACAACCATCATATATTTTAAAGCTTCTTCATTCAAAGAACGATCAG
>JALFAW010000007.1 GCA_022773305.1 Spirochaetia bacterium
AAAAATCAGCCGAAGTATGAATATACTCCTTCTGACGAAACTTATTTTGCCTCTGAGAATTTTGCAACTGTTGACAATGTTTTCGCAGAAGAAATTTGTCTTGGTTCAGGAATAAAAATCAAAGACGAAATCATCCCAATAGAATTCAAATATTTTGAACTAAAAAAATATTTTGAAAATCCATCAGAAAAACCTTCAGAAAATCAAGAAACGACTGAACAGCAGATTGAAAATCAAACAGAAGCTGAGCTGCAAAATGTAACAAACCAAAAAGAAACTCAATCTCCACAATCAGAAGAATTGCAAAGCGAAATAGAAGAACTTTCAGAAGAAGTTCCTGTACAAAAAGAATCAACTTATTATTCTATGACAAATTTTGCAGAAAATCTAACAGATGAAACTCCGATTCTCGATGCAGCAGAAATTCCTGAAAACGCAATTATCGAACAAGATGGCGTTTTTTCCATCTCCCAGATTAAAGATTATGAAAAAATGGGACAAGACAAAGATTTTAAATCCCTTGTAGATTCCATTCTCTAAAAATAAACTGCAATCCATAATTCAATCGCAACGCCCCCTTTTATCCAAAAAATATTAGGACAAATGTCGAGTTTTGAATTTTTATTGAGGGGGTAGTACAACCCCCTCAAAACGGCGAAGTCAAGGCTTTAAGCGTTAGCGTGCCTTGACTCGACGTATTTTTAGGGTGGCTTTTTGCTTCGCAAAAAATGCGAGAAATGCATAGCATTTCTCGTCCCGAGTTTGCAATGCAAACTCGCGCTTTTCAGGGTTACGTACGCACTTCGTGCTACCTTCATTCCTTCGCTCCGCTTCGGAACTGGCTTCGCCAGCCCTTACAATCCTTACCACGGTTTGTAAATTAAATACTCGAAATTGAACCTATTAATTTGTCGCTTTTTTACTGGGAAAACTTTACGTCGTGTAAAAAATCCACAAAAAAATAAAAAAAACACGCGCCAAAAAACTTCACAAAACAGTTTTTCAGACGCGTGTTTGAATTCTCGTTTCTAAAAACGATTAAAAAAAATACAAAACTAAAAATTACAAAACAGGTTTCATTGCAGTCATGTATGCACGTAATTTGCGGCCAACAACTTCAATAGGATGATTTCTAATCTCAGCATTAACCGAAACAAGTTCACCATTGCTTACAGCGCAGTCTTTGCAATCCAAACCTTTACCAATAACATCAGTATGAAGATTAGGCATCAAATCTTTAGCCATCATAGGAGCAGCAACTCGAGCAAACAAGTAACAGCCATATTCAGCAGTATCAGAAATAACGCGGTTCATTTCATAAAGACGTTTTCTGTCAATAAGATTTGCAATTAAAGGAACCTCGTGTAAAGATTCATAATAAGCAGATTCTTCTTTGATACCAGCATCAACCATAGTTTCAAAAGCAAGTTCACAACCAGCTTTTACCATAGCAACCATCAAAATACCTTTATCAAAGAATTCCTGTTCAGAAATTTCTTCATCACTTTCTTTAGTAGATTCAAAAGCAAGTTTTCCAGTTTCTTCACGCCAAGCCAAAAGATTTGCATCCTTGTTAGCCCAATCTTTCATCATAGTACTAGAAAATTCGCCGGAAATAATATCATCCATGTGTTTTTGATACAAAGGAGAGAGCAAAGATTTAATCTGTTTAGAAAGTTCGTTTGCCTTAATTTTTGCAGGGTTAGAAAGTCTGTCCATCATATTTGTGATTCCGCCCCATTTCAAAGCTTCACAAATCACATTCCAGCCGTGCATCAAAAATTTAGTAGCATATTCAGCAGAAATACCTTCGCTAACCATTTTATCAAAACATACAATAGTGCCAGCCTGAAGCATACCGCACAAAATAGTCTGTTCGCCCATCAAGTCAGATTTAACTTCAGCCACAAAACTAGATTCCAAAACGCCGGCTTTAGAACCGCCCATTCCCACAGCCAAAGCCTTAGCAATAGCCCATCCTTTACCTTCAGGATCATTTACAGGATGCACAGCAATCAAATCAGGAACACCAAAACCGCGTTCAAATTCATGATAAACTTCAGTACCAGGACCTTTTGGAGCACACATAACAACAGTGATATCAGGACGAATCTGCATACCTTCTTCAATCATGTTAAAACCGTGACTGTACCAGAGAGCAGCACCTTTTTTCATAAGTTTCTGAACTTCATTAATTACAGGAGTGTGCTGTTTATCTGGAGTTAAGTTACCCACAAGGTCAGCAGTTGGAATCATTTCAGCATAAGTACCAACTTTAAAACCGTTTTCCACAGCATTTTTATATGACTGACGTTTTTCTGCAATAGCACTATCACGTAAAGCATAACTTACATCAAGACCAGAATCGCGCAAACACATACCTTGATTTAATCCCTGCGCACCACAACCAACAATAACAATTTTTTTACCTTTAAGGGCATTTACACCATCAGCAAATTCTTCTTTTGCCATAGAACGACAATGACCAAGTTGCAAACGAGCTTCGCGCCAAGGAATCGAATTAAAATAATTGTTACCCATTAAATTACCTCTATTTTTATAATAATTTTAAGAATTTGGGCGTGCCCGTCAAAGACGGTCGTGCGTTACGCAGCTCGGTAACCCTCGGCCTCCTCGCTCCACTACATTCATTTCCCTCGCTTCGCTCGGTCATTCATTCCGTTTCGCTGTGGTGGCTGCCTTCGGCACTGCTCCATGCACTCACGCTATTTTACAGTATAAAATATTGTCACTTTTACGTAAAGTAGCATACAACGCAAATACATAAAAATTCAGCATAATTAAAAAACTTTTGTAAAAATAAAAAAAATCAAAATAAGATTTAAGTTTTCAAAAACAAAATCAAAATCATCTCAAAAACTTGAGAAAAACAAAAATCTTCTATATAATAATTAATATAATGAAAACAAAAGTTGTACCATTTTTATTTGTCCTCGTTATCATCTTTTTAGTTGGGATTTATTATGCCTCAAAAAAAATTTTAGTAAAAGATGAAAATACAATTACATGGGCAAAAGTAATCACACCAAAAAGTTCGGAACCAGAAGAAACTGAATCTGGAAAAAAATCAAACTCTCTGGAAACAGAAAAATATGAAACTTTTGTTCCATTATATACTGGCGAAACATTAATCAGCACTCTCACGATAGACATAAATAACGATGGTTACGATGATGAAGTAATAGTTGTAAGAAAATCAAATTCTCAAAATCTTAGTATTGTAGTTGCTGTTATGGAACCGGAAACAGGTGTATATTTGAGACTTCCGGAAATCACGACAGAATTTACAAGGACAAGAACTTTTTCTTACACAGGAATGGACGTTGCTGGCGAGCATAAAACAGCTCTCATTTATCAAGGAGTAAATGATGATGGTGATTATGTTATGCAAATATTTCATTGTAATACAAATGAAAATGGTCAAAGTGAACTTGTAAATATCGGAGATTTTCGTTGTGACGGAACCGTTTTTATCCAGCAGACAGAACGTTCAGAATCATATTCACTTTCACTTTCCAAAGGAGAAAGTTTTTCTGTTTGGGTTTACAAATCAGAAATATCAGAAGAAACACAATCAGATTCAGCGAAAAAAACAAATGTAAATCAAAATCAAATTCAACAAGAATACAAATGGAATCCGACAACTCAAAAATATGAACTTGCAAACGAAATTCGTGTAACAGCAGGTCGTCTTGCAGCAAAGGAACTTTCACGAATTCAAGATGGAACTGTAGAAACATTTGGTGCTTTTTTAAATGGACTTTGGTACAAAACATCAAATACAGATTCAGAAATCCGCTATCTTTATTTTAATTACGAAGATAAAGAGATAGTGCAGCTTTTTTCAGATACTCAGGAAGTTTATGAATGGGAAGACAGCAAACTTCGTCACAATGGAATTTATCTTACAGCTGTAAATGCAGATATTATGAATCTTCACAGACGATTCGATATTGCTTTAGTTAATGTTGATGAAATTAAAGTAACTCTTCGTGACGAAGTAAATCTGTTGATAAAAGAAAATACCCTTTGGGATGGCCAATATAAAAAAATGAGTATTCAGACTGCATTTCAAGAAAATGCAAATCCTTTATATTCAGAACTTTCAAAACAACTTAAATCTGAGTCATGGATATCTTCAGATGTAATGTCTCAAATTTCTTTTTCAGAATACACTTACAATTTACAAAAAGAGAATTCCACCGAAACAGAAACTGGAGTTTACGCAATCGAAAGAATTGGAAATTATATTGTAATACAATTTCTTTGCGATGAAGATAGTTCAGTTTTAAACAATACTTATTCAATTAATTTCGGTGAAAAAATCATTTCAGAAACGGTTAAGAAAAAAACTGTTGAAAAAACAGTGACAGATTATGACACAATCATTTTCACACCAGTAAAAATCACAACAACAGATTGTTTTGCCACTGAAGGACGCATTTTTACACTTACAAGAAAAGCAGATGAAAAACAGGTGCAGTAAAAGTATGCTAAGAAAAGATTACAAGAAAAAACAAAAATTTATGTGTAAAATACGCATACCACACACAAAATCCAGTAATTTACAATATTATAAATATTTGATATAATAAAATGTTATGAATGCTAATGAACTTCGCTCAAAATATATTGAGTTTTTTAAATCAAAAAATCATGCTGTGATTTCTGGTCAGTCTTTGATTCCGGAAAATGATCCGTCTGTTTTATTTACAACTGCTGGTATGCATCCTCTTGTTCCTTATTTGCTTGGTGAAAAACATCCGGCGGGAACTCGATTGACAGATTATCAAAAATGTGTACGTACTGGTGATATTGATGAAGTT
>JALFAW010000031.1 GCA_022773305.1 Spirochaetia bacterium
AAGACTTTACCGAAGCTTACGGTCAGGAGTTTGACCGCCAGTGCCTCATTGCTGATGATGCTCCGTTCACTGGTGCTATCAATATGGAACACGCAGAAGTTCATGCCTCTTCAAGTGCATCCATAACAGATTTGACATACGGAGATTTTAGAGCCGCCGAGCTTAAAGTAGAACCTGAAGAAAGAAAGTTTTGTAAGTGGTTTATGAACGAAACAGTTTTGAATCACATTACAAACATCCGTGACGACAACAACAATCCAATTTGGCGTAAACCTTGGGAATGAATGCCAGGAAGACTTGATGGTTATGACGTAATCGAAAGCCGCCTGCTTCCACAGTTTGCTGACATCGAAGCTGATACACCTTTCGCAATCTTTATGAATCCAAAGAGAATTATCCACGGCAACCGCAAAGGAATAGAAATCAAGCGTTTCGATGAAACAACAGAAGGCCTTGAATACGGTGAGCTCTTTATGCGCTTTAGAAAGCGTGACGGCTTCCTTGTTACCAGACCAAAGAAAAATATGGTTTTGCTAAAAACAGCAGAAGAATAACATATCGCAAAAATCGTGATGTTTATTACCTGATAACAAAGACAAAAGTGTTTTTTGTCTTTGAAAAACAGGGGCGAAAATTACAAAACCGAAGTGAAGACAAATGCAAGGCTGTGAAGCACCGCGACAGCGGCTTGGCCTTGAATTTGTCTGAACGAAGGTCACAATGGTTTTTGCCACGTTTTTCTGATAAAAAGAAGTTGAGCTAAAAATTGCTTTTGCAGTTTTCTTTGCGCTCTTCGATTAAATACCGACCGCCAGCGGCCTTACACAGGAGTTGACATGCAACCTTTCCCTTTTGAAAAACTCCAGAAAATACTGGAACTCAAACCAGACGAAATAGATATTGACCTGCTTATTTTTAATTCTGCCCTTTTTTATGTTGAAAACTTACTCGGTTATCAGCTGGCAGATAAAAACTACAATGAATTACAGACAGTAAAGGACTGCATGGTATATACAGAGCAGAGCAACATCACAGAAATGATAAATATCATTGATATGACAACAAAACTAAGAGTACCCCACTGCGTTATTGATGGACGTAGAATCTTATTTATAGACACAAAGCTTGAAGGACATGTTGTTTTCTTAAACTATAATTCAGGCTTTCTACCAGAGACTTTTCCAGCAGATTTGAAAGAAGCGATTATAAAAATATTTTTACTTAAGAAGAAAGATTTTATAAAACATGTGAATCATGAAGATGATTCTGCTTTTGAAATTCACAAGGACATTCAGTCTGTAATCAGTTTATATAGAAAAAAATGCTTATGAAAAGTTTTGAAACTGCTTATAATGAATTGGAATATCTTTTTATACACAAAGTTCCTGAATATATTGAAAAGATAAATAAAGAATATAATGACGGTATTATTCTCAAAGAGTTTTCTAATAAGAAATTACATGAAGAATGTTTAAAACGGCCTGGATTTAAGTTTTTAATTGAAAATGCAGAATATGATGAAAAAGACAGAATAATAGAAAATACAATTTTTGATGTTAGTTTTGAAATAAAGCTTACACCAGACACAGAAAAAAAAATAAACATATTCTGGAGATATATTGAAGCCATAAGGCGAATGATAGATGAAACAGAAAGTGAATGGTTGTATCAGATAACTGAAATAAAGGAGAATACACTATTTATTAGAGTAAAAGATTATAAAATTACGAACTGTGACATTCTAACTCTTAAAGAACTATAAAGGATTAAAAGTCATCATCGTAATCAATATCTGTACTTGGATCATATTCAATATATTCATCTTTGTGTTTTTTAGAAAATGTGAAATATAAAGCAAGACCAAGAACAATTATTAAAGGCGCAGCTTTTATGAGAATCTCAAAAAAAACAAATAAAAATGCAATTATCATAATAGGTCTCCTTATTAAAATGTGGAATCATCATACTATGAAATCACAGTTAGCAAAGTTGGAATGTATAAAACCTAGATTTCATATTTATGTGATTCATTATAAATGTCAATGGTGTCAAAGAACGGCACTATAAGAAAATAAACAGTATAGATATTACTGTATAAACTCAATTTTTTATGCTATATTATGTGTATAGGGGAAAATAAAAAAATGATTACTGGCGAAATCAAAAATAAAATCGATAACATTTGGCAAAAACTTTGGGCGGCTGGAATGGCTAATCCACTGACTTGTATTGAGCAGCTTTCTTATTTGATGTTTATCCGATCGCTTGATGATATTGAGATTGAAACTGAACAGAAAGAAAATATGATGGGCATAAAAGGTAATCATATTTTTGATGGAAACCAGCAAAAACTCCGCTGGAGCAAGTTTAAGAATCTTAGCCCTGATGAAATCTTTTCTTTAATGAAAGATGAAAAGAATGGCATTTTTGCCTTCATTAAGAATATGCACGGAAATAATGAAAGTGCCTTTGCAAAGTTTATGAAGGATGCTACTTTCCAGATTCCAGCCCCTCAGGTTTTAGTAAATGTAATTGCAGGTCTTGATGAACTTTATGAAAATGATGTTCAAGACCAGGATATGCTTGGCGATATTTACGAATATATGCTTGATAAGCTGAGCGCTTCCGGCCAGAACGGACAGTTTAGAACTCCAGCGCAAATCAGAAACCTTATGGTAAATCTTATTCAGCCGACTCCTGATGATTGTATTTGTGACCCTGCCTGCGGTACAGCCGGATTCCTTATTTCTGCTGCAAACTATGTTCGTGAGCATAATGCAAACAAGATGAATGATAAGCAATGGGATCATTATATGAAAGGACTTGTTACCGGTTACGATACCGATATGACAATGCTCCGCATTAGTACAATGAACCTTATGCTCCACTCAATTACAAACCCGACAGTTGAATATCAGGACGGTGTAAGTAAGGCAAATCAGATTGAAGGTCAATATGATGTAATTCTTGCAAATCCACCATT
>JALFAW010000208.1 GCA_022773305.1 Spirochaetia bacterium
TTGCATTGCAAACTCGCGCTTTTCAGGGTTACGTACGCACTTCGTGCTACCTTCATTCCTTCGCTACGCTTCGGAACTGGCTACGCCAGCCCTTACAATCCTTGCCACTGTTTAAAATTAAAAAACTCGAAATTGAACCTATTATTTACTTAGCACAAATTACAATTTTTTTGTGCTTGTACTTCCTAACATGATGTTCTTTATGGAAATAGGAAATCAAATAAGCAAACTAAGAACATTATGCAGCTTAATATTTCTGCTACAATCAGAATGTTAATGTCGTCATTTATTATTGTTGTGAATTGTTATTTTGATGGGAATTGTATTGGCATACAAACTTTGGTTTTTATAAATCTGACACTACTGCGACTTTATTTTTATCTTGCTGTAAGTTTTATGAATAGCATCAGTTAAAGCGTAATTACAAGAATTGCAATTAGAAACAGGGACTAAAATTTGACACACATCTCAATTAATCACTTTTCAACTAGCTAAAGGTGTTGTATCATTTCCATTGTCATCATCATTATCATTATTTGATTGCTTTTTTAATTGCAAAATCCAGTTTATACGCTTTAATACTTTCGGAAGAATTTCACGAAGCAGTTCTGTTCTTGTTTGATCAGGCTCAATTTCTACTGCTTGCTGCATTAAATCACTCATAACAGGAGGCGTAATACCAAATATCAATTTCATTTCTTCCTGAGAATATTGTCTATGACTCAAAGGAATTTTCTGTTTACTAAGTAAATCAGAAGGATAGAATTTACACGGTTTCCAAACAGTACTGCCTTCTTTGGAACGAAAACCACTTGCACCAAAAAGTCTGCATATAAATCCTCTTCCTTCATAAATCGTACAGTGAAAAGGAGAGTTTTCATTCCAAAATGGACAACCGTTATTCTTCATAAAAGGAAAATCTCCATTCATAACTTTTAGAGCAATATCCTTTTGATTTTGCAAAAGCCACACAGCCATAAAAAGAGCTTCACACTCCAAAAGATTTGGCTCAAAATTTCTGCAACATTCACCACACCCTTCAGGACAATAAAACTGAGATTTTCCATACCATTCTGCTTGAGTAATCTGAATTTTCTGATAAACAGATTCAACCTGCTTAACAATCGAGTAAACTTGAGTATCACAAAGTTCGTTCAAAATATCATTCATATTGATAAATATTTCCTACTGTAAAACAAAGTATAAACAGGGACAGACCTCTTTTTAATCAAACAAATCAAACAGGGACAGACCTAGCCTTAGTCAAAACAAAAACAGGGACAGACCTCGCTTTAATCCGATTTAATTCTAATAAGCCTTATCATGAACCCCAGCAATTGCACGACCCGAAGGTTCATCCATATTTTTCCATGCAGCATCCCATTCCAAAGCCTTTGCAGTAGAACAAGCAACTCCAGCTTCGTGAGGTACAACTTTTGCAGCACTATCACTTGGAAAAAGTTTGCTATAAATCTCACGATAATAATATTCTTCCTTCGTTTTTGGAGGATTTACAGGAAAACGATTCTCTCGGCGGGCAAACTCAGCATCACTAACCTTCTCTTCAGTCATTTTTTTAAGAGTATCAATCCAGTTATAGCCAACACCATCAGAAAACTGCTCCTTTTGACGCCAACAAATTTCGTCTGGAAGCATATCCTCAAACGCTTTTCTCAAAATCCATTTTTCCATACGCTGCTTACCATCTGGCAACCGAATATTCATTTTATCAGAAGGATTCAGTGACATAGCAATATCAATAAACTCCTTGTCCAAAAATGGGACACGACCTTCAACACCCCAAGCCATAAGCGACTTATTAGCACGCAGACAGTCATATAAATGCAGCTTACTCATTTTTCTCACAAGTTCTTCATGAAATTCCTTAGCATCTGGTGCCTTATGAAAATAAAGATAACCACCAAACAATTCATCCGAACCTTCACCACTCAAAACCATCTTTATACCCATAGATTTAATCACCCTAGCAAGAAGATACATGGGAGTTGAAGCGCGAACAGTCGTAATATCATAAGTTTCAATATGATAAATCACATCAGGTAACGCATCCAAAGCTTCTTGAATAGTAAAATGCACCTCATGATGAACCGTACCAATATAATCAGCTGCTTTTTGAGCCGCAATCAAATCAGGACTACCCTCAAGACCAATCGCAAAACTATGAAGCTGAGGCCACCAAGCCGCTTCCTTAGAATCACTTTCAATACGCTTCTTAGAAAATTTCTGAGTAATAGCAGCAATGATAGAAGAATCCAAACCACCACTCAAAAGAACACCATAAGGCACATCACTCATAAGCTGCTGCTTCACAGCCGATTCAAGCCCGTTGCGCACCTTTTCAATCACACTAGGATTAATTATTTCCCCTTTATCATCAGTAGCACGAGGATTACTTTTTACAGCGTCAAAATTTTCCCACTCACGCTTATACCAGCGCACAGGTTTTTCATCCTTCGAATAAAAATAATGACCGTTTGGAAACTCTTCAATAGTCTGACACTCACCTTCCAGAGCCTTCAATTCCGAAGCTACATAATAACGCCCAGCTTTATCCCATCCCTGATAAAGCGGAATAACACCAATCTCATCACGAGCAACAAGATAAACATCATTTTCACTGTCATAAAGCGCAAAAGCAAAAATTCCACTCAGTTTTTCAATCATCAAAGTAAAATCACCACTTTCCCGAAACTTTTTATATAAAGGAATAATCGCTTCACAGTCAGAACCAGTCTGAAAATTATATTTCCCTTCAAATTCTTTCCTTATTTCTTTGTGATTATAAATCTCACCATTCGCAGCAAGAATAATCTTTCCATCATCACTCACCAAAGGTTGTTTTCCAGACAAAGGATCAACAATCGAAAGCCTCTCATGACTCAAAATAGCATTATCCCCAGTATAAACACCACTCCAGTCCGGACCACGATGCCGAATTTTCTTAGACATATCCAAAACCTGAGCACGCAATTCCTCTTTTAGACCTTCATCAATAGGTTTAGACCCACTATTCAAATCAAAAGCCCCCACAAATCCGCACATACACATATAGAGGAAACAATTCAAATCTAAAAGTTCCCCCTTCCTCCTTTTTAGAATTTATATATTGCCGAGTGCCTGTCGGCACCGGGCTTTTCAGGGTTCCGGCGTCAAAGCGCCTCCATTCCTTCGCTACGCTTCGGAACCGGCAAGCCGGCCCTTACAATCCCTCTCGGGGTTTAAAACAAAAAAAGAGGTCGTAGACAAAATTTGTAATTTCTACAAACCTTATCTACGACCTCTTTGCCGTTATTTGAAAGTATTCTAAACCTTTTACCAAAAATCGTCAAGTACAAAAAAAGACAGAACAAAAAATCAGGGACAGACCTCGCTTAATGCACACAAAAAAACAGGGACAGACCTCGCTTTTTTGGTTTTCTGTTACACAAGGTCGTACCCCACTTAAATAAAAACAGGGACAGACCTAGATAAAAACAGGGACAGACCTCGAGCAAGAAAATCCCCCATCCAAAAAAAGTTTCCAAGAATACAAATTGACCATTCAATAGGAATTCACTATCATAAAATAAAAAAACGAAACTTTTGCAAAACTTAATATCAACAAGGAAAGAGAATGAGCCTTACAAACCCAGATACAATCACAGACAACGAATATAGATTTGATTCATTCACAAACAAAAAAGTTCTGCTAAATAAAAAGAAAAACCACCTGCCTGCAATGGGCTGGAACAGTTGGAATGCTTTCGGAAGCGGAAATACAGAAGTACTAACAAAAGCAATGGCAGATAAAATCATAGAACTCGGACTCGACAGATTTGGTTACAAATATATTGTTTTAGATGACGGTTGCTACAAATCCGAAAGAGTAGATGGAAAACTTTCAAACGAACCAATCAAATTTCCAAACGGCTTCAAATCACTTTCAGACTACATCCATTCCAAAGGACTTAAATTCGGAATGTACAATGATATCGGCACAAACTTATGTGCAGGAGCAGCAGTAGGCACATGCGGACACGAAAAAACAGATGCACAAAGTTATATCAACTGGGGTGTAGATTTCCTCAAAATCGATAACTGCTATTACCTTTGGGACAATGCAACATTCTCCAATCCAGAAAATGCTCGCTACGTATTTGCCCCAAAAATCAAATCAATTCAAATCTCACCACTAATGAAATCACCATCATCAGATTTTCAAATCTCAGGTAATGGAATAAAAAAAGAAAATAATTCCTTCTATAATATTGGAACATTCGACGGGACAAATACAGGCACATCACCTGTAGACATTAGAAGCGGCGAACTCCACTTCCCTATCGAGTCAGACAAAGACAGTGAATATGAACTGATTTTGGAATACAGCACAGGAAAAGAAAATGGAATTGGGCAGTGGCTCGAACTTGCCATTAACAACCAGATTATATTCGATAATCTTCTTCCTGAAACACAAGATTCAAACACTTTTACAAAAATCACTTTCAAAATAAAACTTCAAA
The DNA here is from genome assembly GCA_022773305.1 of Spirochaetia bacterium. GTDB lineage: Bacteria > Spirochaetota > Spirochaetia > Treponematales > Treponemataceae > Treponema_D. The sequence goes on from JALFAW010000208.1 coordinate 4,521, forward strand.
AAGGAAAAAACCTCATTCGCATCATGAATCACCGCCGCCAGGAAAACACACTTTGCTCATACGCAGCTATGCTGGAAGGACTCAACCTTGCAAATCCTCAACATGATATTTTACTTTCAATTTGTGAATGGGGAAAAACTCAGCCACAAAACTGGGGTTACAAAGTTGGGGATTCCTGGAGAATTCTAAACGACATAACTTTTCGTGTAGGTTCAGATGGGGATCCGGGATTCGGTGAATGGAATAATCCAGGAACACAAAGTGTTGCTTCACAATACAACAAAGCAGTAATCATGGATGAATTTTCTGGATTAGATAAAGGCTGGAATGACCCTGACATGCTCATGATAGGCATGAACGGACTAACACTTTCCATGAACAAAACCCACTTTACTATGTGGTGCATGATGAACTCTCCTTTGATGCTCGGAATGGATTTGCGTAGAATTACAAAAGATGATGAATATTATAAAATCATTACAAATCAAGATTTGATTGAATTAAATCAAGATAAACTTGGAATACAGGCGAAACGGATTTGGACAAGTATTACCACACAAAATCCAGATAAAGACTATATCACGGACAATAATCGAAGCGATGTGCTGGCAAAACCACTTTCTGACGGAAGCGTTGCAATTTCTTTCATCAACCTGAGTGACAAAGAATCCACAAAAGATTTTTCACTAGAAATGCATTTCATCAAAGAAAAACTTGGCAACAAAACTCCACAAGCTTTTGCAGAAGCCAAAAAATTTACAGTCAAAGATTTATGGACAAAAGAAATCACACAAATTTCAGATTCCATAAGAATTAAGCCAATTCTACCATGCGAAAACGTAACTGTAAAAATTACGCCAGTTTCGTAAGGTTTTATAAAATAAACAGAAAAAAACTGAAATTTTGGAAAACACAACGATAAATAATTTTGTTCTTTCTCTTTGGAATAGATGCGGCTACAAGACAATAGATGAGAATCTTCTGCCTCATCTTCTTTTGTATGGACACAAACGTGGCTGGCTCGAAGATTCTGATGAAACAAATCCACACAAACTTTTAGACAGACGTACAGCCGCAAGAATAATCCATCAGTTTATGAAAATTGAAATGCACATTCCAGATGAAAAAGACATAAGCAAAGCAGAAATCCTCAAAGATTTATACACCTGTAGAATATGCGCAAACCATATAGCTCAGGTGGTCGTCAAAAAAATAATAGAACCAATCCTCGCTCCCGATGGAAAAACATACATATTTGATTCCCTAGCCCTAATCACAAAAAAAGAACAAGAACAAATAATAAACAAAATCAAAATTAAATGAGGTCAGTCCCTGGCACGTGCGGAAAACTCATTTTCCAATATAAATTCAGTTTGCACGTGCCTCGAGTTTCTTAACGCTTCGCTAAAACTCATGGAAAATCAAATCAAAAGCAAGGTCTGTCCCCTTTTTTAAAAATATGGGCGTGCCCCTTCGGGTCGCTATGTTCAGTGTTCCGCTATCGCTCCAGCCTCCTCACTACGCTTCACTACGTTCCGCTTCGTTGCGGTGGCCGCTTCGCGCACTTCACAGCGCTCACGCAGTTTTACAACAAAAACAAGGTCGGCAAGGTCTGTCCCTGTTTTTTCCAATGCAGATTTTTCTGGGGAATGTGTAAAAATAGGGACAGACCTTGATTAAATCAAATGTATTGCAAAAAATCACCTTTTCATCTAGTATATTTCTATGAACAACAATTCAAAATATTCTTCTTTTGACCAAATATCAAAACAACTCACTTCGCTAAATATAGAAAATAAAATAAACTTTGACCTCACAAATAAATCAACAATGAAAATTCATTCCATAGCAAAACTGTTTGTCCTTCCACAAGATTTTTCGCAACTCCAACAAACCATCATGATTTGCAAAACACAAAATTCTTCGTACTTTATTTTAGGAGGCGGTTCAAATACAATTTTCCCAGATGAATCATATAATGGAGTTATTATTTCCACAGAAAAACTAAATAAAATTCAAATAATCAGCAAAACACCACTTCTAGTAGAATGTTTTTGTGGAATTCCAATGCAGACACTAGTAAACTTCTGCACAAAAAATTGCCTTACAGGACTTGAAGAATTTGCAGGACTTCCAGGAACGGTAGGCGGAGCTCTTTACATGAATGCACGTTGTTTCGAAAAATCCATAAATGAGAAAATTTATCAAACAACACACCTTGAAATTTCAGAAAACAAAGCAGAAATAATCACAAAAGATTACAATATATCAGAATGGGATTACAAAAAATCTCCATTTCAGCAAGCACAAAACACATCACCCAGAAACTTGAACAAAATAATTTTAAGTTCAATCTTCAAACTAGAACAGGATTCCCAAGAAACCACAAAATCACAAGAACAAATACAAAAAGAAATCCAACAAAAATGCAATAAATTCATTTCAGAACGCAAAGAAAAAGGTCACTTCAAATATCCTAGTGCAGGTTCAGTTTTCAAAAATAACCATACTTTTGGAAAAACTTCTGGCAAAATCATAGACGAAGCAGGTCTCAAAGGCACTCAAATCAGAGGAGCTCAAATCGCCCCATTCCATGCAAATTTCATCATCAATGTAAATCATGCAACTGCAAAAGATATCAAAGATTTAGTCACCCTCACCCGAAATCAAGTTTTCCAGAAATTCGGATACAACCTTGAACCAGAAATTATATTCTTGTAAGAAAATCACGCTCTGTTCAAACAAAATTCAAAAAACTATTTAAATTCCCTACAAAATACAAAACCACTGCCACTTTTTGCAACAACGGTCTACATATAGTTTTAAATTTTTTATTCTGGGTGGCTTTTTGGTTACTTTGATTTCTGAACATTGGTTATAGAGCAGAATCGAGTTAAGTTAAAGAAATACGTCGAGTCAAGGCACGCTAACGCTTAAAGCCTTGACTTCGCCGTTTTGAGGGGGTTGTACTACCCCCTCAATCAAAGCAACCAAAAAACAGGCTATTCGGGGTTGCGCTATCGCTTCATTCCTTCGCTACGCTACGGAACGGCTTCGCCGCCCCTACTATCCTTGCCACATTTTAAACTCAAAATATAACTTAAAAAAAACAAAGGTCTGTCCCCAATTTAAAAAAAATCCTTCCGCAAGTTTTCTAATCACTTACAGAAGGATTTTTTATAGTTTAAGGTAAATAATTTATCAATTTTTTTTACATTGACTAATTAACTAATCCTGCAAAGCTTCGTAACCTTCTTCGCCAGTTCTTACTTTTACAACATTTTCAACATCGAATACAAAAATCTTTCCGTCGCCAATGTGACCTGTGTAAAGCACTTCTTTTGCTGCATGAATTACTAAATCAACAGGAACTTCTGATACAACAATTTCAATCTTAATCTTTGGAAGAAGAGTCATATCAACTTCGGCACCACGATAGTATTCTGTTTTACCATGCTGAACACCGCACCCCATAACATTTACAACAGTCATACCAGTTACACCGATATTGTTCATAGCTTCTTTCAAAACTTCAAATTTTGTTGGACGTGTAATAATCACAACTTTATGGAACTTAGCATCTGGTCTAGCCGTTACTTTTGCAACTGGAACAGCAGTTTCTTTTGGAACAATGCTGTCTATTCCAGCCTGTTCAGCTTCAGCAAGTTCTTCGTCAGAATACTGAGTAGCAAATCCTGCGTAACCAGTGTCAAGACCGTGTTCAAGTTTATCAAGACCAATGATTTCTTCTTCCTTAGTAACACGCAAACCAAAAATTGCCTTAATAATGATAAATGTGATTGTAATTGTGATTGCAGCCCATCCAGCTGTACTCAACATTCCCAAAAGCTGCAAACCAAGAAGTTTAAATCCACCACCATAGAAAAGTCCAACCAAAGTATTTCCTGCAGCATCAGCAATTGCATATCCTGGAGCAGATGGAGTTGCAAAAAGACCAACTGCAATTGTTCCCCAAATACCATTCATCATATGTACAGCAACAGCACCAACTGGGTCATCAACATGAAGAACGTGATCCAAGAACCAAACACCAAAAATTACAAGCAAACCAGCAACAAGACCAATTATTGCAGCACCAGTACAATCTGTAACATCACAAGGAGCGGTGATAGCAACAAGACCAGCCAACGACGCATTCAAACACATTGAAACATCAGGTTTACCATATTTAATCCATGTAAAAATCATACAAGTAACAGTTGCCACAGCAGGAGCTACAGTTGTTGTCAAGAAGATAGAACCAAGCTGACCAATAGAAGTTGCAGCAGCACCGTTGAATCCGTACCAACCCAACCAAAGAATGAATACACCAAGAGCGCCAATTGGAATGTTATGACCAGGAATAGCGTTTACTTTTGTAACCTTTCCATCCTTATCTTTTACAAACTTTCCAATACGAGGACCAACCATTTTTGCACCAATCAAAGCGCAAATACCGCCAACCATATGAATACAACAAGAACCAGCAAAATCGTGGAAACCAAGCTGTGCAAGCCATCCACCACCCCAAGTCCAGTGAGCTTCAATAGGATAAATCAATCCAGAAATGATTGCAGAATATACACAATATGAAAGGAATTTTGTACGCTCAGCCATTGCACCAGAAACAATAGTTGCAGTAGTAGCACAGAAAACCAAATTGAACACAAAAGCAGAAAAGTTGAAATCGGCATAAGCTGTGAACAAATCAAATCCAGGTTTTCCGATAAAACCAATCAAATCTTCGCCCAAAAGCATACTTGCACCAATCAGACAGAACATAACTGTACCAATACAAAAGTCCATCAAGTTTTTCATGATGATGTTACCAGTATTTTTTGCACGAGTAAAACCAGTTTCAACCATTGCAAATCCAGCCTGCATCCAGAAAACCAGAGCAGCACCAATCAAGAACCATACACCCCACAAATCACTACTAAGTGATTGGATAGCCTGCATAACTTCTTCCATAATACACCTCCAAATATTAATTCAAAAAATTATTTTTCAACCTATTTTACGCTAAACAACAAATCAGCATAACTTGGCACTGGCCAAACTTCAGCAGGAACACAACCTTCCAATTCATCAACATTTTCTCGCAGCTCACTCATAGCCTGGAAAACAGTGTTTCTATAGTACAAAGCAAGTGCACCAGTTTCGCTAACATTCTTAGCCTCAATAACAGCCTTATCCAAAGCCTTAACTTTATTGTAAATAGAAGCAGTAAGCGAACTAACTTTTGCAAGAAGTTCAGATTCATAAGAATCATCAGCGCCACCAGCAGCTTTTTTCAAAGAAACAATTTCAGCAAGTTCCTTTGCATATTTACTTGCAGCAGGAAGATAAAGTTTTTTAGCCATATCAAGCATTGTCAAAGCTTCAATGTTAATCACTTTTGAATAGTTTTCGTTATAAATCTCATAACGAGAAGCAAGTTCCACTTCGCTCAAAATTCCGTGTTCAGACAAAACTTTTTTGTTTTTAGCATCCAAAAGATGAGAGTAAGCTTCTGGAGTAGATTTCAAATTCAAAAGTCCACGTTTTTCAGCTTCCTGAACCCAAGAATCATCATAACCATTGCCATTAAAAATAATTCTCTTATGTTCTTTGATAGTTTTCAAAATCAGGTTATGCAAATCATTAGTAAAATCTTTGCTTCCTTCCAAAGCATCAGCAAACTGTTTTAACTCCTCTGCAACAGCCGCATTAATCATAATGTTTGCACAGGCAATTGATTCACTTGAACCAAGCATACGGAATTCAAATTTATTTCCAGTAAAAGCAAATGGTGAAGTTCTGTTTCGGTCAGTAGTATCTTTGTTGAAATCAGGCAAAACAGTAACACCAATCTGCATTTTCTCTTTTTCATGAGCACCGTAAAGTTTTCCTTCTTCAATACTCTGCAAAATCTGACTCAATTCATCGCCCAAGAAAATAGAAACAATAGCAGGAGGCGCTTCGTTAGCTCCAAGACGATGGTCGTTACCAGCACTGGCAACAGAAATTCGGAGCAAATCCTGATATTCATCAACAGCTTTAATAACTGCACACAAGAACAAAAGGAACTGAGCATTACTTGCAGGAGTAGCACCAGGGTCAAGCAGATTTTTTCCAGTATTTGTAGAAATAGACCAGTTGTTGTGTTTACCACTTCCGTTTACACCAGCAAAAGGTTTTTCATGCAAAAGACAAACCATACCATGTTTAGAAGCAACTTTTCTCATCACTTCCATAGTCAACTGGTTGTGATCACAAGCAAGATTTGTAGTAGTGAAAATTGGAGCCAATTCATGCTGAGCAGGAGCAACTTCGTTATGTTCAGTTTTGGCAAGAATTCCAAGCTTCCACAACTCATTGTTCAAATCTTTCATAAAAGCCTGAACACGAGGTTTAATCATACCAAAATAATGATCCTCAAGTTCCTGACCTTTTGGAGCCTTTGCACCAAACAAAGTTCTTCCAGTCAAAATCAAATCTTCACGTTTATCATAAACAGATTTATCAACCAAAAAATATTCCTGTTCAGGACCAACAGTAGTTTTTACGCTGGAAACATCCTTATTTCCAAACAAATGAAGAACGCGCAAAGCCTGCTTATTGATAGCCTGCATAGAACGGAGCAATGGAGTTTTCTTATCCAAAGCCTCACCAGTATAAGAACAGAAAGCAGTAGGAATGCACAAAGTTCCATCTTTTATAAATGCATAAGAAGTTGGATCCCAAGCAGTATAACCACGAGCTTCAAAAGTAGCACGCAAACCACCACTTGGAAAAGAAGAAGCATCAGGTTCACCCTGCACAAGTTCCTTTCCACTAAATTCCATAATAATTTTACCTTCAGGAGCTGGCGAAATAAAACTATCATGTTTTTCTGCAGTAACTCCTGTCAAAGGCTGGAACCAGTGAGTAAAATGAGTAGCACCTTTTTCCAAAGCCCAGTCTTTCATAGCATTTGCAACGATATTAGCTACAGAAGGGTCAAGTTTTTCACCACCTTCAATAGTCCTCATCAACTGTTTGTAAGTTTCTTTAGGCAAACGAGCCTTCATCACCGTTTCATTAAAAACGTTTTCACCAAAAATTGATGTAACAGAATCCATAAAATCCTCCAAAATATTGTAAAAAAAATTCCCAAAAACAAGGAGGGGAAAGCCTTCCCCACGCTACCAAGCAAGTCGCTCCAAGAATCGCCCCTGCAAGCAGTGCCGGTTCTTTCCGCTTTGTTGCTTGTCCGCTACCCCTTCTAGCGGGGGCAAAATTCACCTAAATCATGCCCCCGCAACGCCCCAAAATCCTCAGTTAAACCAAAAAAGGCGCCGTAATAATCACGCAGAAATCATCTGCAAAATTATTACGACGCCCTTGCCGATTTTACTTTGGTTTAGTTTAAAACAAAAAAGGTCGCAAGAATTCTATTCCTGCGACCTCATTGCCGTTTGATAAAATATTTATAACTTATTACAAAAAAAGTGTCAATAAGTTCTGCAAAACTTTTTCACCTTTTTACAAAATAATTTATAATTTTTTAGAAATAATTCAAACTATTTTGTCTGAGCTGCATAAATTTCATTTGTCAGTTTTACAATCTTTTCAACATTCAAATTTTTGCAGCTTGAAACATATTCATCCCAATCAGAATCAATATTTTTCTGACTAGTAATAAATTTCAAAGTCCATGCATTAATGTTGTCCTGCAAAGGAACAGCCCAAAGATTCAACTGTTCTCTCTGATCTTCACTTGGTTTTGCTTTAGGGTCCACAGAAGCAACTGTTTTGTATTTTCCATAACGTGCATACAAATCCTGAACAGCAGGAGTAAAGTTATCTGTAGATTCAGCAGTAGAGTGACCATAGAAATAGTTTCCACCAGCATAACCCCATTTCAAACGAATGTCAGTATCAGTGTCTTTTCCGCCAATACCCAATCCACCACATTTAAATCCTGGAAGCAACTGTTTGATTTTCATGCCATCAACTTCTGTATAATCCCAGGTTTTTCCCTGTGGTCCCCATTTACAAAGAGTATAAGCTTCTTTTGAATAGAACATCCAGTCCACAAAACGAACAAGTTTAATAAATCCTTCAGTTCCCAAATCATCAAGAGCTTTCTGAGAGAGCATTACACCACATTCAAGACGAGATGTTTCAGCAAGATTTTTGTTTGTTCCAGAAGGATAAGCAGTTACATAAAGTTTATAGTTACCTTCTCCAAGGATTTTTGCTAGACTTGCTTCATCATTAGACATTGAAGAACGGTTTGTAGATTTGATAACTGTTTTTCCACTATAGAACTTATTGTTAGCAACATCATCAGACTGAGTGAAAGTTTCTGGATCAAGAATTCCATCTTTTACAAAACTGTTTGCTACTTTGATAAACTTTTTGTAATCTTCGCTTACAGAAGATGAATAGAATTCTTTCTTAGCAGGGTCAAATTTTATACCACCATTTGAACCGTCCATAGCCCATCCAGAAATAACATTGTAAGATGCACCCATGATTTTCAAAAGATTTCCACCAGTACCTTTTCCAGATTCACCGCACCACAAATCAGACCAGATGTAATCTTTTTCTGTACACATTCCCTGAGAAACCATATATTTTTTTACACCCAAAAGAACATCGTGCAAAGATTCCCAAGTCCAATCTTTTTCAAGTTCACGAATGTTATATCCAGCTGCTTCAAAAATATCTTCACGAACTTCGATTGTATAATCCTGCAAAGCTGCCTGATGCATACCAGGAAGACGATAGAATTTTCCATCATTCTGGCGAATAGTATCCAAATCAGGATTCATTTTATATTTTTCCACAAAAGCAGAAAAGTTTGGCATGTACTGAATATAGTCTGAAACCGCTACAACACCGCCACCTGCAACGTAAGGATTTTCATCATAAACTTTTGGAATAATATAAGTTGCACTTCCAGAGTTGATAGCCAAATTGATTTTCTGATTATAATCACCACTATCATAAGAAGTAATGTCCAGATGAACATTTGTAAGATTTTCTATATCTTTAAAAATTCCTTCAGATTCCCATTCTGGCTGCTTTGCATACCAAGAAGCATCACTGAAAGAAATAGAATAAGTCACTGGTTCATCTGAATGAAAAGTAACTTCTTCGCCAAAAGTATAACCTTTAGCTTCTACATCACCTTTTACTTCAGCTTTTTTGTTTCCCCCACAAGAAACAAATAAAGAAGCAAAACACAAACCTGCTATCAAAACCGATAGATTTTTTTTCATAGTTCATCCTCCTGATTTGTTTAAACTATTTTTAACTTTTTATTCTTTTACACCACCAAGCATCATACCTTTTACGTAATACTTAGAAATAAAAGGATAGATACAAATGATTGGTAATGTCATAAGCACCATTGAACAAGATTTAATATTTGCAGCAATCTGCATTTTTTCTGCATTTACTTCACCAGGGTCTGCAGAAGTAGAAGCCCCACTAATGATTGTTTTTAGATAATAAGCAACCGGCCACATTTCCTTTTTGTCAAGATAAAGGAACGCATTGTACCAGTTATTCCAGTAACCAACAGCATTGAAAAGAATCATAGTTGCAATAATTGGCATAGATAAAGGAAGCACAATTCTGATAAATATCCCGATTGGACTTAAACCATCAAGCTGACCAGCTTCTTCTAATTCATGCGGAGTTTCAGCAAAGAAAGATTTCATCAAAATGACATAATAAGTGCTGATTAGAGAAGGAATCAAAAATCCAGCTACATGATTAATCAGGTGAAGACGTTGCATTAAAACGTAATTCGGAATCAATCCGCCTGAAAAATACATCGTAAAGATTACAAACTTTGTCAAAATTTTGTGACCTTTCAATTCTTTTTTTGAAAGCGGATAGGCAAGGCAGCAACTGAAAACCAAAGACAAAAAAGTTCCAATTACAGCATAAATAACAGTGTTTTTATATGAACGCAAAAAATCACCTTTTTCCAGTACAGATTTATAAGTATTAATATTAAATCCTACAGGAAACAAAGTTACCTTTCCCAAAGTGATTGCTTCTTCTGACGAGAAAGACTGTGCCACAAGATACAAGAAAGGATACAAAGTAATAGCACAAATCAAAATCATAATCAAAGTGTTTACATATTTAAAAATTGTGTAACCAGTACTTTCACGCACCTTAACGCTTTTTTCTTTTTTATTGATTTTATTACTGTTTACCATAAACCTGCTCCTGTAAGTTTCTTAGAAATTTTGTTTGCACCAGTCAATAAAGTAAGGTTCAAAACAGCCTCAAACAATCCAACTGCTGTAGCATAGCTATAATTTCCAGACCCCAAACCAAGTCTGAAAACAAACGTTGAAATAATATCTGCTTTTTCATAAGTCATAGGATTATATAGAAGGAAAACTTTCTCAAAAGCTCCACCAGAACCAACCAATCCACCAATATCCAAAATCAACAGTGTAGTAATAGTCGGTAAAATACACGGAATTGTTACGTGCCATACACACTGGAAATGATTAGCACCATCAACTTTTGCCGCCTCATAAAGTGAAGGATTTATGCCGGAAATTGCAGCAAGATACAAAATAGTACCCCAACCCAAACTCTGCCAGACACCAGAAGCAACAAATATAGTAGAAAACCATTTTGGCTGAGCAATAAACGAAATTGGATCACCGCCAAGTTTTTGAATCAAAGCATTAATTGGACCAGATGTTGAAACAAGTTCGCGAATCATTCCGGTAACAATTACCATAGAAATAAAATGCGGGAGATAAGAAACAGTCTGAACAAATTTTTTCCACCACAAAGCTTTTATTTCATTCAGTAAAAGAGCAAAAATCAATGTTAACGGAAATCTGACAAGAAGATAAGCAACATTTAAAACAAGAGTGTTTTTAAAAGCTCGCCAGAATGTTCTATCACCAATGAACTGCCTGAAATATTTTAATCCGCTCCATTCATCACCAAAAATACTATGCCCTGCCCTATATCGCCTAAAAGCAATAATATTTCCTGCCATAGGAACATAACGGAAAATGATGTAATAAACCACAGGAATGAGAAGCAAAGCATAAAATTGCCAGTACTTAAAAAAATACTTTTTTGCACTACCCAATTGATTTTTCTGCAATTGATTTGATGAATCAGAAAGTAAACCAGTTTCTTTTTTCTTCATAAAAAATCCTTCGTCCGCATCATGCAAACAATTTAATAAGAAAGTCTCTGAGGAAACTTTTTCCAAAGTAAATACAATAGAATACAAGAAATTTATAACTTGCATACTAGTACACTTGTAGATTAATTATAACTCATTTCATTATATTGTCAAATAATTTTTTAACTATTTATAAACGATTCAATAGATATTTGTCTTTTAAGGATTTTGAAAAAGAACTCGCCTCACAACTTTTTTTAGGCGATATAAAACAATCTTCAGAAGAAGCTGGTATGTTTAATTTAGATTTACAAAATTACTTGTCTATGCGATTGAGTTTTCTCAATCGCATTTTAGGAGTGAATTAATTGTTTTTTCCCACCATCACTAAAATCAAAAACTATTTTCCAAAATGATTTTTGATTCGTTCTACTGCAACTTTTGTGCGTTCTCGATCACCAAAAGCTGTCAGACGGAGATAGCCTTCTCCAGACTTTCCAAAACCACTTCCTGGTGTTCCTACAACATTGCATTTTTCCAAAAGTTCATCAAAGAATGACCAACTTGTGTAACCTTCTGGAATTTTAAGCCAAATATATGGAGAATAAATTCCACCATAACATTTGAAACCAGCAGCAGTCAAACCATCAAAAATGATTTTTGCATTCTCACGATAATAATTAAGATTTTCCTGAATCTGTTTTTGACCTTCATCAGTATAAACCGCTTCAGCAGCCTTTTGAGTGATGTAAGAAACACCGTTGAACTTTGTGCATTGTCTTCTGTTCCAAAGATAATTTAACTTTGTTCCTTCAAACTCCAGTTCTTCTGGCACAACAGTATAACCACAACGCAAACCAGTAAAACCAGCAGTTTTCGAAAATGAGCGAATTTCGATAGCACAAGTTTTACTTCCAGGAATTTCATAAATTGATTTAGGATATTTTCCGTCGGTAATAAACGCTTCGTAAGCAGAATCAAACAAAATCAAACTTTTGTGAGCATTTGCATAATCAACCCATTTTTGAAGATACTCTTTAGAAGCAACAGTTCCAGTTGGATTATTTGGGAAGCAAAGATAAATAATATCAGCAACTTTTCCCCCAAAAGCATCATCACTTGGTAAAACAGGCAAAAAATCATTTTCTTCTGTACAAGGCATAATGATGATATTGTTTTTTCTTCCGTTCATGATATTTGTATCCAGATAAACAGGATAAACCGGGTCACAAATGGCAACAGTGTTATCAACATTAAAAATATCACCAATGTTTCCGCAGTCAGATTTTGCTCCATCAGAAAGGAAAATCTCATTTTTCTTGAACGAAATGCCTCTATCCAAATAATCATGTTTTAAAATTGTTTCCAAGATGAAATCATATCCCTGCTCTGGCGGATAACCATGGAAAGTTTCAGGTTTGCTCATTTCATCTACAGCTTTGTGCATTGCATCAATTACAGCAGGACAAATCGGGCGGGTTACATCACCAATTGAAAGTTTAATTATATCAGCTTCAGGATGTTTTTCCTGAAATTCACGTTGTTTTCTTGCCACAGTAGAAAAAAGATAATTCTGTTCCAAGTCCAAAAAATTCTTGTTTATCTTCATAGAATACCCCTAAATAAAATTATGCAATTTTAACTTGCATTAATTTTTTTTTCAATGCTTTTTGACATGGTTTTGAAGAAAAATAAGGTCTGTCCCTAAAAAACAAAATCTTCCATATTTGTCCCTGTTTGAGTGTCGCTGATTGTGTAGCACTAATTATGTTTATAAGAACATTTCTTTCATTTATCTATAAACTGATTTACAGATTTATTCAGTTCCTGAACAGATGAATTTGCAAGTCTTACAACATCAAGAATCTGTTTAGAAGAATTCTGCAGACTCTGAGCTGCTTTTCTGCATGATTCAAGTCCACTATTTACATTGCCCGTTACATTCTGCAAAGTCTTACACTCTTGGAGAGTCTGTTCTGTTTTGGAAGAAATTTTTACAGTATCATCTTTAACTTTATTTGTGCTGTTCATAATTTCATCCACAGATTTAAGGATTTCATTTGCTTTGTCCCCCTGCTCTGCCGTTGCTTTTTCCAGCCGCGCAAATACCATTTCAATTTCTTTGATATATTCAATCGTTTTACCAAAACCCAAATCCACTTTGTTGGAAGTATCTGCCACTTCATCAATTTTGGCTTGAATAGAACTCAAATATGCATTCGAAGATTTAGCCTGCACAGCAGAAGTTTCCGCAAGTTTTCTAATCTCATCAGCAACAACAGCAAAACCTTTTCCTGCATCACCAGCATGAGCCGCCTCAATAGCAGCATTCATAGCCAGAAGATTAGTTTTTCCGGCAACAGCTGAAATTACATTATTCATTTGTAAAAGTGCTTCAGATTCTTTTTTTACATTTCTGATTTGTTCAGTAGAAGCAGAAATAATATTTTTATTTTCAGAAGAAGAATTTACAAGTTCAGAAACCTGCACAGAAGCAGCAGAAATATTTTCCCTGAGAGTTACAACATTTTGCATCATCCATTCTATAGAAGAAACTGACTCTGTAATAAGTTTATTTTGATTTTCAATTTCAGTAGAAAAACCTTCCATTTCAGAAACAATATCCAAAACATTTTCATTAACCTTTGAAACAGAATTGTTCTGAGTAGAAATATTATTATCAATCTGAGAAATCGAATCTACAGTAATATCCAAAGAAGAATTAATAAGATTTGAAGTATCAGATAAAGATTCTGTCATATTTTCAACTGAAATCACAGCATCTTTAGTTTTTTCTATCATATTTCCAATACTCTGTGAAACACTTTCAAAAGCCAATGCCAATTCAGATGCTTCTTTAATAGAAGAATCTTTAAATTCAACAGAAAAATCACCTTTTGCAAGTTTTTTACAGTTTGCTGATAAAGAAGAAAAAATGCCTCCAATAATTTTTGAAAATGAAAGTGCACAAATAATCACAACTGCCGAAACAATCAAGACAATCAAAAGAAGAAAACCTGTTAATGTATTTGAAGAAGCCGTAAAATCTGAAACTGGTCCTTCAGCAACAACAAACCATGGAGTACCTTCACAAGGCGAAACAGAATAATAATTTTTATCAACAATAAAACTGTGTGTTTTTCCGTCAAGATAATTTCGGGCATTGTACCCCGATTTTGAAATCAAACTGTTATCAAAATAATTTTCTGCAGTAATTTTTTCAGCATCTTTATTTGTAATAAACAAACCATTTTCATCAACAAGATAAATATTATTATTTTTAGAAATAGAAAATCCATTTACTAAATCAGTGAGGTCATTCAAAATCAAATCAGCAGCCCCAACTCCAATCAAAGACGATTTATAAGCAGCATAAGACACGGTAACGCAAAGTTGATTTGTCATAGAATCCACATACGGTTCTGTGAATACAGCACGCCCTTTATTATTCACAGCATTTTTAAACCACGGACGTTTTGCAGGTTCCCAATCATCATCTGGAATCCAGCCAGAACTGTCAACATAATAACCACCAAGTTCGGGATGAAATCTGGACACTTCAGTTCCAAAATACAACGAAAATCCTTCTGGCAATAAAGATGTCAGAGAATCCGCAGCAGCCTGAAGAGCAACAGGTTCATCATAAGTTTGAGCCAAAAGAGAAAGATTTTTTACAATTTCACTATATGGCACAAGCATATTTTCAATTTCAGTTGAAAGTTTTTCAGTACCAAGTTTTGAAATCTCAATAACATTTTCTTTTGAATTCGAATGCATAGACTTCAAAAAACCAGTGCATAAAACAGCACTCTGCACAACAATCGAACCTAAAATCAAAGACAAAAGAATTACAATAAAAGGGATATGAACAGAACTTTTTGTTTTCATAAATATCTACTCCTGTAAGATTT
>JALFAW010000224.1 GCA_022773305.1 Spirochaetia bacterium
ACTGGCCAATCAAATCAAGTGCAACTTTAATATCACTTTCCTGACCAGTTGAAAGTGCCATGATATTACAACTTGTTTCGTAACCTTTTTTTGCACAATCTTCAATTACTTCAATTGCGGCCGGAATCTGCTTAAGATAACAAGCAACACGAATTAAATCGATTGGACTTTCTGATTTAGGAAGGATGTCACGTTTAAAATTACAGCGTCCAACATCTGCCATCGCTGCAATTTTTAAATCTGTATCATTTTCGCCAACAATATCACGAATAAAATCATCATTACAAAACTTACATGGACCAAATTTATCAACATCAAACAAATCTTTATCTGCTTTGTAGCCGAATTCCATATAATCAACACCGGCTTTCACATTTGTTTCATATAAAGCTTTTTCGAAACCTTTTGGAAAGTAAAAATCATTTACAAGACCGCCATCACGAAGTGTTGCATCAACAACTTTTACTTCGGGACGAAAACCCATCAGTTTAGAAAGTTCTTTCATTTTCTGTGACTCCTTTGAAAACCCAATTTCGACTATTCAGTCCATTTCTTGAAGATTAAACTTGTGTTCACTCCACCGAAAGCAAAGTTATTTGCCATTACGTAATTTGCATCAATTTTGCGTCCTTCTCCTTGAATATAGTCAAGAGGAGCACATTCTGGGTCAACATTTACAAGGTTTACATTTGGATGGAACCAGCCTTCGTTCATCATATTGATTGTAAGCCAGCTTTCTACACAACCGCATGCACCAAGAATATGACCGATGTAACTTTTTGTAGAAGAAATTGGAATAGCTCTATCGAAAACTTTGTAAACAGCCTGAGTTTCTGAAATATCTCCATGAGGAGTAGCAGTTCCGTGCGCATTTACATAAGCAATATCTTCTTTTGAAATACCAGCATCAGCAATTGCCATTTCAAGACATTGAGCCTGAGTTTCGCTATTTGGTGATGTAATATGAGTTCCGTCAGCATTTGTCGCAAACCCTACAATTTCACAGTAGATTTTTGCACCACGTTTTACAGCATGTTCCAAATCTTCCAAAATCAATGTGCCAGCACCTTCTCCAATAACAAGCCCATCTCTGTCTTTATCAAAACATTTTGGTGTGAGGTTTGGAGTGTTATTTAAACAAGAAGTTGCACCAAGTGTATCAAAAATAGCAGCATCTGGAGCCGAAAGTTCTTCTGAACCACCACAAATCATAATTTCCTGGCGACCATCTTCAATTGCTTCATAACCATAACCAATTGACTGAGAACCAGAAGTACAAGCTGTATCTGTGATTATGATGCGTCCGCGAATCTGATAATAAACTGAAAGATTGCAGGCTGAAGTTTGTGGCATAGCCTTGATGTAAGTCTGCGAGTTCAACATAGAAGAATCACCAGTTTCAACCATCTTTGCTAAATCACCAATGGCATCCATGCTTCCCATACAAGTTCCGTATGCAATTCCGCAACGACCATTTTTTAATTCATCAATTACATCATCTTCATCTTCTTTCATAAAACCAGCCATTTTAAGGGCATCTTGTGTAGAAAGAAGAGAAAGCAATGCAACACGTCCCATACCGCGGATTTTTTTTCTAGGGAAATTTGGAAGTGGTTCATCATAAGGACAAGCCATTCTTGTATTCATTTTTGTGAAACGTTCCCATTCAGGCATATAACGGATTTTGTTTTTGCATTCTTTAAGATTTTTGTAAGCAGTTTCCCAGTCACGTCCAAGTGCAGAAACCATACCGCCACCAGTTACAACAACGCGGCGTTTTCCATTAGGTTTTGTAAATTCCATAAAATATCCTCAAAAATAAGAAAATTTACTCATTATATCATATTTTTCTTATGAAATTCAACTTGAAAATAATTGAGAAAAGAATTGCTAAAAAAAGAGCAAAATCACAGGGAATTTGCTCTTGATATTGATTTTGTGTTTAATCAGTAGAAATCTTTGTGATGAAAAATATTACATTCCACCGTCGATTTCGATTACTTGTCTTGTGATGTAAGCGGCACCTTCAGAAA
>JALFAW010000085.1 GCA_022773305.1 Spirochaetia bacterium
CCTACTAATTTTGTCATACATTGCCACCTTAATTATTCTTATAAATTATACATCAAAATATTATTTTTTACGAGAAAGAAATATAATATTCTACTATTTTTTACATATTTTTTTTCACTTTAATTAATTTATAAACTCTGAAGAACACCAACCAACTAATAATACAGATGAATGAGAAAGTTCTTGAAAATATAAAAATCTACACCAATATATTAGATCCCTTAATTAAAGAAAAGACACCTGAAGCTATTACACAGTTCCATAAAGTTCAAACAAATCTTAGTACAGAACTCTCCCACTCGTTAAACTTTTGGACTAATTGGTTTTGTGCAAGAGATTTTGTTTTCAAATATGTTATATGACCAGTATCTTTCCATATATTTATTAATATAGTGTGTCTGAGTATCACGTAATGATATTTATATAATTCAGAAAATCTTTTCCAATAAAAAGAAATATGTTATAATTATGGATGGGAGTAAGCAATGTCTCAACTAGAACAGAATAAAATTCGTTATACCGTCGCTTGTGTAAATGAGTTTGCCAGAAGTAAATCTCTTACTACAATTCAGGCTTTTACATATCTTCTTGAGCATAAGGCCATCAATTTTCTTGATGAATTTTATGATGTTGAGCATACCCTGTCTTTTGAAGATGCTGTTTCTGATTTGACTAATGTTAGTTTGCAGAATGGGGGAAAAATTCAATGATACTTTTTCATGGAACAAATGATTGGCCCAATTGCTAACGATGATTTAGCCTTGTTGTTCAGACAATTTGCAGACGGATTGCTCTCTATAGAAACTTTAGTAAATGAAATGAAGTATAAGAAACTGACTAATCAGTATTCTTTTCATACAGAAAAAGCGATATCTCTACTAAAGAAAGTTGGAGCTGATTATGTCTAAACAGGAACAATTAATTGAATATATCACCAGCGACATAATCTCATATATCATGGAAGAGTCAAAGCTTCCAATGGTTGAAGCAATGACCAGTTTCTACAACTCCGAAACTTTTACAAAGCTAAACGATCTTGAAACTGGTCTTTATCTTGAAAGCCCTCTTTATGTCTATGACATTTTTAAGACAGAAAAAGCCTACGGTCGAATTGTTCAGGAAGAAATGTAATTATTTCCTGAATTATGCAAAAAAGACTCGCCAGTCTTTATTTAGTGCATCTGCTAATGCACAGATTCCACGAATCGAAAGATTCTGACCAGCTTTGAGACGGTTAATTGTGGCAACAGAAAGATTTGTACGGTAACTGAGCTGCTCGGCAGTAAAGCCTGATTCTGCAACACAACGCTTTATATTTTCCGAAACAACTTCCTGAAGGTCTAATTCAAGTAATTCTGAATATGTGTTTCTTTCAATATAATTCTTGCTCATAAAAATCCTCCCATAAAAAGTCAAGAAGATTGTTTCAACAATCGATTGACTTTTTACGCTGTTCCGTAATGTAATGAGGAACAGCAGTTCAATAATAAGTTTGCAACGCAAACTTTAGGTAAGATAAAGCCGCGCTATTTTAGCGGTTTTATCTTACACTCCTTTAAAATTTCACACTTTCTGTAATTTTATCAGAAAGAGTTTTTACATGCGTTTGCCCTGTACGCCTGAGAACTGAGAAACGCAACTTTCTTTTAATTTGTGTGTCAATAGCATACCTTACTATTGTATCATAAAATTGCGAATCTGGCAAATAAGAGTTTTTGCGTATTTTTTCCTACTCAATCACCCACTCTGTCAATTGCTTTTCTGCACTGGAATAATTTACGCCCACTTTCACGATTTTTACAGATTTTTTGCCTTTTTAAAAAAAATACAAGCGTCAAGATTTCTTATACATCGAACTATACAAAATCAAATGATTATACTATACTGATTTTTGGAAGTGCCTGATTCTATGGCACCGCCTAACATCATCAACTTAAGCCCACTATTTAATAATTTCAAAATAAAGTAAAATTCCTTAGGTGGAAAAATGGGGGCAACATTTCAGAATAGATGGGAAGAAAATCAGAAAAATTTATATTCAAAGGAAGCAGAA
>JALFAW010000129.1 GCA_022773305.1 Spirochaetia bacterium
AGACTGAAAATAATATTAATAATCTAAGGCTCCCATTTAATTTATGGAGTTAACCTTGTTTACAAAGATTGCGTTTTTAAAAAACTCTTGCTACATAATACAGACTAATAATAGGTTCAATTTCGAGTATTTGATTTACAAACCGTGGCAAGGATTGTAAGGGCTGGTGAAGCCAGTTCCGAAGCGGAGCGAAGGAATGAAGGTAGCACGAAGTTCGTACGTAACCCTGAAAAGTGCGAGTTTGCAATGCAAACTCGGGACGAGAAAATGCTATGCATTTCTCGCTTTTTTTGCGAAGCAAAAAGCCACCCCAAGAATACGTCGAGTCAAGGCACGCTAACGCTTAAAGCCTTGACTTCGCCGTTTTGAGGGGGTTGTACTACCCCCTCAATAAAAATTTAAAACTCGACATTTGTCCTATTATTTTTTTTTACACAATTGATTTTGTTTTTTTTATTATTGAAAAATAAATTGGTCCTGCGCCGTTTTGGATATCCGGTAAAATCTGCGCTCCGTATTTTGTTTTTTCAAAATCCGGTAATTCTGCGGAACAAAAAGATTTTATTTCTTGTTTATCATATTCGATGGGAAACACTTGTATTGTGTCTTGTTCTTTGTTAAATTTTTGTAGAAGTTTTTCTATCATTAAATCATTTTCTAAAGGACACAAAGCGCAGGTTGAATATACCATTATACCATTTTCTTTTAAAAGTCTGAATGCACATGATAAAAGAGACCACTGCTGCATTGTGACCGTTTTTATTCTGGAAGGAGTCCATTGATCTAAATATTTTGAATCCAAAAAAACATGACGTTCTGAAGAACATGGTGCATCAAGAAGAATTCTATCAAAACATTCGGATTGTTTTTTACACCAAACAGCGCCGTCGCTGCAACTGATTTTTATGCGCGAATTAATTTCCGAAGGTAAGCATGTATTAACAGTATTCTGCAATCGAGTTTTTCTTGAAGCGGATCGTTCATTTGCAAAAAGTTCAGTTTCCTTGTCCATTCGAGAAGCAAGAACTACAGTTTTTCCGCCTGGAGCTGCACATAAATCTAGAATTTTTTGAGAGTTTTTTACAGGAAGACAAAGTGCTGCAAGCACTGAAGCACTATCCAGATAATATGGATTTTGAGCACCTTTTACAAAATATTCAACAGTATTTGTTTCCTTTTGGAATGAGTTTTTTAATTCCTGCCATCTTGCGCCATATAAATCCTGATAATATTTTTCAAAACCTTCTTTTCCAGACAATTTGATTTGTTTTTGTTTCATAATTTTAATAATCCATTGTTAAATTTATATTTTATAACTCTAAAAGAAGCTTTTTGAAGTAGAGCAAGGAAATCTGAATCTTTTTGGGCTTTATCATATAGGATTTGTGCTGAAGAAGCAAATCGTTTTTGTGAAATCATAATGCAGTCAACGCCAGCTTCAATAGCCATAACGACTGCTTTTTGTGGAGGAAAACCGTTTTCAGACAAAGCTGCCATCAATATATCATCTGAAATTATTAATCCTTCATAACCAAACTCATTTCTCAAAATTTCTGTTACCCATTCTTTAGAAAGACAAGCTGGAGTTTGTTTATCAATTGCAAGGGTTCTGGCATGTGACATCAAAATCGCTGCAGGATTGTAATCAATTATGTATTTAAATGACATAATAGAGTTTTCCAATTCATTTTTGGAGAGAGTGATTTCTGGCAATCTTGAATGTGGATCAGTATTTGTATTCCCGGGAAAATGCTTGACCACAGTAGAAATATTATTATTTTGATAAGCATTTATGCATACACGTCCGTAATCAATTACTTTTTGATAATCACCAAAACTTCTACCGTCCAAAAAATCACAATTATCTTGAGTTTCAGTTTCTATGACAGGAGCCAGATTCATGTGAAATCCTAAATTTTTCATTTGATTAGCTTGATTTTTATATAACTGATAAGCCTGTTCAAGCGAATAATTTTGAGCAACTTCTTTGTTAGATGGAAGTTTGTCATTCAACGTTTTTAGTCTTGACACCCATCCACCTTCCTGATCTACACAAAGAAATGGATAAATCAAATTATATTCATCACAATAATCTTGAATTGATTTTGCAAACTCTTTTTGCTTTTCTGGAGTTTGCGCTATATTATACGAAAAAAATAAATATCCCCCTGCAACCAGCGGAGTCTCATCATTTGTACCGTTCATTTTACCGACTGTTTCGTAAGAACGGAATTTTGTATTTCCTTCAAGATTTTCAATAAAAATTTGAGAAATTTTTTGTTCGAGAGTGAGACTATCAAAATAATTCTGTAATTTTTCATCATTTTCATTTTTAATCTGCACAACATATTGATTAAACTCAAAAGCACGTTTATGATTTTCGATTTCTTTTTTTGTCTGTTTGTCTGTGCAAGATAAAAATAAAAAAGATAGAACTGAAAAAAATGCAAAGATTTGTTTTTTGTATAACATTCTTCTATTATATTCTAAATTCGATTTCTTGTGAACTAGTTGTAAACTAGTAGGTTCAATTTCGAGTTTCTCTCGTGGCAAGGATAGTAGGGGCACCAAAGGTGGCCACTGGACTGAGCGAAGCGAGGGAAGCGGCTGGAGCGATAGCGGAACCCCGGATAGCCTGTTTTTTGCGAAGCAAAAAGCCACCC
>JALFAW010000027.1 GCA_022773305.1 Spirochaetia bacterium
TTTTATTCTTTGGGTGGCTTTTTGCTTCGCAAAAAACAGGCTTTTCAGGGTTCCGCTATCGCTTCATTCCTTCGCTACGCTTCGGAACTGGCTACGCCAGCCCTTACAATCCTTGCCACTGTTTAAAATTAAAAAACTCGAAATTGAACCTACTAGAATTTTTCAAAAATAAAACTACAGAATGTGTTAATTCTATTTATAAACGAAGTTTGAATTCTTTCTGTAAAAAACGGTATGCGTGGAGCATTTACACCGCCGATTCCATAAAAAATCCAATTATCTCCATCTCTAAAAAGCAAAATGCAAATCTTCATTTTTTCTGGCCAAATACAATCGAATTTGTCCAAATACCTTAATTTATTATCATTTTGTGCCGCATAATAAACCGTTTGATTGTCAGATTGAAGAGTAATTGTTTCATATACAGTATCAAAAGGTTCCATTTTTAATGTAGCTTTTATTGTTTTTACATTATTTTCTATTATAACGTCTGTAATTTCAGCTGATTCATACAAATCATACCATGCTTCTGCTCTTTGTGAATAATAAGGAATTCCAGCATATTCAGGAATATTAATCAATAATTGTTCTAGTCGTTGTGGCAAATCTTCATTGCCTTTATAAGGTTTTACCTGAATTATTTCTGCAAGATATTTTGGATTCAAATCATTAATAAGTTGTATTAGTTCATCTGCCATAGGAAAAAGATTTTCTTTAAGACAAATATTTTTGCGAAAATTAATATTTCTTATCAATAATTCTCCTGAATGGAGTTTCTCGTTTTCTTCAAATGAAAGTTTTTCATTAAACGGAGAAGCAAAAACAAAACTAATCGTTAGAAAAAATAATGATAGCAATATCTTTTTATTCATAGTTATATTATAGAAAAAAAAGTAATTCATTTCAATAAAAAAAATCTTTTTTATTTTTGCAAGTGCTATAAAAGTGTGGTATACTATCCTTACTATGATTTCTAAAGATATTAAGGCAATTGTTGAAAGTCCATCGAACGGCGTTATCCGCAAGATGTTTGAAGAAGGTGCACTTTTAAAGCAAAAATTTGGTGCTGAAAATGTGTATGATTTTAGCATTGGTAATCCAGATTTGGATCCTCCTCAAAAAGTTTGTGATGCTGTTAAAGAAGTTGCGTTGGATACAACTCATCTGCGTCATGGCTATATGCCAAATGCTGGATATACAGAAACACGTCAGGCAATGGCAAAAAAAACTTCTATAGAACAAGGTGTGGAAATTGATTTTTCTAATGTTGTTATGTCAGTTGGAGCTGCTGGTGCAATAAATGCCACTTTAAAAGCGTTGTTAAATCCTAATGACGAAGTTATTGTTCCTTGCCCATATTTTGCAGAGTATGGTCATTATGTTCATAATTATAACGGAAAAATTGTTGGTGTTCCAACAAAGTCAGATTTTTCATTGGACAGTGACGCAATAAAATCTGCATTAACTGAAAAAACTGCTGCAGTGTTAATCAATTCTCCAAATAATCCTACTGGTCGTGTATATTCTGATGATGATATAGATAATCTTGTGCAAGTTTTAAAACAACATGGTGCAAAAACCGGTCGTTATCCTTATCTTGTTCTTGATGAACCTTATCGCGCAATTACTTATAATGGAAAAAAAGTTGCAAAAGTTTTCCCAAAATATGAATATGCTGTTGTAGTAACAAGTTTTGCAAAAAATCTAAGTCTTCCAGGCGAACGAATTGGTTATATTTGTGTAAATCCATCTTGTCCTGAAGCAAAAGAGTTTATTTCAGCTGCTGTTTTCTGTACCAGAGTTTTAGGATATGTAAATGCCCCGGCTTTTTTCCAGAAAGTTATTGCAAAATCTTGGGATGCTGAGTGTGATTTTTCTACCTACGAAAAAAGACGTAATCAGATTATGGCTGTAATGGATTATGCAGGATTAAAATATGCAACACCTGAAGGAGCTTTTTATCTTTGGGTAAAAGTTCCTGACGGCTGGAATGATGATGATATGGCTTTTGTAAATCATCTGAAAAAGTATAATATTCTTTGTGCGCCAGGTTCTGGATTTGCTGGAAAAGGGTGGTTTAGAATTGCTTACTGTTGCAGTGAAGAAACAATTATAAACAGCAAAGAAGCTTTTAAAAAGGCTGTTGAAGAAAATTAAAATTTTTGGGAGGTCAAAATGAAAATATTAATGGTTACTTCAGAAACTGTACCTTTTGCAAAAACAGGTGGACTTGCAGATGCAGTTTCAGCTTTGGCAATCAATCTGAGAAAACAGGGACATGATGTTAGAATTGTAATGCCAAGATATTATAAAATAGACAGAACAAAACTAAAACCTATAGAAACACCAGTGGCTGTAGCTGCAGGTCAAGTTGAAACCTGGGTTAAGTTTTATGAAGCTCCTCTTCCTCAAACTGATATTCCAGTTTATTTTATTGACCATGAACTTTGCTATGGTCGTGATGGAATTTATGGCACAAAAGTTGAACCAGATTTTCATGATAATCCATATCGAGCAGCTGTTTTATGTCATGGTGCGTTTCAATTGTGCCGAATGTTGGGATGGTATCCTGACATAATGCATGCACATGACTGGTTTTGTGCCCTTGTTCCAGTTCTTTTAAAACATGTTTGCAGAAATGGATATTTTGCTCATACAGCTTCTGTATTTACGATTCACAATCTTGGTTATCAGGGTGTATATGGAAAAGAAAATTTTCCAGCTCTTGGACTTGATTGGAATCTTTATTATGGTGCTGGACTTGAACATAATGGTGCTATTAATCTGCTCCAGTCAGCACTTTCTTGTGCAGATATGATTACAACTGTTTCACCAACTTACGCACGTGAAATTCAGACTACAGAAGGTGGTTTTGGTCTTGATGGACTTTTGCGTGTACGAAGTGACTGTGTTCGCGGAGTTTTAAATGGTTGCGATTTGGATACCTGGAATCCTTCAAAAGATAAACTTTTACCTGCCAATTTTGATTATAAAAATCTTGATAATAAAAAGAAGTGTAAGGAAGAATTACAAAAACGAATGGGACTGCCAGTAAATCCTAATGTTCCAGTTTTTGGAATTGTAACGCGTCTTGCTGATCAGAAAGGAATTGCAGAGATTTTTGCACCAAATTATGGCTGTATGTATTCAATGTGCAAGAATATGGAAATCCAGTTTGCAGTTTTAGGTAGTGGAGAAAAATGGTGTGAACAGGAAATTATTAATCTTCAAAATGTACTACCAAATATGAGAGCTTTTGTTGGTTATGATGAAAGTTTAAGTCACCTGATTGAAGCTGGTTCTGATTTCTTCTTGATGCCTTCTAGATATGAACCTTGCGGTTTAAATCAGATGTATTCAATTTTGTATGGAACACTTCCAATCGTCCGTAGAACTGGTGGACTTGCTGATACTGTTGAACAATACAATGAAAATACTGGTGACGGAACTGGTTTCTTGTTTGATTCCCTTACTCCAGATGCTATTTATAATACTGTTGGTTGGGCAACTTATGCATATTACAACAAAAAAGACCACATCAAAAAAATGCAGGAACGCGGAATGCAGAAAGATTTTAGCTGGGATCGCTCTGTTGATGGCTATGTAAATGTTTATTCAGAAGCTTTGATGCGAGGTTGTGGAATAAACACTGCTGATTGGAAATAAAAAAAATCAATTACTACAACAGTTTGATGACAATTTCTATCAACCTAAGTTATCTGTCATCAAACTGTTTTTTTTAGAATTCATACCATTGTTCATCAACTGTAAGATACCAGTCGGCTGTAAGTTTTGCATCAGTTGGTGTGCACCATGAAATACTTCCGTTCTGGTTTAAAATTACAACTCTATTTCCATTTTGACACATTGTCTGTGGAATGGATGCAGTTCTGTTATAGGCAAAACGTTTTTTCGTAGAAATGTTATAGCAGTAAATCTTATTTCTTCCGATATTAGTATAAAGATTTTTCCCATTTAAATAAGTAAATGCTCCAGAATCTTCATCAGCAAATTTTAATATGTTTGTCATTTGCTTTGTGGCAGTATTATAAGAAAAAACATAAGTATTGCGTCCAGAATCATCCGAAATAAGATTAATTCCATATATAATAGTTCCGTCTGTGCTCAAAGCGTATGCAACATTCCCTTTTACATTCAAAGGAACTGTTTCTCCTGTTTCTATATTAACAGTGAGAATTGGAGTGTTTGGATTTGTTGCAGCAGATTTTGCAATATACATTAATCCATTGTTTACAAGAATTGCATCCTGAATTCCAGTACCAACATAAACTTGTTTAAAAGTTTTTTTCTCTAAATCATAAAGATTTACAATACTGTTGCTTTCAATTTCTATAAGATATTCTTTATCTCCTATTGAACTCATTTTTAAAGATTGAATAATATTTTTTGGAGTAAAAATATTCTGAGAAGTTTTTTTGTCTAAATCAACACGTATAACAGGATTTTCCGTTCCTTTAGCCCATAAAATGATATTATTGTCTCTCAGTTTTGTTATTTGAGTTTCTCCATTTGTTGTCATAATTTTATCGACAATACCAGAATCATAAGAAGATTTATAAAGAGAATTTGATGTTAAAAATAAGAAATCTTCTTCATATGGAATCATGCCGTAGATTTTCGAATAAATATTCTGTGTAACAATACTATCATCAAGAATTTGAGTAACAGTCGAAGGTTCAGCATCAGTTTTATAAACGGCTCCAGCTTTATTTCCCAAATAAATATAGTTTCCATCTTTTATTCCAACAGTAATCTGAGAATTTGCACGTGGTCCTCTAAAAGTTTTCACAATTCGGGGATTTGAAACTGTATTATTCTCTAAATTTTCAATCATTTTGAGTTCATAATTATTTCTGCCATCAAATTCTAGATAATAAAGAATTGAATCATTTTCTCGAGACAAAATTATTGGATTATTTGCGTTGATTGCCGTGAGAGTATTTCCTTTAAATGCATTAATAATATAAATTTGATTGTCCTTTACGCCTGCAAGAAATTTATCATCATTATACATTACAACTTGAGAAAGCCCTTTTATAATAGAAAATTTTTCATGTTTGAGTTTTCCATTTTGCATATCATAATAAGCTAGAGCTCCCGAAGGCGAATATAAAACACAAGTTCTTTCTGTCTTACTTGTATGGATATAATTTACGATTCCTGTATTTGATTTTATTTTATCTACTATTTGCCATCCATTTGTTTTTACAAATACAGCGCCGTCAACAGTTGCAGTTCCAATAATTAAATAATTTCCTT
Source organism: Spirochaetia bacterium (assembly GCA_022773305.1). Taxonomy (GTDB): domain Bacteria; phylum Spirochaetota; class Spirochaetia; order Treponematales; family Treponemataceae; genus Treponema_D. The sequence continues at coordinate 5,281 of JALFAW010000027.1, forward strand.
TTGATGAATACGCTAAAGAAATAATTGAATCTGAAAACTTTTTTTGAAATTTTCTAGTAAAAGTTCTCCAATCCCAAACGCTTACTTTATTTACAGAACCACCATCAGTTTCATAAATTGCAATATCATTTCCATTTGGAGATAAAGCAATAAGCCGAATTCCTACTTCAGAAAACTGATAATGTTCTCCCTGATTGTCCTCTGCCCATTTTATTACAAAACCATCTTCACCAGCGGAAAAAAAATTTCTTTCATAATCAGATTTAATTGCTGGTACTAATTTATTTACAATATTCTGATGAGATTGTTGAGAAATATGAGATTGAGCCCAGAAACTAAAAGATAAAATAAAAAAAAATAAACAAGAAATGCTTTTTTTCACAATAATTCTCCAAATGAAACATTGATATAATAAAAAAAAATTATCTTCTACTCAAAAAGAATTTTATATCACCTTTTAATCCAATTATAAATAAAACTGCAATAAAGGCAATTCCAACAAATTGAAAATAATATTGAATTTTGGGATTAATTTTTTGCCTTATGATGAATTCAATAAACGCAAAAAGAATTAATCCCCCGTCTAGTACGGGAATGGGAAGTAAATTCATAATGAAAAGTGAAATGCTAATTATGCCCAAAAGAGAAAATAAGTTGATTATTCCTATTTTAAAACCTTCATTAAAACTTTCTTTTACAGTTGTGCCAAGTAAATCCGTAATCCTTGCTGGACCAGAAACAGCATTGTCTATATCAACACCTTTAAAAAGTGTACCAATACTTTTTATTGTTAATCTAATATAATCAAGAGCATCAATAAAACCGTGGGCGAGGGCAGAAAAAATATTCATTTTTGGGGTTGATTTTTGTATCAAAGTTTGAGAATCTGCTGAAATTCCAATTTTCCCAGTTCCAGTATCTTTATCAAGTTCAGAATGCAGATTAATATCGAAGATTGTACCATTTCTGTCAATAGTAATGCATAAATCTTCGTCTGGACGTGTTGAGATTTCCTGAATTATTTCACTGAAATCTTCGATTTTTTTATTATTGATTTTTATTATCTTATCACCAGAAAGAATTCCAGCTTCTTTTGCAACACAAGATGTAACATTTTCATTTATCAAAACTTTATTTGAATATGTGTAATAATCATAACCTACAAAATTTATAATAGAATAAGCAAGTACTGCAAAAATGAAATTAAAAAAAGGTCCTGCAAAACCGATTGCAGCTCTCTTTAAAGGATGAATACCATAAAGAGAATCAAAATCACCAGAAATTTCTTTTCTATTTTCTTCAAGTGCTTTTTGAAAATCCTTTTCACCTTTCATGCTACAGTATCCGCCGAGTGGAAAAAGTGAAAGCCTAAAATCTGTTCCTTTAATTTTTTTATGTAAAAGGATTGGTCCAAAACCTATGGAAAAAGCTTCAACTTTAACACCAAAAATTTTTGCAGCAATGAAATGTCCAAATTCATGAAAAAGAATAAGAAAAAACAGGCATAAAAGTCCATATATCCATTTCATTAAAGAAGCTCCTGTGCAAGTTCTCTTGCTTTTTTGTCAGCTTCAAAAACTGTTTCAAAAGAATCAAGTTTTGCAGACCAGTCATAATCAAGAACAGAACGCACGATTCTTGTAATTGCTGGAAATGATATAGTTTTTTGTAAAAAAGCATTAACTGCAACTTCGTTTGCTGCATTAAAAACAAGCGGATAACAGTTTCCCATTTTTACACATTCAAAAGCATAACCTAAAAGTGGAAAATCGTTAATCCTTGGTTTGAAAAAAGTCATTGTTTTATCGAATAAATCAAAGGGCTCAAGAAAAGATTTTTTATTCTCAGGCCAAGTCAAAGCATTGTAAATAGGATGTTTCATATCAGGATCGGAAATCTGAGCATAAAGCATACCATCATTTGTTCTCACAAGAGAATGAATCAAACTTTGAGGATGGACGACAACTTCAATCTGTTCTGCAGATACATCAAAAAGATAAGCTGCTTCAATAACTTCCAGTCCTTTATTTGCAAGAGTAGACGAATCAATTGTAATTTTTTTACCCATTTTCCATGTAGGATGATTTAGAGCTTGTTCAACTGTTACATTATTAAGTTGTTCTTTTGTAAAAGTTCTGAAAGGTCCACCACTTGCTGTAATTACAATTTTACTGATGTTTTCTTTTCCAATTTTTTCTACAAGATTAAAAATAGCTGAATGTTCAGAATCAACTGGAAGAATTTTTGCTTCATTTTGTTTTGCAAGATTCTTGATTAACGAACCTGCCATTACAATAGTTTCTTTATTTGCAAGTGCAATGTCTATTTTATTCTCCAGAACAATTTTTGAAGGTAAAAGACCAGCAGCTCCAGCAATCCCATTAACAACAATGTCTGGTTTAGATTCGATAATAAGTTTTTCAAAAGCTTGAGATGAGGAATCTTTTGATGTGAGCAAAGTTGGACAATCGTAAAGTTTTCCAAGTTCGTAAAGTTTTTTTTCATTTGAATGAGACTGTAAACCACAAATTTTAAAATCCTGAGGAAGATTATTTGCGATATTTAAAGCATTTGTTCCAATAGAGCCAGTGCAGCCCAAAACTAAAACTCTTTTCATAATCCTATAGAAATTAAATCAAGTTAAAAAAATATTGGCAGATGTAAAAGACAGGAACAGCAATCACAATTGAATCAATAGAATCAAGCACACCGCCTCGTCCAGGAATTATATTTCCACTGTCTTTTACTCCAGAAGAACGCTTAAAAACAGATTCAATTAAATCTCCAATAATTGAAGCAATAGCAGTAAGAAAACCTAGAATAAGAATTTCAATGTATGAAAATGGAATTTTTTCTGGAAAAATAAATTTAAATAAAAAACCTGCAAGAATTGAACAAGAAATTCCTCCAATGAAACCAACTACACTTTTATTAGGACTTGCACAAATGTATCCTCTCGTTGATTTACCAAACAAAATTCCAAAAAACCAAGCTAAAGAATCACAAATAAAAACAAAAATCAAAAATAAACTGATAATGTAGGTAGAGTTTTCAGTTACTGTCAATCTTGAAAGAAAAGTAAGTAAAAAGCCACAGTAAAAAATAAGTAAACTTGAATATGCAATTTTAGAAAGTGATTTTTCGAATGTTTTTGCTGTAATACATTCAATTCCCATCAAAAATAATACCTCAAAAAGATAGACCCATGGAATTAATTCAATTTTAAAATCATAAAGAATAAATAAAAACGTAAAATATGGTAATAATACAGTAAAGACCAAAAGTAATGGTTTTGGGAAAAGTGAGTGATTAATCTTCAGCATATCATAAAACTCGTTTGCTGCAAGAACAGAAAAAAAGCCAATTGTAATATGTAAAGGAAGATTATTCATATAATCTGCAAAAACAATTAATAATACAAGAGGAATTCCAATAAAAAAAGTTAATAACCGTTGAACTGTTTTACTCATTTTATTCCTTTTTTTGATTTTCAGATTTTTCTGCACCAAATCTTCTGTTTCGGTGTGAAAAATCTTCTATATTTTTAATAAACTCTTCATCTGTATAATCTGGCCACAAAGTATCTGTATAAATCTGTTCGGCGTAAGGAATGTGCCAAAGCAGAAAATTACTTAATCTTTTTTCACCACCAGTTCTTATCAATAAATCAACATCAGGACTTTGTGGCATATCTAAATATTTAGAAATCAATTGTTCTGAGATTTCATTCTCATTTATTTTACTATATATTATTTTTTTAATTCCCCTAATAATTTCATCTCTACCGCCATAATTAATAGCAAGATTTAATGTCATTCCTGAAAAATCTTTTGTATCTTCAATTGCTTCTGTTATATCTTTTTTGATAGAGTCGGGAAGTGAGTCAATGTCACCAATATGATTGATTTTGATTCCGTTTTGTTTATAAAAATCAAGTTCACCGCAAAGATGTATATGGATTAAATTCATTAAAAAACCTACTTCTTTTTCAGTTCTTTTCCAGTTTTCTGTTGAAAATACGTACAAAGTTAAATATTTTATTCCTAGGTCTGATGCAAGTTTTACAATTCGTTTTACAGTGTGTAATCCTTGATCATGACCTGCAGTACGTGGTAATTTTCTTTGTTGTGCCCATCTTCCATTACCGTCCATTGTAATGGCTACATGTAATGGAAGATTTTTATTATCTAAAGACATTAGTTTTGTAAAATATCCTTTTCTTTTGCTTCGTAAATCTTATTGATTTCATCGATGAATTTGTCAGTTAATTTTTGAAGCTTATCAGTTTCTGTTTTAAGACCGTCTTCTGTTAAAGTTCCATCTTTTTGTTGTTTTTTTAAATCATCATTTCCATCACGACGAATATTTCTAATTGCAGTTCTACTGTTTTCTGCAATAGTTTTTGCTTGTTTTACAAGTTCTTTTCTACGTTCAGCAGTAAGTGCTGGGATTTGAATACGAATGACTTTACCATCATTAGAAGGATTTAATCCCAAATCAGCAACTTGAATTGCTTTTTCAATTTCAGAAATAAGTGATTTATCAAAAGGAGTGATGATAACAGAGCGAGCTTCTGGAATAGCAATAGTTGCTACCTGATTTAATGGAGATTTAGTTCCATAATAATCTACACGAACTTTATCAAAAATTGCAGCATTTGCACGACCAGTTCTTATTGTATTAAATGAATCTTTTAAAGAAGCTATAGTTTTTTCCATTCGAGCTTCACAAGTTTCCGACATGTTGTCCTCCTAAAAACTCTCGAATTTACGAAGAGTCATGGAAAGGCTATTTTGATTATATCTAAAAATCAAAATAGCCTTATAAGTAAATTATTTACCTAAAACAAAAAGTTTTGCAACTGTAAATGAAAGAGTTGCACCAACTTCTTTTCCTGTTTCTGCAAGTTTAGCAGTTACAGTTTTTTTGTCATCTTTTACGAACATCTGGTCTTCAAAACAGATTTCTGCCAAATGTTTGTTGATTTTACCCTGCAAAATACCTTCTTTAACGTTTTCAGGTTTTCCAGCCATTTTTTCGTCCTGGTCCATCTGAGCTTTAAAGATTTCTTTTTGTTCATCAATGTAGCTTTGTGGTACATCTTTTTTCGAAGTATAAGATGGTGTGAAAGCTGCAATGTGTAAACAGCAGTCTTTTGCAAATGTTTTAACACTGTCAGCTGTTGAACCGTCTACGATTACAACTGCACCAGTTTTAAAATCAGAGTGAACATAATAAGCTGCAGATGCTGTTGCAGGTACATCAAATACTTCAACTTTTGCAACTTTCATGTTTTCACGAATAGAAACTTTAAGAGGTTCAAGAATTTCTTCGTGTTCTGCTTCAACTTTTGTGTAACCTTTAGCAAGTGTTACATCAAGCATTTTTTCACCAACTGCAATAAAATCTGCATTCTTGGCAACAAAGTCTGTTTCGCAAGTAAGTTCAATTACTGCAATTTTATTTCCATCCTGGCGAATAAACAAACGTCCTTCAGAAGTTGCACGTTCTGAACGTTTTGCCATTGCTGCAAGACCTTTTTCTTTCAAAGATTTTTCTGCTTCTGCTATATCACCATTACATTCTGTAAGGGCTTTTTTGCATTCCATCATACCAGCACCAGTTTTTTCACGAAGTGCTTTTACATCAGCTGCTGTGATTGCCATAAATTAGTCCTTATAAATTTTATCTTCATCAACAAGACTATCTTTGTCATCTTCTTCAACATCTTCTTCTTTGATTTCAGTTGGCTGATAATTAGAATAGTCTACGATTTCTTCATCTTCACTTTTAATTACTGCATCAGTAGTAATTTCTTCATCATCATTAAGATTTTCAAGAATCTTAAGTCCAGCTTCATTATCAGATTCAATTACAGCGTTAGCAATAATTGATGTAAACAATGAAATTGCACGGATAGCGTCATCGTTACCAGGAATAGGGAAGTCGATTCCTTCTGGGTTACAGTTAGTATCAACAACAGCGATAATAGGAATACCCATTCTGCGTGCTTCTGCAACTGCAAGTTGTTCTTTATGTGTATCGATAATGAAAATGGCACCTGGAAGTTCTTTCATTTCTTTGATACCACCAAGGTTCTTTTCAAGTTTTGATTTTTCTTTCTGAAGAGCTGCAACTTCTTTTTTTGTAAGATTATCAAAAGTGCCGTCAATTTCCATTTTTTCAATTTTCTTGAGGCGCTGAAGTGATTTTTTGATTGTAGAGAAGTTTGTAAGCATACCACCAAGCCAGCGGTTGTTTACATAGAACATACCACAACGTTCAGCTTCTTTCTGTACAGCCTGCTGAGCCTGTTTTTTTGTTCCAACAAAAAGAATTGATTTTCCTGATGCAGTTACTTTACGAACTTCATCATATCCGTCTTTAATTGCAGCAATAGTTTTCTGCAAATCAATAATATGGATTCCATTGCGTTCTGCGAAGATGTACTTCTTCATACGTGGATCCCAGCGTTTTACCTGATGTCCGAAGTGAACTCCAGATTCCAACAGGTTTTTCATTGTTACTACAGCCATGAGTAACGCTCCTTCACGGGTTTGAATTATTCAAAATAATTTTTTTTAATCAAACCACCAAACTCTGTTTCTCGCATCTCAAAAGAGATCGGAATGTGCAACTCTACGAGTTGTTGTAATTTATACAAATTATTCTAAAACAGAATAACCTTGTTCTTTTAATATATCGTAAAGTTCAAAAATAGGCAAGCCAACGGCACCAGAATATGAACCTTCGATTTTTTGAATAAAACAGGAAGCTAGACTTTGAATTCTATATCCGCCTGCAGCTCCATGCCATTCTCCTGTTTCTGCATACCATTCAATTTCTTGATCAGTCATATTAGCAAAAGTTACTTGTGTTTTGCATGTTCTTGTTGATGTTTCGTGAGTGTGACCATTATACAAAACGATAGATGTAATTACTGTATGTGTTTTTCCTTGAAGTTTTTGTAAATATTCAACAGCCATTTCGTGAGTTTGTGGCTTTCCAAGAATTTTATTTTCAAAAAGAATCAAAGTATCAGCACCCAAAACCCAAGGAATTTCCTGTCCTGCAGGTTGTGCGTGAATTACTGCAGTAACTTTTTCACGAGCTAATAATTCAGGAATTTGTTCAAGTTCAATTGCTGTAGTTAATGTTTCATCGATATTAGGAATAATCACACGAAACGGAATTTTTAGCATTTTAAGAATTTCCTGCCTTCTAGGTGATGAAGATGCCAAAATAATAGGTTCCATTTTTCCTCCTGATTAAACACTGTGCTAGCAGTCACATTTTTCATGTAATGTAAAAAAAATAACTGTTCAAAAAAAAATCGACAAAAAAATTAGGTGGTAATGATAAACAAAACCACCAAAAAAATAATTTGACGAAACTCTTTATTTAAAATAATCATAAAAAAAGAAAAAATAAAGAAAATTAATCTCCAGTTACTTCAGTTGAAGATTGATTTGAAGACTTTTGTTGTTCGTTTTTGTTAGATTCTTTTTTGTTACTGTCACTTCCACTTGACGAAAGACTTTTTAACAATTTGTATGCTTTGTTTCTTACAGGAGTTACATAATGATAATCTGTTGAAATTCTAGCAACTGAATCAATGATTGTTTTTTTATTTTCTGTAGAATCTGCAAGAACTTCATAAGCTGTCAAAACTTCAAGAGCAAGACTGCTTGTAGGATTTAATACCTGATTTCTTCTGTTTGCAAAAGCAATTGCTTCTATCGTTTCATCATTATTATTTATTCCAATTTCTCCAAGAGATTTTACAGCTGCTGCAATAACCATAGGCTCGGAATCAGCAATTGCTATAGAAACAAGTGTGTTTTTTGAATGTTCTGTTGGAACTTTTGCCATCAAAAGACAAGCCTGACGACGAATTTCCGGAAAATTATTTGTAAGTCTTCCGTTTGTTCTTGTCTGAGAAGTTAAACCTTCTCCTGCAAGTTTATCAAGAGCCTGAATGATTGCATCAGATGTATTTCCATCTTCAATAGCTCCCTGTAAATATTGCAAAGCTACAAGTTTGTTGTCATAATCATCTGAATCTGCTAATGTTGTAATAATATCACTATCGATGTCATTTAAATATTCACTTTCTACAGATGTTTCTTTTTCTGAAGAATTATCTTTTTTTTGAACCTGTTTTTCCTGAGCTGATACAAAAAAAACTGTTAAAGCCAAAAGTGATGAAAGCAAAACTTTTTTACTAACTTTCATAATATCCTCCGGTTAATATATACCAATCTTTATTATAGAATGAAATTAATTAAAAATCAATAAACACAATCTTTAAATATGTTAAAAAATAATCATATATCAGTTACTTATAAAGTTGGAATGTGAACTAGCCATTTTCCATTCACTTTTACAAACTGATAATAAACAACTGTCGATCCATCGTCTTTGACTTCAACTGCCTTTATGTTTGTTTTTGAAATATAGCGGATTTCATCAACATTGCTTCGTTTTCTTGATGGAATGAAAACATGTTTAAAATAATCACCAATTCCATTTAATTGAATTGTTTTATTTGGAAGTTTTTTTTGTGCTTTTCTGATATTTGCTGGACTTGAATAATATCGAATTGAATCAGGAGATATGTATTTTAACCATGCTTCTGTATCTTCTCTTTCCATTATATCTTGGAGCTCAGAAATAATATGTAAAATTTCTGTTTTGTCATCAATGAATTCTTCTTTTGTGACAAGTTCATCATTTTTTAATTCATTTGTAGAGCGAATGTATTCTTCATCATCTTCATCAAGAATTTCCTCAATTTCAACAATTTCATTTATTAATTCAACAGAATCATCATCACTATAATCAATAGTTTCATCTACATTAACTGAGTTTTGAGTTTCTTCAGATTGAACTGGAGGCTGAATTTCTTCTGTCTCTTTTTTTGGAGCAGAACCACAAGAAAATAAAACAAAACAAAATAACATAACTAAGCTAATTAAAATATTTTTCATATTTTTTATATTACATCTATTGTCAGTTTTCGTCAAATCGGTTATTTTTATTTTTATGGTAAAAGCAGTATTTGCAGGATCTTTTGATCCTCCTACAAATGGACATCTTGATATTATAAAACGTGCTTCAAGACTTTTTGACAGTGTGGATGTTGTTGTCTCTGTTAATCCTGATAAAAAATATATGTTTTCACAGAATGAACGTCTTGAAATGATGAAAGAATTGATTAAAGATTTTCCAAATGTTTCTGCACATGTTTATGAAGGTCTTATAGTTAATTACGCAAAGGAAGTGAATGCAAAAGTTCTTGTAAGGGGAGTGAGATCTTCAAATGATTTTGGTTATGAATTTGAACTTGCTTTGATGAATCAGAACTTAAATAATGATATTGAAACTGTCTTTTTGCAATCTAAAGAAAAATATGCAATTGTAAAGTCCTCATCCATAAAAGAACTTGCAAAATTCGGCGGTGACATTTCAAGAATGGTTCCACCGATTGTGGCTCAAAAATTAAAACAAATATATTCTAATTGAAAGTTTGCTAAAAAGGCAATTTTAGGACAAATGTCCAGTTTTTAAATTTTTATTCTTTGGGTGGCTTTTTGCTTCGCAAAAAACAGGCTATTCGGGGTTCCGCTATCGCTCCAGCCGCTTCCCTCGCTTCGCTCAGTCCAGTGGCCACCTTTGGTGCCCCTACTATCCTTGCCACGAGAGAAACTCGAAATTGAACCTTTTAGTTATTAAGTAACGTGTGTTAACAATTAAAATGATAACTGGTAAAAAAATAAAAAAAATCAAAACTTTTTGTTTATCACTTTTATGATATTTAAATGACATTTTTTGAAATTTTGTAAATAAAATGTTTGACAAATAAAGTAAATTTGATATAATGTATTGACATTCTGATTGGAACTGTTGTATTATTTATTCTCAGTTATATCAGAATAAAGTGAGGTTATATATATGGCAGTACCAAGAAGTAAAACATCGAAGGCCGTAACTAAAAGACGTCAGACAATTAATATGAAACTTACTGCTCCACAGTTGGTTGAATGTAACAATTGTGGCAATTTAGTTCAGTCACATCATGTTTGCCCAAAATGCGGTTTTTACCGTGGTCGTCAGGTAATTACACCTGAAACAAAAGCATAATCCTTAGGAGTAAAAAATGGACGAATTGTTTGAAAAAATCCAGAAACTTATTGCTGACAAATTGGAAATTGATGAAGGAAAAATCACTTTAGATTCATCTTTCAGAAATGATCTCGGAGCAGATAGTCTTGATACTTATGAATTAGTATATGCTATCGAAGAAGAATTGGGTGTAAGTATTCCTGATGAAAAAGCTAATGAATTTGAAACAGTTCGTGACGCTTACGATTTCATTAAATCACAGCAATAGTCTGTAGTTATTATTCTGTTTTTAAAAAAGCACAGGTTTTGACTTGTGCTTTTTTTGTTTTAAATATATTATCAAAAATATAATGAATAACAATTTATTATCAAAAGAAAGAAAATCACAACTTATAAAATTCTGTAAATCTGTAAAAATAAGTTTTAATAATCTGGATTTATTAAATCAGGCTTTTTGTCACCGCTCTATCACGAATGAGGTAAAATATTTCAAAAATAATGAACGATTGGAATTTTTAGGAGATTCTGTGCTTGGAATGGTGACTGCATCTTATCTTTACAATCATTACGATATTGTAGAAGGCGATTTAGCAAAAATAAAATCTGTTGTTGTTTCAGAAAAAATTCTTTCAGAAATTGCTTTGGAAATTAATATTCAGAATCTCCTTATTCTTGGAAAAGGGGAAGAAAAAAGCGGAGGGAGAAAAAAGCCTGCTATTTTGGCCGACTGCATGGAAGCAATAATTGGAGCTTATTATCTGGATAGTGGATTTAAATCTGTTGAAAAATATGTTCTTTCTTTTATGATTCCCCAGATTGAAAAAGTTTTTGATAGTGGAATAAAAGATTATAAAACTATTTTACAGGAAAAATTTCAAAAGATTTCAAAAATGTGTCCAAGATACGAATTAATTTCAAAAACCGGACCTGAACACGCACAAGTTTTTTCTGTTGTTGTTCATTTAAATGATATGACTTATGGTCCATGCTCTGGAAACTCAAAGAAACAAGCTGAACAAGAAGTTGCAAAACTTGCATTAAAAAGTGGAATATTTTAAATAATGTGATATAATTTATTTATGAAAAATAAAAAGAATACACTTTTCTTTATCAGTATAAAGATTTTTATTGTCATTGTTTTTGCATGTCTTTGTTATTTGAATTTCTTTCAGGCACTTGATTTTCAATTGTACGATTCACTTATCAAATTAAGAAAACAACCTGAACAAAACCAGAAAATTTTGATGGTAAAGATTGATGATCCGTCTATTACGGCACTTGGAGAGTGGCCTTGGAGTAGGGATGAAATTGCTAATGCACTTTTGAGTATGAAAGAACTTGGTGCGGATACTGCAATTTTCGATATTGAGTATATTTCGCCTTCGAAAAATGGAATAGCTCCGTCTGCAGAACAAAAAATTTATTCAAGCATTGCAGATACTGAACAAAACGTGAATGATTTGATTTCTCAGATGACAGATGCACTTGAATCAGGCTACTTTACTTTGGAAGATTTGCCGGAATTGAAACAAAATCTTTTGGAAGAGAACATAATTCCTGAATTTTCCAAATTGAATGAATATATCACAAACAATATGTCACGTGATAATGATGAATATTTTGCTCAGTGTTTACAGTTTTTTGGAAAAGCCTATCTGACAATCAATCATCAGGATTTAGGTTATGAAACTAAAGAGAACGAACTGGATTACACTGTTTCTAGACTTTTGCTCGATTCTGTTCAAGATGAGTATGATTTAATTACTATTGGAAATAACAGAACATCTTTGGAATCACAAGAACCAAATGGTTTTACTCCGGCATTACATAAATTACTTACACGAGCGTATGGAGCAAACTTTACGAATTCGGTAATAGACAGTGATGGCGTGCGCCGCAGAATGGAACTTTTATATAAATATAATGGAAAATATGTTGCACAACTCACTTTTGGTCCTTTTTTACAGATTGTGGATTCAAATCAAATTGAAAGAAAATCAAATAAATATATCATCAAAAATGCTTTAAATCCCAAAACAAATGTTCGCGGTGATATTGAAATTCCTGTAGATGAATATGGCAGAATCTTTATTAATTATCGTAAAGGTTCTTGCGATGAATCGTTTAGAAATGACTCTATCATAAATCTGATTAATCTTTCGTATTTGGAAGAACAGATTGGTTTATGTCTTTCAAATATCTCTTTACCTGTTGTTTTTAATGATGACGGTTCACAAATGGATTATATTTATACTGCATTAGATTTATTGCAGGAATTTCAATCTATAAATGAAGAAAAAGAATATTTACTTTCAAAATGTACAGGATATGATATAGAAGGAAATGTTTTGAATGGTATCAGTGAAGATGAATATCAACATTACTTTGATAGAAAAAAGGATTTTTATCAAAATGTAAATAATTTTTTAAATTCAGGATATTTACAAACTATTAAAGAAAGAATTTCACAGATTTCAAGTTCTATTTCTCTAAATGACATGGAAGAGATAAAAAGCATTGTACAAAGCGATTATGATAATTTGAAGCACGAGTATGATATTTATGCTAAGTTTATGAATGAAATGCGTCCTATGTATAAAGGGGCTTATTGTATTATTGGAAATACAGCAACTTCAACAACAGATAATGGGGCAACTCCATACGAAAAGAAATTTATGAATATAGGAATTCATGCAAATATTTTGAATACTCTTTTAAATATGGATTTTATCAATAATATAAACTGGTATTGGGGATTTTTATTTGCTGTCATTTTATCAATGCTAATCTTATTTCTGAGAAAAGCTTCGAATACGACACAAAATGTTTTGACTTTTATCTTTTATTTGATTTATTGTCTGTTTTTTGCCTCTTTATTTGTTTTCTCACACTATTACATAAGATTCTTTGGAACTATAGTATATCTTGCGGTGGATTTGATTTTCGGAATTTCTTACAGATTCTATCAAAGTATTGCTGAAAAAAGATTTATTACACAGATTGCAGCTTCTTTTGCCAATAAAGATACAGTTGAAGAATTAAGGCGAAATCCTGAAGCATTTAAAACTGAAGGTCAAAAAAAGGTGATTACGGCTTTATTTTCTGACATTCAGAAATTTTCAACTTTAAGTGAAAGCATCGGTAAACGTTATGGAGAAGAAGGTCCAAATAAACTAATTGAGATTTTGAATGAATATCTTGGACAGATGTCTAATGAAATTTTGAAAAATAATGGAAATATTGATAAATATGAAGGTGATGCAATTATTTCGATGTTTGGTGCTCCAGATCCGATGAATTCGTATACAAAAGAAGAATGGGCATTCCGTTGTCTTGATTCCGCTATTAATATGAAAAAAGTTGAAATAGAATTTAATCAAAGTCATGCAGATTTATTTAAACCTATTGAAATTGTAAATAAAATGGGAAATACTGAAATTATTAAACTTAATCCTTTGCAGACACGAATTGGAATAAATTCAGGTGATGCATATGTTGGTTTAATGGGAAGTAAAACTGAATCATTTAGTAAACTTAATTACACTATGATAGGTGATACGGTCAATCTTGCAAGTCGTCTTGAAGGTGTAAATAAAGCATATAATTCCTGGATTATGTGTTCAGATTCCACTTGGAATTTTGCAAATTCGGGCGTTCATAAAGATGAAATAACTGTAAGAAAACTTGATAAAGTAAGAGTTGTAGGTCGTTCAACACCAGTTCAACTTTACAATGTCATAGGTTTTACATCTGAACTTTCAAGTTTACAAAAAGAACAGATTGATATTTTTAATGTAGCTTTGGAGCAATATTTAAATCGTGATTTTGTTAATGCTGGAAAATTATTTATGCAGGCAAATACTATAAACGATGGAGATCCGACTTCGCTTGTTTTTGCAGAGAGATGTAAAAATTTCATAGAAAATGGAATTCCAGAAAACTGGGATGGTGTTATCAATATGACTTCAAAATAAAAAAAAATCGTAGTGTTTTAAGCACTACGATTTTTTTTAATCTTGCAGTAAAAAACTAATCAAATCTATTAGATAAGCATTATAATAATTTTTGAAGCAAGAACAATAGATACAAGTGCAAATGGATAAGTAGCAGCGTAAGCAGCAGAAACTTCATCGGTGCCTGCTGTTGCAATCAAAGTTCCTAATGCTGGAGTAGAAGTCATTCCGCCTGTTATAGAACCAAGATTATTCAAAATGCTTAACTTAAATACATATCTTGCGATTATATATCCTACAATCATAGGAACAAGTGTCATTACAGCACCATAAATGAAATAAGTCCATCTGAATTTTGAAATGAAATTTACTCCTCCTGGAACTCCTGCACCAATCAAAAATAAAACAAGTCCAAGTTCACGCATAAAATTCAAAGTCTGTTTACTGATGCGAAGGTCAATCTTACCAATGTGTGCAAAATGCCCTACAAGTAAGCCGCCAATCAGACATCCTCCGGAATTTCCCAAAGAAAAATTAATTCCAGGAATTTTTATTGCACCAATTAAACATCCTAAAGCAACTGCAAGGAAGAATGGGAAAAAACCAAATGGATCAATCTGAGTAAGTTTACCTTTTGGTTCAGGAATCTGAATCTGGTTTGCTGCCTGGAAATGTGCAACTTCATCAGCCATGTTTACTTTTAAAATTTTTGGAATAATCTGAACAAACAAGACAACTCCCAAAACACCAAAAGTATAAGCAATTCCGTATCCTGCAGTTACATCAGCTTCCAAAGTTGAAACTTGACCTGCAGCTTTTGCAGCTTCATCTAAAGCTACTGCTACTTCTTTACCAGCACTGAAACCTGGAGTTGAAGTAAGACCACCAGTTAAAAGTCCCACTGCCATAGAAGAAGAACAGTTTGGATCAAAAATAGCAAAAAGAGCAGCCGTAACTGCTCCAATGATGATAATCACAAAACCAAGAACAATATATGCAAGTGTACTTTTATTAAATGAACGGAAAAATTTAGGTCCAGCAATAAGTCCAACTGCTGTAACAAAAAGTGCAGTACCTATATTAGATACGATTCCAAAATTACTTTTTATTTTATCTGACCAGAAGGTAATGGTTTTAACACCAGCAAAATCAAAAGTTGGAATAAAGTTAATAACAACACCCCAAATCAACGCTACAAGTAAAACACCTGCAGTTCCAAGTTCGATACCTTTAATCTTAATACCACCAACAAGGTAACCGATTGTACCAATTGCAAAAACAATAAAAATAAATGACAGGAGTGAAGATACAACTCCAGCTAAATAAGCAGTCATTTTTTTTAACCTCTTATAAATAATTTTTCATAGTTTATCACTTTTTAATAGAATAAACTATAGTTTTTTTTGAAAAACATTATAAAAAAAGAGTGCCAGAAAGACACTCTTTTTTGTCAGTAAATCATTTTTTTAAAAAACTGAATTCACAATAATCAAAAAAACAATTATTTACTGGCACCAGGAATTGCCTTGTCAAATTCAGGGTTTCCGTGGTGATAAACAGGAAGAAGTTTTGGAGAAACAACATCTTCTGTAATACCTGCATCTTTTC
>JALFAW010000102.1 GCA_022773305.1 Spirochaetia bacterium
GATACAGAAACAGGTTTACCTTCAGTAAATCACTTTGTTTTGAAATAATTCGTAAAAATCAAAATAATTTGGAGATAATTTATGCTAGAAAAGATTGCACAGGAAACACATTATTTGATTGGAACAAAACAAGCTTTGTCAAATTTGGAAAATAAAGACCACGCCAGGCTGCTTGTGATTTCAGATTCTCACAACCGCTACATAACATTTAAAAACATAGTTTTACAGTTTGGAAAAACGTGTGATGCGCTTATTTTTTGTGGTGACGGCATCGGTGATTTAGTTCATTTGCTCTCCGAATCTTTAATTAATGAGGAATTAAAGAATAGCACACCATCGGTAATTGCCTTTGCAAGAGGAAACGGCGACCCTTCAAGCTATCCATTAAATATAAACGAATCAATTTATGTTCCAAATTCACAAATCCTTAAAGTAAACGGTAGAAATTTTCTGATAGTGCATGGGCACAGAGAAGAAATCGATTATGGGATGGAAAATCTTGGACTTGCAATGCAATTAGCCGACTGCAAAACAGCATTCTATGGTCATTCTCATATTGCAAAAGAAGAAAATATTGACGGATATAAGTTCGTAAACCCTGGAAGTTGTGCTAGACCAAGAGGGGGACAACCTGCAGGATTTGCTATTGCAACAGTAGAAAAAAATTTTGTTGATATCGCATTTCTCAAAGAAATAAATCAGGATGGAAAACAATGTTTTACAATCTGGAACCCAATATTTTAATCAAAATCTGCTTTTAGCCAAACGTAAATCCAAAACTTTCGTGACCAGGAAAAACAATTGTATCTTTTGGAATCTCTCTTTTTAATCGGATAATACTCTGTACAAGAACAGCTTCGTCACCACCATACATATCAGTACGTCCAAAACCTCCAAAATCAAAAATTGTATCGCCAGAAATCAAGATTTTTTCATTCTGATTAGACTGATTAAAAAGGCAGATGGAGCCAGGCGAATGTCCGGGTGTATGCAAAACTCTCCAGCCAAAAACTTCATCACCTTCATGCAATGCTACATCAGCTGAAGGTTGTTTTTCCACCTCAGCAATCCATCCAGTTTCTCTAAAAAAATGAAGAATCGAATTATTCATTGGCCCGCAGGTAAAACCAAGTTCATTTTTTTCATTTTCGTGAATAAATATTTTTGCATTTGGAAAAACTTTTTTTACCTCAGCAATTCCAAGAATGTGATCAAAATGAGAATGTGTCAAAACAATACCGACACAATCCATTTTGTTTGAAACAAGGAAATCAGTAATTTTATTTTCATCATGTGAAGCAGAACAGCCAGCCGGATCAACAACAAAGCACTTTTTTGAAAAAGAATCATCTTTTTTATCAGGACAATCTAAATTATCTAGACTTTTAAAATCATCAAAAACAGGCACAATCAAAGAGTTCACATTCAAAACGCCAGTTTCAATCACATGAATTTTCAATTTAATAAATCCTTCCTTATCAATTACACAACGAAGAAAAGTTCAATTCTCGATAGTCGTAATTTGTTCGCACCAAGTAAACTGTAAAAAAAAAGAGAATTTCTAATTAACTCAATGTTACATCAAATAATGCAATCTCAATCATTTGATGTAATAATAGTTTTATTAATCCTTAGTTTACACCAAAAGGCTCTTTATCAGCAGCGGCTTTTTCAGCGGCAGCATAAGCTGCAGCATCTTCAGCAGCCATATCTTGTTCTGAAATCTCGTCAGTTCCAAAACCATCTGGCAATTGAGAATCTTCAGTTTCATTTTCATCTTCAGTTCGCTGACGACTATAACTTACAACAAGTTTTCTACCACGATAATCATAACCGTTCATTTTATCAATAACAACTTGAGCATCTGCAGCGTAAAGTTGAACAAAAGAATAATTAGCCAAAACTTTGATATCACCAATTCTATCACGGTCAATTCCTGCAATAGCAATCAAAACACCAACCAAATCTCTAGGATAAACTCGTCTGTTTTTTCCAATACTGATAAAAATTGAAGTTGCTTCTGCTTCAGGAATAATCACACGAGGATGACGAGGATGTTCTTCTGCTGTAGTTTCTTCTGTCGTATTCTGCACAGGTTCAGAAACAACAACAGGCTTTTTTTCAGAACGGAATTCACGATTTTCACGAGAATTTCTTGTACGAGATGGACGTTCACTTCTTTCTGACCGATTATTTCTTTCTTTAGAATTAGATGAATATGAATGGAAATGCTTCAATGATTCTTTCAACATAAAAGCAATTACATATTTTCTAACAGTGAGAGGCACATTTTTCTTAAAAAGTTTGTTTAATTCAGAAAGAGTATCAATATTTTCTGTTGTTTTTACCCTTTCTGTAGCTGATTTTAAATATTCAGCAACTTGTTCATCAATTACTTCAAATCCACGATTATATGCCATATAATTTTCCTCCTTCAAAACATCCGCATTAGCGGTAAACAAAAATAGGCAGAACTCCAAAGTTTAATGAATGCAACGCAGATTATAAACTTCAGGTGATAAAAATAAAAAAAATTGAACTATTTTATCATGCCATATTTAAATCTAAAATATAACCAGAATAAATTTTTTCAAAGCCTGTACGTATTAATAACGGCTGTAATATTTCTGGAACAAATAAATCTGGAATAAAAATCCATTTTTTTCCGATAGTCTGAAGTTTTGATACACACATTTGAATTAATTCCGTACAAATTCCAAGACCACGGAATTGTTCAGGAACAAAAATTCCTGTCATAATCATTACATCTTTCTGTTTTTTTGCCATTTGTGATACTGTTATGCAACCAGCAAATTCATCTGAATGACTGAAACAGACAAAACCTATTTGATTTTCTGAATCATCCTTTTCAAAATCAGTATACAATTTTTCATAAATTGCATTATTCACTTCAAAAGGCAACTTTTCACAGCAACATGAATCTGGTTCAACTTGCAAAAGTAACATTTTTTTATCTGATGAAGGATTATATTCTCTAAATGAAAAATCATCATAAACCGAAGTATCATCAGATTCACAAAGTTGTTCTAATCTTTCTAAGCCCCAAATTTCACGCAAATTATTGTACCATTCATTGATT
>JALFAW010000130.1 GCA_022773305.1 Spirochaetia bacterium
CATTCAGCAGAGCGGCGAAACAAACGGAAGAATCTGGGCTAAGGTTTTAGCTTACGTTACGGCACGTGCAATTGAGAATAGGCTGGATGAAGTCTGTGGTCCTGAAAACTGGAAAAATGAGTTTCGTAAGGAAGGGGAGAACGGAGAGTATCTTTGCGGAATCTCAATTAAGATTGACGGGGAATGGATTACAAAATGGGATGGTTGTTCAGCGTCAGGAACCAATTCAAACATTGACGGCTTCAAGACAGCATTGTCAGGTTCTATAAAACGAGCGGCTGCAACAGGTATCTGAACTATTCATATCTTACCCCAAGTACGAATGAAGCCGAGAGAACCATCCGCCCGTTCACTTTGCTCAGGAAAAACTCAATGTTCTACGGAAGCAGAAAAGGAGCCGAAAGCAGCTGCTGGATTCTGACGATGATCGAAACCGCAAAGATTCATAACCTGAGCCCTGAAGATTACCTCCGCTGTGTTTTTGAGCGTGCTCCTTACTGCGAAACAACAGCGGACTGGGAAAAACTCCTTCCCTGGAACATTGAAATTACGCCGTTCCAGCCTCGCGGCCAGTGGAAAAATGATTAGACGAAAAAAGTATCCTGTAATTGGATGCTTTTTCTTTGTGAAAATTTTGGTTTGCTTTAACGGTTACAATATGGTAACATATAAAGACTGGAGGTTTTTATGATTACAAATGTTCAGGAATGCATTAAACCTATTTCCTACGTAAAAACAAATGCTGCAGATATGATGAATTTTGTAAATGACAAAAAAGAACCGTTGATCATTACACAAAACGGTGAATCTCGAGCAGTATTAATTGATGTAGAATCTTACCAAGAAATGAAGGATGCATTCAATTTGTTGAAAATCATTCAATTCTCTGAAATGGATGTACAGGCTGGAAGAACAAAACCTGCAAAAGAAGTTTTTTCAAATTTAAGAAGGAAGTACAAGCTTGGAAAATGAGAAAATTGAAGAAGTTATAATTTCTGAATTTGCCGAAGAAGATTTAAATGAAATTGCCGAATATTATTTTTCCCGAAGCCCTGACTATATTGAGAGAATTATTTCTGAATTCGAGGAAAATGTAATGTCTCTTCAAGTGCATCCTAAAAGCGGAAGAACTGTTCCCGAATTGGAACGTCAGGGGATAACAAAATACAGAGAATTGATTCAAGAATATTACAGAATCGTTTATGAAATCTCAGGTAATAAAATAATAATTCACACAATAATCGATGGCCGAAGAAATTTTGAAGATATAATAATTTCAAAATTATCTCGATATTATGGTAGCAAAAACTAACAAAGATTACGACCTTCGGTCGTTTGCATTTAAGAAAATTATTATCTTCAATTTGTAATTCTCATGCTATAATAAAATATATGAAAAAAGTTATTAAATTATCACTATTATTATCAGTTCTGTTTTTGCTTTGATTCTGATTACCGCTGTAGGTCTGGGATTCATTTTTAGAAATGAAATCTCTGCAATTTCTTCTATTAAATTACTGAAGCCTCGGGTTGAAAATTCCCTGCAGTGTGGAATCTACGAAATGACCTGTAAGGGCGATTATTATTTTGAGGATTATCTTGCCTGCGGCGGTGCTAAAAATGACCGCGAGCTTCTGGACTTCATTATGAATAAAATGACTAAGGGACTTTTGAAGATTAAAATCAATACTTCAAAAATCGGCTGTTCTTCTTTTATTGCCCGCAAGCAAAACGGCGAACACCTTTTTGCACGAAATTACGACCTTTATGCAACAAACACCTGCATTGTCCGGGTTAAAGGAAATAAAAAGCGCCATGCTTCAATTTCAACTGTGGACACTTCTTTTATAAATATTCCTGCCCGGGCTGATATGAATAACCTTCTTTCCAAAGCTTATGCCCTTGCCGCTCCTTATGCGCCACTTGATGGTCTTAATGATGCGGGAGTTAGCTGCGGCATTTATATGACCTATCAGGGAGCGGGCAAAAATGTGATTGCGACAGATCAAAATACGGAACTTCCGGATATTTCTCCAACAGCCCTTATCAGATTGATTCTTGATTACGCTGACTCCCTTGATGAAGCTGTGAACTTTGCCAGAAGTTATGATATGCACGATTCTGCTGGAACTTCTTTTCATATAATGGTTGCGAACCGCTCCGGCAGAAGTGCAATTCTTGAATGGGTTAATGATACTGATGAAAGTGATAACTACGGAAGCCTGCGTAAATTAGTTGTAACTTACAATGACCAGGATTCAAACATCGGCCAGCGCGAGGGAGAAGCTGATTTTCAATGGGTTACTAATTTTATAATTCAGCCGGGATATTACAAGGTTTATGATAAGGACCTGACCGGCTGGGAACGCTACAACATTATTTACGATGAGCTTTCAAAAAGCGATGGCCTTGTTGCTGATGAAATGGCTGCCATGGATATTCTTCACAAGGTTTCGCAGAGAACCGTAAGACCCGACCGCAATGCCGACGACTTTGTTCTGACCATTCACAGCGTAATTTATAATCTTGATAATCTGACAACTCTCTGGTGCGGCAATGAACAGTATGATGATAAAGAGGGAATGTTCAGATATAAACTGAATTCTAAAAAGCGGATTTTTGAATAATAGAGAAAACTTACCGGGGGGAGCGTTGCGGGGTCAGTTCAGTGTTCTGGTGCCCCCAGAATTTAGACGAATTAATTTTATTTTTTTAGATTTTGCCCATTCTTCAGCTTTTGCCATAAGAGATTTACCAATTCCATTTTTTGTGAATTTTGAATCTACAGCCAAACCTAAAATATTTACCATGCTTTCGTAATATAAAACATCATAAATTTGGGCGTGTACAAAACCAATCACTTTCTTTTTATATTTTGCCACAAACACAACTTCGTTTTCAAAATTTATTTTTTTAAATTTTTGTAAGACTAAAGATTCTGTACAATCAGAATATCCCAATTCCATTTTTTGAAATGTCATTAATTGATTTTGCATCCTCTTTTGATGCTATGCGAAAAATTGTTTCTTGCAAAATATCCTTCTTTAATTTTGTAAACCGCAAGTTGTTTCAACAACTGAGGATTTACAAAAACGTTCGCGCAAGCGAACACATAAATAAATAGAGTTTTTACAAAAAAAACTCGAGACTTAAAATAGATGGCGAAATTTTAGCCATCTATTTTAAACGTTCATTTTTCAAGTTTATAATTTTATTTTGGTCAGTGCAAGAAAAGGATTGACAAAGGATATGTTGTCGAGTATATTCGACAATATAATAATGTATTTATCTAGTATAGTCGACAGTAAAAAAACAGAGGCGTTTATGAATCATGATATTCTAAAAGAAGTTATTTTTGATCAACATGAAATAATAAAAAAAACAAAAATTGTTCCTCGTGATTATGATTTTGATCTAAATGCAAATTATGTTCTTATTGGATTACGTCGAGCTGGAAAATCAACATTGCTATATAAAATAGTAAAAGATCTTGTTGAAAAAGGAATTGAATGGAATCAAATTATTTACATAAATTTTGAAGATGAACGTCTTGCTGAATTTTCTCTAAATGATTTTAATGATTTACTTTCTGTGCAAGCAGAATTGACTGATAAAACAGGA
>JALFAW010000187.1 GCA_022773305.1 Spirochaetia bacterium
TGGGTGGCTTTTTGCTTCGCAAAAAACAGGCTATCCGGGGTTCCGCTATCGCTCCAGCCGCTTCCCTCGCTTCGCTCAGTCCAGTGGCCACCTTTGGTGCCCCTACTATCCTTGCCACTGTTTAAAATTAAAAAACTCGAAATTGAACCTACTATTTAAAAAATGCACAAAATGGTAAAATCCTCTTGGGAGGAATTATGCTTTTAAGAGAAAGTCTGGAAGAAATAGACGATTTTAGAGTAAAAAGGTGCAGGAAGTTTGAGTTCGGTCCGCCAAGTGCCGACACAATTCTCCGGGTTTTCAGAAATGTGAACGCAGATAAAATCGAGAAAGTTTTTATAAAGTGGGCTCATGGAATTTACGAAAAAGTAAAAATTGAACCGGACAGAACAATTGTTGCCATCGACGGAAAGACGATGTGCGGCTCAAACAAGGTCACGGGAGCAAAGGGAATTCACATTGTAAGTGCATGGGCAGATGAACTGTCCCTCATTCTTGGGCAGGTAAAGACAGATGAAAAGGGCTTGCAAAATACGGAGTTATAAAAACCGAAAAGGAATGTAATCCTGACCATGGACGAATTGAAAACAGGCAATATTACCTCTGCACGAACCTGTCGTGGCTGGAGAATAAAGATGAGTGGCCAGGACTTAAGGCTGTTGCCATGGCACGGGAAGGATCATAGTCCGGAAAACATGACAGTTTAAGCAAGCGCATGATCTGGTTTCGTGAAAACCGCCAGTTCCGCCAAACTGTTCTAAGGTTCTTTAATTTTGTAAACCGCAAGTTGTTTCAACAACTGAGGATTTACAAAACGTTCGCGCAAGCGAACACGTAAATACGACCGGTCAAGGCACGCTTCGCTCAAGGCCTTGACTCGCTCGTTTTCAGGGGTTGTATTAACCCCTGAATAAAAAGAGTTTTTGAAAAAAAACTCGAGACTTAAAATAGATGGCGAAATTTAAGCCATCTATTTTAAACGTTCCTTTAAAATTTCACACTTTCTGTAATTTTATCAGAAAGAGTTTTACATGCGTTTGCCCTATTATCTCTTGGCTTTTTAATTGTACAATAGTACAATATAAGTATGAGTGATATTGTAATCGATGCTTCATGTGTACTTTCTTTTTTGCTTAATCAAGATGGAAGTGAAAATGTTGTTTCAATTGTTGGCATGAACAAGTTGGTTGCTCCAAATTGTTTGCCTTTTGAAATAGGAAATGCAATTAGTAAATTGATAAAACGTAAAATCATTTCTGTATATGAAGGTGTTTCTGTTTTTCATGAATTTGCCAGGATTCCTATCAGATTAATTGAACCAGATATTCCAAATTCCATTGTGATTGCCGGTGAAGCAGATTCTTATGCTTACGATTGTTACTATCTCAATATTGCATCACAAATGGTTTTACCTTTGTTTACTTATGATGATAAAATGAAAAAAACTGCAGAAAAAAGAGGTATAAAATGCTTGTAGTAACATATTCAGAAGCCAGACAGAATTTTGCATCAGTATTGGATACTTCAAAAAAAGATGGTGCTGTTGTTGTAAAAAGAGCGGATGGATCTTCTTTTAGAATTACACCAGAAATCGAAAAAAAATCTCCCTTTGACGGAATTAAAACTCTTGCAAACATTAGACAAGAAGAAATTCTTTCTGCATTAAGGGAGACAAGAGAAGAAAACTGATAAAAAGGCAGGTCTGTCCCTCTTTTTAAAATTTAAAACTCGCACAAAACTTTTACTGCTTCTTCAATTTCGTTTTTTGTGAGCGAAGAAAAATTCAAAATAAATTTATTTGAAAATTCTGTCATGGTTTCATAGAAATTTTGCAACGCCACAATGTGCAGACGTTTTTGTTTTGCATTCATCATAAATCTTTTTAGGTTTTCTTTTTTTACTTCCAAAATCATATGTAAACCTGAATCTGATTCATGAATTGCCAAAGCCTTTTGTTTATCATAAATTGTCAGATATTTTGCAAAAAGTTCTTTTTTCTGGCAATAATCTTTTCTCATTCGATTTATGTGGCGTTCAAAAAATCCTTTTTCAATAAAATATGCAAGGGCAATCTGATCAATGTTTGGAACTGTACACGAATAAAACGACATTTTTTGTTTAAACTCCATCAGCAGTCTCTGTGGCAAAACCATATAACTAATTCTGATTGTGGGAGATAATGTTTTGGTAAAGGTATTCATGTAAATAACTTTATCGCATTTATCCATACTTTGAAGCGTGGGCAGCGGTTTTCCATTAAACCTGAATTCACCATCATAATCATCTTCAATAAGAAAACGATTTGGATTTTCGTTTGCCCAAGCCAGAAGTTCATATCGTCTTGTAATCTGCGTTACAATTCCTGTAGGATAATGATGTGAAGGTGAAATGTGCAAAATATCTGGATTTTGTTCCTTCAAAGCAGCCATTTCTACACCTTTTTCATCAAGGGGGATTTTGACGTTTTTTACTCCAAAAAGTGAATAAATTTTTGGAATTTTGCTGTAACAAGGGGATTCCACAGCATAAATTCTTGAAAAACCCAGAAGCTGGATTATAAGTCCATATAAATATTCTGTTCCTGAACCAATCACGATTTGAGACGGATGCACTTTCATTCCGCGAAAACTGTAAAGATGCTTTGCAATTGCATACCTGAGAAGATTTACACCTTGCACGGGTGGTTTTGTCATTATTTCTTCTTGATTTTGATTTAGAATTTCACGCATGATATGCGCCCATGTTGCAAAAGGAAAATTTTCTGGCAAAGCAGTATTTCCAGAATAATCATACAAAAACTTTCTGACATTATTTTTTGCAATCTGACCTTGTTTTGACCTTGTATTATTAATATTATCTGACCTTGTAAAAGGTGGGTGAAGCTGCTGCAGCGAGTTTTGATGATACTCTATGAGCGAAGCAATATTTTCCACAAAAAAACCCGACTTTGGAATCGATTTTATAAATCCTTCAGCCATGAGTTGACTATATGCAGTTTCCACAGTGAGAACTGAAACGCCCAGATTTTTTGCTAAATTCCTTTTTGAAGGCAATTTTTCTCCAAATTTCAGATGATTTGAGCGAATTTCCTGCTTTATATAATCACAAATCTGTAAATAAAGGAACTTTTCATTTTCAGGTTTAATTTCAAATGTTATCACCTTTCACCTCTGCTAATTTAAAAAAAATCATCTGACCTTGTTTCTGACCTTGTCAATTTAATCATATTTGAATATTTTGCAAAAATCAATAAAAAAGTACATTAAAATCATCAATATCTTGAAAATCACGAGGAAATAGTATGAAAGAAAACCGTTATGAATTAAACAAAAATCTTGCTCAAATGCTTAAAGGCGGCGTAATTATGGATGTGACAACGCCAGAGCAGGCCAGAATTGCAGAGAAAGCTGGTGCGTGTGCCGTAATGGCTTTGGAACGCATTCCTGCAGACATCAGAGCAGCTGGCGGTGTTTCCAGAATGAGTGACCCAAAAATGATAAAAGGAATTCAAGATGCAGTTACAATTCCAGTTATGGCAAAATGTAGAATCGGGCATTTTGTAGAGGCGCAGATTTTACAGGCTATAGAAATTGATTACATAGACGAAAGTGAAGTTTTATCTCCTGCTGATGATGTTTATCATATCAATAAAAGAGAATTTGAAGTTCCTTTTGTTTGCGGCTCAAGAGATTTGGGTGAAGCATTACGCAGAATTAATGAAGGAGCAGCAATGATTCGAACAAAAGGTGAACCTGGAACTGGAGATATTATTCAGGCAGTGCGACACATGCGCAAAATCAATAGTCAGATAAATGCTGTTGCAAGTTTGCGTGAAGATGAGCTTTTTGAACAGGCAAAACAACTTCAAGTTCCTTATGAATTAGTCAAATTCGTGCATGACAACAAAAAACTGCCAGTTGTAAATTTTGCAGCAGGAGGAGTTGCTACTCCGGCAGATGCAGCTTTGATGATGCAGCTTGGTGCAGAAGGTGTTTTTGTAGGAAGCGGAATATTTAAGTCTGGAAATCCAGAGAAACGTGCAGCAGCAATCGTTCAGGCTGTTACAAATTACACAGATGCAAAACTCATTGCAAGTTTGAGTGAAGATTTGGGTGAAGCAATGGTGGGCATAAACGAAGAAGAAATTAAGTTGATTATGGAAGAACGAGGAATTTAATTCAGGCGGTAGATATGAAAAAGATTGGAGTTTTGGCACTGCAAGGTGATTTTTTGGAACACGAATCTGCTTTGAAAAAATTTTCATTACAAAAAAAGGTGGATTTTGAAATCTTCGAAATCAGGCAAAAAAAAGATGCTTTGAAAGATTTTGATGCATTAGTTTTGCCAGGTGGAGAAAGTACAGTTCAATCAAAACTTTTGCACGAACTTGAAATATTTGACATATTAAAGGAAAAAATCGAAAAAGGATTGCCAGTTTTTGCAACCTGCGCTGGTCTGATTTTGCTGGCTTCACATTTTCAGACATTACCTGTAACAGTCAAAAGAAATGCATTTGGACGTCAATTAGGAAGTTTTTATGCAGAAGAAGATTTTGATGCACTCCAAAAAGTTCCAATGACGTTTATCCGCGCTCCAATCATAGAAACAACAAATTCAAATGAAGTAAAAGTCCTTGCAAAAGCCAAAAACTTTATAGTCGCAGTGAAATACAAAAATCAAATTGTTGTTTCATTTCACCCTGAACTAAACAATGATTATCGGGTTTATGAATATTTTTATGAATTAATAGAAAACAGGGACAGACCTTGATTGAAAACAGGAACATAGAAAATAGGGACAAAACAGGGACAAACCTTGTTTTTAATTGGGAAAAAATCCTTCTTGCGAGCTTTCTTGCGTGAGAGATTGTAGCACCGCCGAAGGCGTTCCGAAGCGTAGCGGAGGAATGAAGCGATAGCGGAAGTGCGCAAAGCTCGACGGCTTTAGCCGGCACGCCCTTTTGCTTAATAATAAAAACTTAGGTCTGTCCCTGCATGTGCCTGGCTCGTGCTGTAAATTTACTCACCAACAAAAACTTAGTTTGCACGAGCCTCGAGTTTTTCTTAACGCTATCGCTAAAAAACTCTGTGAGTGTTTTGTTTTTTTTTCGAGGTCTGTCCCTGCATGTGCCTGGCTCGTGCTGTAAATTTACTCACCAACAAAAACTTAGTTTGCACGAGCCTCGAGTTTTTCTTAACGCTATCGCTAAAAAACTCTGTGGCTGTTTTGTTTTCTATCGAGAGGTCTGTCCCTGCATGTGCCTATTGCTGGTATTCCAATGAACATTTTTATTTGCACATGCTGTGAGTTTTTCTTAACGCTTCGCTAAAAAACTCAGTGTTTGTTTTGTTTAAATTCTAGGTTTGTCCCTGCATGTGCCTGGCTCGTGCTGTAAATTTACTCACCAACAAAAACTTAGTTTGCACGAGCCTCGAGTTTTTTAACGCTTCGCTAAAACTCGTAAAACTGAGGTTCAATTGAGGTCTGTCCCTGCATGTGCTGATTGTTAGAATACCAATGAACATTTTTGTTTGCACATGCTGTGAGTTTTTCTTAACGCTATCGCTAAAAAACTCTGTGGATGTTTTGTTTTTTTATCGAGGTCTGTCCCCTTTTTAAAAGCCTTCTCTAAAAGTGTTGAAAAAAAAATCAAAATCTTCTATTATTTTACTTCTAAAAAAACCGGGGTGCTTTAATTAAGGCTGAGATTATACCCGTAGAACTTCGTATGAAGTTCCAACCTGATCCGGATAATGCCGGCGGAGGAAGATATGAAAAAATCTTCTATTTTAAAAATCACTACATTATTTATTTGTCTTTTGGGTTTTGCTGTTCTTTTCACTAGTGCAAAAAAAAATAACCGCAAAACAAATGCTCGTTTAAATGAAGTTGTTGTATACACTTATGACAGTTTTGTCAGCGAATGGGGACCTGGACCAGAAATCGAAAAATTATTTGAAGAAAAAACTGGTTACGATTTGACTTTTGTTGATTGCGGGGGTGGCGTTCAAGTTTTGAGCCGCGCTGTTCTGGAAAAGAAAAATGTTCGCGCTGATGTAATTTTAGGCTTAGATAATCTTATTTCACAAAAAGCTATTGATGAAAACATTCTTTCCAAATATAAACCAAAGAATGCTGCAAATGTGATTCCTCAAGATGCTGTAAATGAGCTTTCAAAAGACTGGTATCTTACACCTTTTGATTACAGTCATTTTGCTATGATTTACGACACTCAGTCTGATGTTCCTTGTCCTGCAAGTCTTGAAGATTTAACAAATCCTGTTTATGCAAAAAAAATTATTTTGATGGACCCAAGAACTTCAACTCCAGGATTTGGTTTTGTTGCCTGGACAGTTTCGGTTTATGGTGACAAAGTGGAGGATTATTGGAAAGCTTTGAAACCAAATATTTTGACTATGGCTTCTGGATGGAGTGCAGGTTATGGGCTTTTTAAGCAAGGTGAAGCTCCTTTGGTAATAAGTTACACTACAAGTCCTGCAAGTCATGTTGAATATGATAACACTGACCGTTACATTGCTCCTGTTTTTGAACAGGGACACACAATGCAGGTGGAAGGAGCTGGCATTTTAAACAAAGCTCCAAACAGAAAAGGTGCTGAAGCATTCTTGGATTTTTTAATCAGCGATGAAGCACAAGAAATTCTTCCATTAACACAATGGATGAATCCTGCAAACAAGAATGTAAAACTTCCTGAAAGTTATAAAGTTGCTGCTCCAATTCCACAAAAAACACTTCCTGTCGATGTAGAAGCAACAAATGCTGCTGTTGAAAAAATCATGAAGATTCTGGCAGAATAAAAGATTACGCAAAATTCATAAATAATCAGGTAATTATATTTGTCAAAACTGAACAGAAAATTATTGTTCAGTTTTGAGTGTTGGGTTCAATTTCGAGTATTTGATTTACAAACCGTGGCAAGGATTGTAAGGGCTGGCGAAGCCAGTTCCGAAGCGTAGCGAAGGAATGTAGCGATAGCGGAACCCTGAAAAGCCTGATTTTTGCGAAGCAAAAAGCCACCCATAAAATATAAAAAATCAAAAAAACTGACTTTCAGACTATTATAACAAGTGTTACTAAAGAGGCTGATTTGGATATTTCAAATTTATTTCATGTTACATGGTTTACTTTTTTTCAAGCAGCTGGTTCAACTTTAGTGGCACTTATTATTGGACTTCCAGCAGCTTTTTTTTGCGGAAGAAGACGTTTTTTTGGGAAAAGGGTCCTGCTGTCACTTTCGGCTGTACCATTTTGTGTTCCCTCTCTTATCATAGCTTTAGGTTATGTCACTTTTTTGGGAATGAACGGCGGTTTGAATAAGTTTTTGATGGCCGTATTTGGACTGCAAAAACCACCTGTTCAAATCCTTTATTCATTTGCTGGATTATTGATAGCGCAAGGATTTTACAATTTTCCACTTGTGATGAAAAATGTTTCACAAGCGTGGGAACAACTTCCATCTGAACAAACTGAAAGTGCAAGACTTTTGGGAGCGAATGAATTCCGCATATTTAGAACAGTCACCATTCATCAGCTGATTCCTTCCATTGCATCATCAAGCCTTCTTGTGTTTATTTATTGTTTTTTGAGTTTCGTTCTTGTTTTGCTTTTTGGCGGAATTGGAAACTCCACTTTGGAAGTAGAAATATATAAAGCGGCAAGAGCAACACTTGATTTTAAAACAGCTGGAATTCTTGCCTTTTTTGAAACTGCATTTTTATGCATCATTACAGTTTTATATTGTCTTGTTGAGCAAAAAAATACTAAATCAAAAGGAATAAAATCAAAGAACATCAATATTCAAATAAAGTTGGCTGGAGCAGAATACAAAATCTTTGAAATCAGCATATTCATCATCATAATGGTTTTGATTGTGATTTTCTTTCTGGCACCGCTTGGGGGAATCGTTTACAATGCTTTTACATCACCCAAGACAGGTGCGAAATTTACGTTAAGTTCATTTAGTCGCATCATAAAAATGAAAAGTTTTCTTCCTGCATTATTTACAACCATAAAAACAGCTTTTTTTACTGGAACTTTTTGTGCATTTTTTGGATTTTTATATGCCGTATTTATGAGATTTATGGAAGGAAAAACAAAAAAAAGGACAGCAGTTTTTCTGCAAGTTCTACCAATTCTTCCAATGTGCATTTCCAGTGTTGTTGTAGGCGTTATCATCACAATAATTGTGCGAGACGGCAATATT
The DNA here is from genome assembly GCA_022773305.1 of Spirochaetia bacterium. Classification (GTDB taxonomy): domain Bacteria; phylum Spirochaetota; class Spirochaetia; order Treponematales; family Treponemataceae; genus Treponema_D. Next base: position 8,225 of record JALFAW010000187.1, read on the forward strand.
TTCTGGCTGATTGCTGCACAAACATTTCTGTCGTGGCCGCTTGCATTCAAAGTGATTTTTCCACAACTTCAAAAAATTTCTAATTCTACGATTGATGCTGCAAAGCTTATTTCAAAAAATAATATTCAGATTGTGTGGCGTATTTTTTTTCCAATTTGCAAGTCAAGCATTTTGAGTGCATTTGGATTTTGTTTTGCCATAAGTGCGGGCGATACAACACTACCACTAGTTCTGGCAATTCCAAAGTTTAATACTCTGTCACTTTTTACATACAGACTAGCAGGTGCTTACAGATTTAACGAAGCCTGTGCTGCCGGTGTACTTCTTGCCATTCTTTGCGTAGGATTCTTCTCGCTCACCGGAAATAATGCAAAAACCAAAAAATAATACAAAAGAGATTTCAGCAAAATTTTGATTACCCAGTCGCCTTTCACAGCTCGCTGCCGCTCGGTCGCTGGCTCAGTTTGAACGTGAATAAAAAATTTAGTGTTTGTTTTGTTTAAACTCGAGGTCTGTCCCTGCACGTGCTGAAAATTTATACACCAACGAACGCTTAGTCAGCACGTGCTGCGAGTTTTTTTTAACGCTATCGCTAAAAAACTCAGTGTTTATTTTGTTTAAATTCGAGGTCTGTCCCTGTTTTGCGATGCATGTTTGAGCCAGCGACTCACGCTTTGCGTGCCTGTTCAAGCCTCGGTGCGCTGTGCAAATAAAACCCTGCGCTTCCCACACCCCACTGGCGAAAAAAGAAAAATTGAGCATAAAAAAAGAGGGACACACCTTCGTTTTTTAATCAAGGTCTGTCCCTGCACGTGTTCTCGCGTAAGATAATTGCGTGGGAATTATCACGAACGATGGAAGAAGAGTTCGTAATAAATACAGTGGAAAAAGCAAAGACCGAAAGCTTTCATTCATTGTCCTTAAAAAAGAATGGAAAAGAATGAAAAAGCTTTGATAAATAAAGGGGCTCGTGATAATATAAAGTAGGTAAAATCCTAGTGTTTTACTAGGTATAATGTACATTCTGAACGACCAAACTTAATGATAAAATTTTGATTTTATCATTGACTAGAGTAGTTTTAGTTGAAAAAGGATATCTCCAAAATCTTCAATTTGCATCAATTACATCAATTACAAAAAGATTGAAAAATTGAGTTTTTTGTGATATAGTTATAATAAGTATGTTGACACAAAAAAATGCACGTGGTAAAATTTGCTCGATTGCTCGATTGCTCGATTGCTCGATTGCTCGATTGCTCGATTGCTCGATTGCTCGATTGCTCGGGATTTTTTATATAGTTTAACAAAAAATAGAAAATACTCAGTAAATAATAAGGCACAGTTTTTTGCACAAAGAAAATTTGCGTGAAAACTGTGCCTTTTTTTATTTTAAAAAAAATTGAAGGAGAGAATTTAAAACATGAGAAAAACTCTAATAGTTTTTATATTATCTTTTGTTTCAACTGTTTGTTTTGCTAAGCCAAAGTCTGTAGAACCAGACTGGTTTAAAAATTATCGTACTGTTTTTCCTAATGCTCAGTATTTGGCACAGCGTGGAAGCGGAACTACTGCAGAAGATGCAAAGACAGATGCAGCTTCTCAGCTAGCCCGATATTTTCAATCTACGGTAAGTGCAAATCTTTCTACAACAATGTCATCTATTACGACAGGTTCATCTATTCAGGAAGAAACTCGTGTAATAGATGAAGTAAATGTTACAAGTGAAGTTGAATTCATTGGGCTTGAGTTTACTGAAAGTTATTATTACAAGTCGGAAAAGAAATGGTATGCAGTAGCTTATATGATTCGTGAAGATGCCTGGATTCAGTATAAGCCAAAGATCGAAGCTGAAAAAACAAAATTTTACGCCTTCCTCAAAAAAGCAGAATCAGAGGATGATTCATTTACGAAAGTATCTCTGTATAAAAATGCATGGAAAGTTTCCAGTGATTTTATGGAAAAACTTGAATACGGCAGGATCATAAATCCAAATGAAGAAGAAAAGTATTCTGCAGACAGAACGACAATTGCTGAGCTTCCGGCAAAAATAGAAAAAGAACAAAAGAATCTTACTATTTTTGTAAACCTGAAGGGCGATTACGGAAACATTATGGAAACATCTATAAAGACTGCACTTGAAAAAGGTGGTTTTATAGTTGGAGAAAAAGGAAATTACATTGCTGATGTTATTGTTTCTTCTAATCCTAATGGCGAAAATCCTGTAACAATTATGCCTGCTGTTATTGTTTCAATAAAAAGCAGTGAAGGAAAAGCTGTTTTTTCATACGAAGCAAAAATGATGGAAAAAACTGTCGCTTATTCATTGGAAAATGCTCAGAAAAAAGCATTCCCAAAGCTGGCAGAAAAAATAAATGAAGAAATTAAATTTTAAGCTGAATTTAACAGCGGAAGGAGAAAACAAATGAAAAAGAAATTGATTAAAGCTATGGTAGCAGGAACTTTATTTGCATCTTTGCTAAGTTTTGCAGGCTGTGGTTCAACTCCAAAAGCAGATCCTACTATTAAGGTAAATGTTGATGATGATGTGGATAAGGTTGTAGTAATTGACTGGACAGACAGGACTTTAGGAGAAATTTCTGCTCCTACATGGCTTAAAAATATGACTCGTGGAAATAGCGACACGTTTAAAGAACAGTGGAGTATTTCAGCTGATAGAGTTGTAAAATTCAGTCGTGCAACTGGTAAAACAGAGGCTATTGCACAGGCATTGAGCCGTGCAGGTTTTGCATATACTCAGGCTGCAGAACTTAATCAAAAAGTAATCGGTCGTGTAGGTCAAGGATTGAATGATGTAGGACAACTTGAAGCTTTGTTTGTTGCTGCAAGCGAAACAAAGGCAGATATGGCAGGTCTCCGCGAAGAAGCAGGTTTCTTCCAGAAAGTACGCACAACAAATGCTGAAACAGGCGCAAAAACTGAACAGTATATTTATTATACAATTTATTCTATGAGCAAGGATACTTGGGATGCTCTTTGTAAAAAATATCTTATGGATATGATGGGTGGAGCAAATCTTGAAACAGAAACTCAGAAGAAAATAGGTGCTTTGTTCAGCGAAATGAAGGCTGACGCAGACAAAAAGGATGCTCAGAAACAGGCAGAAGAAAAACGTGCTTACGATGCTCAGATGGCCCGTCTTGAAACCGAAAAGACAAAAGCCATTGAACAGACTGCCACTGCAAAACTTAATGCTCAGGAAGCACAGGCAAAACAGGCTGCTGCCGAAGCAGATCTTTTGGCAAGTTATTTGATGTAATTTTGGAGGATTAGAATGAAAAAGATTTTTATGATGATTGCACTTGTTTTATGTGCGTTGGGAACTGCTTTTGCAGATAAATACTACAATAGTGAGTCTGAGTTCTACAGGGATTTGGATAAAGCAGCAAGAAAGTACAAATGGTGTTATGTAGTAGATGTCTTTGATGAAGGTGGCGACGCGGAATTTGCTAGCGAGTTCTATGATGATGAAGATGAAGAGGGGACAATGTTTTATTATGATGGCGCAAAAGAAGGTGTATATATATTCTTTGCAAATGATTGGACAGTTATTGATAAAGAAATAAAAGAAAGTTTTGAAAGCTGGGCATTACATTGGTTTGAAATGCCTAAAGACTATTATAAAGCACTGACATTAACAAAGGCTCTTGTTGAGGTATGCAGATGAAAAAATATATAACATTATTACTTATAAGCTTATTTTCAATTTCACTTTTTGCTCAGACAAAGGTTGATGCAAAGAAAATAGGTAAGACATTAGAAAAAAACAAAGATGCAACCGCAGTATTTACTTGCGATATGAGTCTTTCTGGAATGAAAGTAGAAAATGACGGAACTGTAATTTTGTCAGCTCTTGCTAAAAACAAGGTAAAGATTGTCAGCGGAATGGATATGACAAACATTGCTGAACGTCTTAATTATGCAAACAAGGTAACATATCTTGTTACATTTGAAACAAATGATTTGTCTTCAAAATCGTACTTAATAACAAAAATTGATGGTATAGAGACACTTGAGCAATACAAGGAACGTCTTGTGCAGGAAGAGAAACGTAAGGCCGAAGAAGCCAAAGCAAAATGGGAACGTGAACGTCTTGAAAATCTTACCAAACATCCAGTTCAGGTTGTGAACCAGGAAGTAGTAAATATTTCTGCTGCAGAATCAGCATGGCTTCCAGGCCAGGTACAGGACAAACTTAAGTCCAACCTTCAGGAATATCTTGGAATGAAGACTGTAGTTGACTCGAAATCGGAACTTGCATTGAAGAAACTTCAGGCAGAAAGCGAAAGTGCAGCCCGTGACGAATCAACAGCAATTGAACTTGGAAAAATCACAACAGCAAAGTTTGCAGTGTTTACAAAGGTTCGTAAGACTGGTTCCGGTTATACAATCAGTATTGATTTTACAGACCTTACAACCGGTGAACAGATGGCAAGCTGTTCTTCTAAAGAATACTCAAAAGCAGAGTATCTTTATGGTTCCACTGGTGCAGTAGATGAACTTACCCTTGCCATTGGAAACAAGCTTGGGATAAAAGTTTCTGATTTGAACAAAAATCTCCTTACATCAGGCTCAGCAAACTTTTCTGTAGATGCTCAGCTCGCCCTTGCAAAACAGAATGAAGAACAGTATCAGAAAATGATGAAAGACTATGATGCTGAACTTTCTAAGCTCATGACTTCCAACGATATTAATGCAATCCAAAACAAGAACAGAATTGAAGCAGAAAAGGCGCTTCTTGTAGAAAAACAGAATGCAGAAAAGAAACGACAGGAAGAACTTAAAGCACAGATGGCACGAGCAGCAGAAGATGAAAAACTTGAAGCAGAACGTTCCATTGCATTAAAGACCCAGCGTGACCAGATGGCAAAAGATGCCGCTGCAAAAGCCGCAGAAGTTCGTAAGCTTAAAATGGAAACGCAAGGAGTTCTTGGTCAGATTAATGTTATTGAAAGTAAGAAAAAAGCCTTAGTAGAGATTCGTCAGTGGGTAGAAAACCGCTCAGTAGAACTTTATGACCAGATGCTTAAGGATAAGGAAAGTGAAGAAGCTCGTATCCGAAATAAGAGCTACAGTACAGTAGAGCTTGGAAGTGACGGACAGCCAACGGAACAGGCAAAACAACGCCGTGAAAATCAGGTAATTAAGAGCAATGAAGATTTAACAAACAAATTCTTTGCAGACTGTGAAGCTGTAAAAAAGGCTACAGCAAGTCAGGATGCTGCACTTCTTGCAGAAATCCGTACAGATCAGAAGACTCTTGCTACAATCAGAACTGTTTCTTCTATGGGTGATGAGCTTAAAGTAAGTTACGGTAAATATGAAGGAAGCAAGAATGGATGGAATGCATATTTAAGCTTATATTCTGACGGTATTTTACTTTATACAGATAATTTCATTGTAAACTATGAGGCTTTAAGCGGTAAAAAAGCACCTGATATGGCAACAGAACTGGATGATGCTGTAATCGAAGAATATACAAATAATGTGGACATGTATAACTCGCTTCTTACCCGTGGTGACCCGATTATTTATTTTGAAATTGATTATAATGTAACTGCAGAAGGTGATGACAAGCCAAGTCAGTATAAGTTCAACTTCTCAAAGATTCGTGTAATAAACACTGTAAGTGGTAAAGTTACTCAGACTAGTAGCTTAAACAAGATTCAACCACGCACAATGAAGCCTGAATGGGATTTAAGGGAAATTGCTGGAATTGTTGCAAAGGAAAAGGATTACTTTGAAGCCTTGAATAAATATATTTCAAATGGAGCCACATTAACTGCTGCAAAAAAATCTGTAGCAAGAGATATTGAAGTTGCAAAGCTGTTTGATTCTATGGGAATAAAAATGGTGTCGATTCCTGAGAGAAACTTTAAGATGCTCAATACTGAAGTTACCCAAAAATTGTATACATCTGTTATGGGTAGCAATCCAAGTTATTATAAAGGTGATAATAATCCTGTAGAAACTGTAAGCTGGTATGATGCAATTTATTTCTGTAATAAACTTAGTGAAAAGGTAGGTTCTACACCAGTATATGCAATTAATGGTAAAACAGATGTAGCAGCATGGGATTATACTCCGCACAAAGGTGGATCTATCGGAGGAGATGTAACACAGAATGAAAATGCAGATGGCTTTCGACTTCCATCTGAAATAGAATGGCAATATGCCGCAGAAGGCGGACAGGATTATTGCTATTCTGGAAGTTATAATCTTGATGAAGTAGGCTGGTATGTAGAAAACAGTGGCCACAAAACGCACCCTGTTGCACAGAAGAAGTCAAACGGATACGGCTTATATGACATGAGCGGCAACGTCTTGGAGTGGTGTTGGGATGTTCTCCCGCACTACAGCAGATACCGCTATGACCGTGGTGGCAACTATGACAGCTACGACAGCGAATGCAAGGTGGGCAGAAGTAGAGACGACCGCGCTGACGACCGGTACAGCTTCCTTGGTTTCCGCATTGTTTGTTCCGCTTCAGTGTATGTTGCAGAAAGCGAATTAAAAGCTGATATGACTGGTCTTCGTGAAGAAACTGCAAAGAAAAATGTTGCACAAGATATTAAGATTGAAAAGTTTTTCAATTCTAGTGGAATAAAAATGGTAGGCATTCCGGAAAAGAATTTTCAAATGCTTAATACAGAAGTAACGCAGAAAATATACACATCCATTATGGGCAGTAACCCAAGTTATTTCAAAGGAGACAACAATCCTGTAGAACAAGTGAGCTGGTATGATGCGATTTATTTCTGTAATAAGTTAAGCGAAAAATTAGATTTAACACCAGTATATGCAGTTAATGGTAAAACAGATGTAGCAGCATGGGATTATACTCCGCACAAAGGTAAATCTATCAGAGGAGATGTAACACAGAATGAAAATGCAAATGGCTTTCGACTTCCAACTGAAGCAGAATGGGAATATGCCGCAAAAGGCGGACAGGATTATAGATATTCTGGAAGTGATAATCTTGGTGAAGTAGGCTGGTATGAAGGAAACAGTGGCAACCAAACGCACTCTGTTGCACAGAAGAAAGCAAACGGCTATGGACTTTATGACATGAGCTGCAATGTCTGGGAGTGGTGCTGGGATGCCAGTCTGGACGACAGCAGCCACCGCCATGCCCGTGGTGGCAGCTATAACCTCGACGGCAACTACTGCGAGGTTTCCTACGGGAGCGGCGACTACGCTTACAACCGGGGCAGCCTCTTAGGCTTTCGCATTGTGCGTTCTGCTTCTAAGTAAAAACGAGCATTGTGAATGCGAGGAGGAATAGACTGGCGGGATGTACTAAATTCAAGTCAGTTTGCTGTTTATGACTTGTTGCGTAAAACGAGAAAATAAATTGGAGACAAAACAAAAATTCCTCTTTAAGGAATTTTGAGTAATGAACAGCTTGCCTTAATGGCCCAAAATCCACCAAAAACAAAAGAAGATTTTTTAAAAATAAAAGGTGTAAATGAGCAAAAGTACAAGCTGTTTGGAGAAACTTTTCTGAAAGCGATTGAAACAGCTTTGCTTTCTCAGGTAAAAGCAGAAACTGTAATTTCGACAGGTTCATCCATCGGTATTGATAAATCAAATCCAGAAGAAGCAACAGAAGTTATTTCAAATAAAAGCGAGAATTCCGCTGAGTCTCAGCCGGATATATTTTAAGGGATAAGTCTTTAGAAGAACTTGTGGTGTTGAAATGTCAACCCGAACAACAGCAACAACCGCTATAACTGCGGTGGCAGCTATAACAACAACTACAACAACTGCAAGGTTTCCAACAGGAACAACAACAACGCTAACAACCAGAACAACAACTTAGGCTTTCGCGTTGTGCGTTTCGCTTCTTGTAGCTCTGCAATAAACATGAAGTGTCAATTTTGCAGAAAAGGCAAGGGAACTCATAAGGCAGTTGAATGTGTTTCAAACCAAGCAATGAAGTGTGAGTATTTTTTGAAACTTGATGTAAGATGTAATAGTTTTTGATAACTCAAAAAACAAATTATTTGAGATTTATAAAACACTTAATGACTATGTAAAAACGGAATTATTGCTTACATTTAAGCAACCTGTTAGTTTCAATTTCGAGTTTTTTAATTTTAAACAGTGGCAAGGATTGTAAGGGCTGGCTTAGCCAGTTCCGAAGCGTAGCGAAGGAATGAAGCGATAGCGGAACCCTGAAAAGCCTGTTTTTTGCGAAGCAAAAAGCCACCCAAAG
>JALFAW010000204.1 GCA_022773305.1 Spirochaetia bacterium
CGTGACAACATCGATAAAAATAAAAAGGAAGGAGCGTTAAAGATTGCAAAAGATGCAATATATATTGACACTTCTAACTTGACGATTGATGATGTTTGTGCGATAATATATAAACAAATTTCATAATTTAAAGGTTTTACAATGGAACAAATGGAAGTGGAAAAGGAAGTTGCCCAGAACTCCAAGGGAGACTTTCAGGCACAATTAGAGGCATCTCTGAAAGAATTCAATGCACCTCAAGCAGGTCAATTGGTAGAAGGAACGGTTGTTCAAATTACAAACGATTATGTTTATGTTGACATTGGAGACAAGTCAGAGGGTTTAATCCCTGTTGAGGAGTTCGCAGAAGGTCTGCCGAAAGAAGGGGATAAGGTACAGGCATTGTTGTCAGGACATAATGCAAATGGTCCTGTTTTATCAAAAAAGAAAGCTGATTCAAAACGCTTTTTGAAAGAAATTCAGACAGCTTGGAAAGAAAAAACTCCAGTTGATGGAATTATTTCAAAAGTTGTAAAAAGCGGATATGAAGTTAACCTTGGAATTGATAAAGCTGCTTTCTTGCCAATCAGTCAGGCTGATTCAGATAAAATTGAAAAACCTGAATCTTTGCTTGGTGTAAAATCAAAATTCTATATTGAACGTCTTTACTCTGATAACAAACTCAATCCTGTAGTTAATAGACGTAAATATTTGGAAGAAGAAGTTGATTCAAAACGTGAAGCATTCTTTAATTCAGTTCAGATTGGTGATACAGTAAAAGGAACTGTAAAAAGTTTCACAAGTTTTGGTGCTTTCATTGATTTAGGTGGATTTGACGGTCTTCTTCATATAAATGATATGAGTTGGGGTCATGTTGCACGCCCTAAAGATTTTGTAAAGAAAGGTCAGGAAATTGAATTAAAAGTAATTCGTCTTGATCCAGCTGAAAAGAGAATTAATCTTTCTTTGAAACACTTTACAGAAGATCCTTGGATTCATTTTGAAGAAAAATATCATGTAAATGATATTGTAAAAGGAAAAGTAACAAAACTTACAGAATTTGGTGCTTTTGTTGAACTTGAAGAAGGAATTGAAGGTCTTGTTCATATCAGTGAATTCTCTTGGACAAAGAAAATTAACAAACCTAGTGATATGGTTTCTCTTGGTCAGGAAGTTGAAGCTGTTATTCTTGGATATGATATTCAAGCGGGACGTGTTTCTCTTGGATTTAAACAGGCAACTCCAAATCCATGGGATACAATAAATGAAAGATATGCTCCTGGAACCAAAGTTCACGGAAATGTTGTAAAAATTACAAATGCAGGTGCTTTCATTTCTCTGGAAGATGGAATTGATGGATTCCTTCATGCTGATGATATTTCTTGGACAAAAAAAGTTAAACATCCTGGAAGTGAATTAACTGTAAATCAGGAAGTTGACGCTGTAGTTTTGGAATGTGATTCTGAGTCACACAGAATTAGAGTTGGAATCAAACAACTTACTGACAATCCTTGGAAAGAATTTGCTGAACAGTATAAAGCTGGTTCAACATTAGAAGGAGAAATTACTTCAATAACTGATTTTGGTGTATTTGTAAAAGCTCCAAATGGAATCGAAGGTCTTGTAAACAAAGCAAATTTGAGTGATGACAAAGATGTTCCTTTTGAAGAAGCTGTAACAAAATATAAAGTTGGTGATAAAATCAATGTATATGTTGTTGACGTAAAAGTTGAAAAAGAACAGGTTGCATTTTCAGTTCGTGAGTACAAACGTAAACAGCAGCGTGATGAAATTTCTCAGTATATGTCTACTGCAAATGGTGATGATGAAGAAGCATATACTTTGGGAGAAATGTTAAAATCACAGAAAAATGACTAGTTTATCTTGAAGAAAATTCAATATACATAAACTAGAAAACTGTCTGATGATTTTTTTTCTAATTATCAGACAGTTTATTTTTTATAATAACCGAATGAATAAAAATTTAGTGCCTTTTGCTGGATTAAGTGATTTTGCAAATCAAATGAGAGATTTAATTGAAAATCTTTCAAAAGATAATGCTTCTGTTTTGCTTATTGGTGAAAGGGGAACTGGAAAACGTCTGATTTCTCAGCATATTCATTATAAAGCAGCTGGAAATTTTGGGTACTATTTTGAGATTAACTGCAAGTCTTTTGATAAACAGCAGATTATGGAAGCTTTTTCTACTGTACAAAACCTTATTGCGTTAAATCAAAAAATAACATTATTTCTCAGTTTTGTAGATGAATTATCTGATGAAATGCAGCAAGTTTTTAAAACTTTTTTACAAAAAACATCAAAAAAAAGTTTAAATATAAAAATTATTTGTTCTGTTGAAAATTCATTGGAAGAAAAAGTTTCCAGAGGTTATTTTCTTCCTGATTTATATTACAGATTAAATTCTGTAGTGCTGAATGTATTACCATTGCGGCAAAGAAGGGAAGATATAATTCCTATTGCTCAAACTTATTTAAAAAGTTTCAGTAAAAAATCAGGATATAATTTTACAGATTTTTCTGAAGATGCATGTTTTTCAATGAAAAATTGCATTTGGGCTGGAAACGCTGATGAATTGATTAACGCTGTGCAAAGAGCTTTTATCATAGGAACACCTCCTGTTATAAATAGTTCTGATTTAGGAATTTTTAATTCTCGAAATTTTTTTGATGATAATATGCAAAAAAATAATGAAAGTAAAACATTAAAAAATGCAATAGAAACTTTCAAAAAAGAATATATAACAAAAATTCTTGAGGAAAACGGCTGGAATCAAACAAAAACTGCTAAAGTACTTGGAATACAACGTACTTATGTGATAAAATTAATAAATGAACTTAATATTCAAAAGAGATAAATTAATTCATTTTTTATTACAGAACTTTTGGGAGAACTAATAATGGCAGAGAAAGAAGAAAAACAGAGATCAAGCAAAATATTAGACAGTTTTTTGGAAAAAAACAGAAAACTTTTGATTGTTGTATTAATTTCAATTGTTGTTTGTTTAATTGGATTTATAGTTGCTGTTTCTGTTTCAACAAATCAGAAAGAAAAAAATCTTTCAAGAATAGATGAAATTTCATTTACTATGACAGATGATTCTCAATCATTAGAAGAAGGGGAATTGACGGCTCGTAAAATAGATGCTCTTGATAAATTACAGGAACTTGTTACTAAAGGTGGTATTGTTGGAGCTCGTGCAAATCTTTTATGTGCTGAAATTTCATATCAAATGGAAAAATATGAGGATGCACTGAATTATTGGAAAGTTGCTGCTGCTAAATCAAAGAAAACTTACATTGAACCAATTGCTTATTATCAGATTGCAGTTTGTTATGAACAGTTGGGAAATACTGAAGAAGCAGCTATAAATTATAAACTTGCTGCTGATTCAAAAGAGTTTGCTTTGGCTTGTCATGCAAAATTCAGTTATGGTCGTGTTTTGGAATCTTTAGGTAAGACAGAAGAGGCTATTGCTGTTTATACTGAATTAAATGACAGCAATCCTTCTGATGATTGGGCAAAACTTGCAAAATCCAGATTGATTTTACTTAAAACCTCAAAATAAAAGGTGAAATTTTGAAAAAGGCATTTCGCAGAAAAAAATTATTTATTTACATTCTAGTAAAATGCCTTTTATTGATTAACATCGGTTGTGGAATTGATGTATTTTTAATGATTGATTCACCAGTAAATGTATCTAATAAACCTGAGTTTGGGAATACTGAATATAAAAATGATTACTTCGAGTTTTATACAAATGAGACAGGTGATACAACATTTATTGGTACTTCGGTTTATTATAAAATTTATGACAGTACATCCACACTTTCTACAGAAGTAGGTTCATTAACATCAATTGCAAATGATGTTGAAAATAATTATAATGCCCCATATAAATTGATAGATGAGGATAAATACAATTATAAACAATTATTGGCAGACGGAATAAGTAGTGCAACATTAATTCCATATACTGGAAAAAACAGAAAAGTATATATAAGACTTAGTGATTATTTGGGTATGGAAGAATATTCTGCACAGATTAGAGTTGATGATTTACCATTAAATGGAGAAAAAACCATTCCTTTGCGTGATATTGCAACTAAATCTTCTTTTAATTTTACTGGAACTTCAGAATATAACAAAATACCTGCATCTGATGATGTTGATACAAAGTTTTCATCTACTTCGCAGTCTAATGATGTATGGTATGTTGCAATGTTTGCAGTTGCTGTTGGAAAAGATACAAATTACACACCAGTTTATAGTAATATTTTGTATTTGGGTGCCGTAACTATTGACAAAAGCATGATAAATTAATTTTTTGAAATTAATGTAATATTTCCACCAATAATTTGATATTTATCAAATACAAAATCATTTAATGCTAAAGCTGCATCTTCAAAAGTTTTTCCTTCAGTCTTACGGACATAGGCAGCAAGTTTTGGGGTATATTTAATAACAGAACCTCTATTTGCAAGATGCACAAAATATTTTGATACTTCTTTAATATTTTGTTGCATTATGTATGCCATGAATTCATTGTGCATAAGATAATCATCATTTTGATCATAACCAAGTCCTGGTTGACTTTTAAAATAATCTTTTAAGAATTGAATTGAAGTTTGATCCATGGTGTAATAAACTGCACTTGTAAAATTTCTAAATTCTTCATCTTTAAAAAATAATGTATGCCATCCTTCGTGTGCTAAAAATGTGGAACGAAGATAAGGTGCTGATTCTTGAGAAATGGAAACAATACCACCTTCGTTAGGAATAAAAACTGTTCCATCAAATTCTATAAGATCATTTTCTAAAAGAATTTTTTTAAGAATTTCTTCTTCTTTGTTTAATGTAAAATTTTCTTGTAAAGCTTTATTGAAAAAGTTTGCCATAGAAGCAGCACTGTAATCATGTGCATTGTAACCGTGTTTTCCTTGAAGCTGTTCGTTAGTTAAAAGAGTTCCTTTGTATCCTTCTTTTTCAACAAAATATGCCATTCTTTTAAAAAAATTATCCTGAATATTATAATTTCGAGTATCAAAAAACAAAATGCGTTCAAATCTATCCCATTCAAAAATTTCATAATCTAAAGTACGCCATGCAGATTTGTTGTAGTTAAGAATAAGTCCAGGATCTGTTCTTACGGGAATAAGTACTTGTCCTTCAGAATTTGGTTGATTATATGTTGCTCTTAAGATAAACGAACTGATATGATCTGAGTTTTGCGTAATTTCAGCTCGAGAAAAAGGTGATTTTAATGCTGATGATGGAATGATTATTTGAGAATCAGTTTTTACATTTTTCAAAGAAAATTTTTCTCCTCCCAAAGTGAAGTTAATTAAAACTTTATTTTCGAGAGTTGATTTATTTTCTTTTGTTTGATCCAAAGTAATGGCAAATTCTGGCATTGAACTTACCGATGTATTTTCTACTGGAAAAACAAGGGACGCACCTGAAAAATCTATTGTATTGTTTGAAAAATCAAGATAACCTCCGTTTCCAGCAAAACCGTAAAATGGAACTTCATAGTTAATATCAAAACCCATTTCTGAAGGAACTGCACAGGCAGCCATAATTTTACAATCATAATCACTAGAAATAAAAAATCCTTTTGGAAGATTTTTTTGATAATCCTTTATGTCTTGTTGTTTTTGAGCAGCAAGTGAAATGTCGAAAATTTGCGGTGCATTATCAAGATTTGCCTGAATAAGAGGATGAGAACTTTCAGAAATATTTACTAATTTTTTTTTAGAAGATTTTGTAAAGTCTTTTTCGGTGAGAAAACCAAATTTGAGAAAACCATTTTGATGTTCTTTGTTTTTTTTGGGAAGAAGATTAATGCGAACTGTAATGGAAGTGGTTGAATATTTTTCGTAAACTGATGAAAGAAGCTGAAGTTGATGTGGGGAAAATTTAAAAAAAGCAGTTTGTCCGTCTTTGATAATGCCTTTTTGAGCATATTTATTTATTGCGATTAAAGATGAAGAACCTTGTGTTTCGATACATTCAAGATGGACTGCAGATTTATGTCTGTTTACAGTAAAAAAAATAATAATGAGCAAAAAAACAACGAGTAAACTTGAACACAAAATTATTGTTTTTTTTTGAAAGTCTGTTAATCGATGAAAAAAAGAGGGTATTTTCTTAACAAATTTTTTTACAATTGCTAAATCCATATTAAAAATATAGCAGATAATCAAAAAAAAAACTAGTGAAACTATTTTCTTAGAAGTTTATAAGATTTTTTACTTAAAAGTTGTCATAGAGTTTAAATTTTCATAAAATTCTTCTATATTAATGCTTTTTAAACCTCTTTTTTCAATTTTTGTTTTTATCTGGTCTGAAATTTCATCCTGGAAGATTACTGTTCCACCAGTTGTAAGATGTTCGTATACACAACCTCCGTATTCATAAATTTTTTTGACGAGTTCAAATGTTGTATCCACATCTTTGAAAAGTTTTCCGTCAATTTCAAATTTTTGACCGATAAGTTTTTTGAATTTTGGTTTTGGTGAAACTTTTCCAAAAAGTCGTTTTATTTTTTCTGTCATTTCCCTGCGGTATGCACGTTCTTCTGCTTGAATAAGCATTTGCTCGCTTGAAATAAAAAGTCCTTTGTTTTCTGCGAAAATTTGTTCAACGGATTTGCCTGATTTTATACATTCTGCTTTTAAACACAACATTGTCATCATGGCATCGTCAACTGATTTGTGCGATTGAAATTTGGAAATGTTTACTCCAAATTCTTGTGCCCATTGTGATAGTTTTTGTTTTTTTCCATATTTATTTTCAAAATATTTTTCTGCATCAAAAGCTCTGAAATTGATGTAGTCACAATTATATCGCTGGCAGGCGCTGTTTACAAATCCAACATCGTTGGAAACTGCGAAACCTCCGATATATCTGTTTCCGGTTGTAAAAAGTTTTTTTATGCTTTTGTAATAACTTTCAAAATTTGGTTTTGTGCGGAAAAAATCTTTGGAATAGGCAAGTTTACATTCTCCTTTTCCACTTAAAATATACCAGTCGAATTCACATTCTGGATTTATTACAACGTCTTCGCTTTCTATTACATTCAAATCATCATCGCAAATAACGTATCCAAGTGAACATATTTTTCCAATTCCTTCAAAAGTGTTTGCACATTCACAGTCAAAAAAGACAAAAGATTTATGGTTCATAAAAGATTCCTGATTCTTTTTTTATATAGGACAATGTTGATTTTTTTTCTACAAAAATGATTTTACCATAAAGTCAAAAAAAAATATATGGTTTTAACGTTGTTAAACAGGGTAAACGCATTATAAAATAACTGGTAGTAAAATCTGGCTTCCGGTCGTGATTCACAGGTCAAAAACGTGCAATAATGCACTAGACGTTTTTTGGGGCATAGAAACTATAATTGTTAATCTCGCTTTTTCCTGAGTTTTGGTAAAAATACAATTTCAGTTAATGAAGGTGAAGAATATATCGTCAAAACTCTCGGCTCGTGCAAACTATACGTTCTCTGGTATGACAATCTTACAGCACGAGCCAGCGGCAGCCCCAAAAAAAGTCTTTTTGCCCTGTGTCTCACTCCCTCTCGCCAACTTTTCTGTAAATATTTTTTATAATGCGTTTGCCCTGCGTTGCCAAAGAAGAAAAAATCAGTTTGAAAAAAAACTTCCCTAGTAAATTAGTAGGAAAAAGTGTGATATTTGTTGTCTAAATATCAAAAATTTAGTATATTATGGTTATGTTATTAGATGTTAAAAATTTAAGTGCCACGTTGGAAGATGGCAAAAAAATAATTGATGATTTATCTCTAAGTGTAAATTCTGGTGAAGTTCATGTATTGATGGGACCTAACGGCGCTGGAAAATCGTCTTTGGGTAATACCTTAATGGGAAATCCTGTTTATAAAGTTACTGACGGTAAGATATTTTTCAAGGATAATGATATTACTGAGGAATCTTGTGATAAGCGTGCAAAACTTGGTATGTTCATGTCGTTTCAGTCGCCACTGGAAGTGCCAGGAATTTCTTTGGAAAGTTTTATTCGTTCGGCGATGCAGCAGAAAACTGGTGAACATGTGAAGCTTTTTCAATTTCAAAAGGAATTAAAAGCCAGCATGGAACTTTTGAATATGAATGCAGATTATGCAAAACGTGATTTGAATGTTGGTTTTTCTGGTGGAGAACGAAAAAAGTCTGAAATTTTACAACTTTTGATGTTGAAGCCTGATTTTGCAATTCTTGATGAAACTGATTCTGGACTTGATGTTGATGCAGTGCGTGTTGTTTCTGAAGGAATTAAAAAATATCAGGAAACAGTGGGCGGTGCACTTTTGATTATTACTCACAATGCGAAAATTCTTGAAAATTTGAAGATTGATTATACTCATATTCTTGTGAAAGGTCATATTGTTCACACAGGTGACGGTTCTTTGGTTGAAAAAATTAATGCAGAAGGTTTTGAGCAGTTTTTAAAGAACTAATAGATTTTTTGTGTTTAAAATGCGGCAAGGATTGTAGGGGCTGGCGAAGCCAGTTCCGAAGCGTAGCGAAGGAATGAAACCCCGAAAAGCCTGTTTTGCGAAGCAAAGCCGCCCGAATAATAAAAATGATTATTGAAAGTGTGGTTTTGAATTTGAAATTTTTTGGAAATCTATTTTGATGTTTTTTTATTAATTTTTTATGGAAAAAGCGATGGCTGAGAATAAAACTTTTGTTGATGATATAAATAGAGAATTTTACGATTTTCGCTACGAAGAAAATGAGCAGGATTTTTTTAGAATTGAAAGTGGGTTGACTGCTGATATTGTAGCAAAAATCAGCGAGGAAAAAGGGGATCCGCAGTGGATGAAGGAATTCCGTTTGAAATCGCTTGAAATGTATCACCGTCTGCGGGTGCCTGACTGGGGACCTGGAATTGAAGGGCTTGATATTCAAAATATTGCGACTTATGTTCGTCCGAAAACTCAAATGAGCGGAAAATGGGAAGATGTTCCTGATGACATAAAAGAAACTTTTGAAAAACTTGGAATTCCTGAGGCGGAACGGAAATCTTTGGCTGGTGTTGGGGCTCAATATGATTCTGAACTTGTTTATCATAATGTTCAGGAAGAAGTTGCAAAGCAGGGTGTGGTGTACATGGGCTTTGAAGAGGCCTTGAAGTCTGAGCAGTGGGGACCTATGGTGCAGGAGTATTTTATGACTCTGATTACTCCAAAAGATCATAAATTTGCGGCTTTGCATGGTGCAGTGTGGTCGGGTGGAAGTTTTGTTTATGTTCCAAAAGGTGTGCATTTGAGTTTTCCTTTGCAGTCGTATTTCAGATTGAATGCAAAAGGTGCGGGACAGTTTGAACACACTCTTATAATTGTTGATGAAGGGGCGGATTTGCATTTTATTGAAGGATGTTCGGCTCCAAAATATAATGAGGCTAATCTGCATGCAGGTGCTGTTGAACTTTTTGTGAAAAAAGGAGCGCATTTGCGTTATTCGACTATTGAGAACTGGTCTAAGAATATGTATAACCTGAATACTAAGCGTGCAAAAGTGGAAGAAAACGGCAGCATTGAATGGGTTTCGGGCAGTTTTGGTAGTCATATTTCGTATTTGTATCCTGAGTCTGATTTGATTGGAAGAAATGCTCGTGCAGAGTTTACTGGAGTTACTTTTGCTGGTGCTGGACAGAGTCTTGATACTGGTGCCAAAATGGTTCATCTGGCGGAAAATACAACCAGTTTGATTACCACTAAGTCTATTTCAAAAGGCGGTGGTGAAAGTTTTTACCGTTCTGCTGTTTATATAGGAAAAGAAGCGAAAGGTTCGAAAGCTAGTGTTTCTTGTCAAAGTTTAATGCTTGACAGTAAAAGTCGTTCTGACACAATTCCTGCAATGCAGGTGATGACTGATGATTGTGATGTTGGGCATGAAGCAAAAATTGGACGCATCAGTAATGAAGCGATTTTTTATTTGATGTCGAGGGGAATCAGCGAAGAAGAAGCTAGAAGTATGATTGTGAGCGGTTTTGCAAATCCTGTGAGCAAGGAACTTCCGCTTGAATATGCTGTTGAAATGAATAATCTTATTCGTTTAGAGATGAAAAATTCTCTGTAATAGGAAAATTATGATAGTTGAAAATGTAAAAACAAATATTGTACCTTCTCTGACATGGAACTGGCTTAAATCAAATAATGATTTGCTTTCAATTGAAGGTCAAATTTGCGATTTTTATGAAAATAATGGAAATATTGTGGAATTGCCAGACGGTTTTTCTGTAAAAAATCTTTGTGATGTTGCTTTTCCGCAGGAAAGATTTGAGAATTTAAGTGGTGTTTTTAATCGTGCAAATCCAAAACCTTTTGATTCGGGATTTATTGCAAATACAAAACAACAAAAAACAAATACTTTGGATAATGCAAAATCAGATTCTTCTGATTCAGAGCTTGTGGTACGACCTGAAAATGGCGATGTGAATAATGCTAAAATTCAAGAAACGAAGGAAGTTCATCCGCTTGAAAAAATAATCCTTGAAAATGCAAAAAATCAAAAAGTTATTGTGATTGAAGGTGAAGCAGAAAATCCTTTGATTATCAATTTTGATTTTTCTGATGATATTGATGGAAAAGATAATTGCAAGGCTGTGAACAGTTATAAGTTTATTGCAAAAAAAGATTCGCGTGCAACTGTTATTTGTGTGTTCAAAGGAAATGATAACTGTGTTCTTGTAAAAAATGACATATATATAGAAGAAGACGCTGAATTAAAAATTATAAAAGTTCAGCTTATGGATAATAAATCTTTGATGCTAGATGACACTGCGATTTTTCAGGAAAAGAGTTCTAAAGTTGATTTTGTGCAGATTGAACTTGGAGCTGCTCATATAGATTCAGGACTTCACGTTGTTTTAAAAGGCGATTATTCTAAGTTTGTGTCAAATATCGCTTATCTTTGTCGTGATGAACAGTTTTTGGATATGAATCATATTGTCGACCAATATGGAAAAAAATCTGAATGTAAAATGTTTGTGAATGGTTCGGTAAAAGATTCTGCTAAAAAAACTTATCGCGGAACTATTGACTTAAAAAAAGGATGTTGTGGTGCAAAAGGTAATGAAATGGAAGAAACTCTTTTGCTTTCTCCAACAGCTGTAAATAAATCTTTGCCCGTCATTTTGTGTGATGAAGAAGATGTTGAAGGTGAGCATGGAGCAACTATTGGAAGGCTTTCTGCACAAATGTTGTTTTATATGCAGACTCGTTCAATTAGTCAAAAGATGGCAGAAGAACTTTTATCAAAAGCAAAAGTGCAGGCTGCTGCTGATTTGATTGAAAATCAGAACGTAAAAAATGAAGTTTTGGATTTTATAAATAAAATTTTTTAGGAAATGATTATGAGTGATTTTATAAATGAAAAAAAAATTGATATGAAAAAATATCGTAAAGATTTTCCTTTTTTTAAAGCTATAGATGAGCATAATTCAAAAGAAAATGCTCAGCTTGTATATTTTGATACTTCGGCTACGGCACAACGTCCTTTTTTAGTAATTGATGCTATGAGTCACTTTTATGCAACTGCAAATGCAAATCCTTTGCGTGGTCTTTATGATTTAAGTGAACGTGCAACATTGGCTTATGAACATTCTCGAAATGAAGTTGCAAATTTTATTAATGCACAGGATAGTTCCCAGATTATTTTTACAAGAAATACAACTGAAAGTCTAAATCTTGTAGCGTACAGTTATGGACTTTCAAATCTTCAAAAAGATGATGAAATCTGTATTACAATTATGGAACATCATTCAAATATTCTGCCATGGCAGATGGTTTGTCGTCAAACTGGTGCAAAACTTGTATTCATGGAATGTGATAAAGAAACAGGAATTATAAGTGAAGAAGAAATTGAATCAAAAATCACAGAACGAACAAAAATTGTTTCTTGCGTGCATGTAAGCAATGTTTTGGGCGTGACAAACCCAATCAAAAAAATTTGTAAAAAAGCTCATGATGTTGGCGCTGTGATGATTGTTGACGGTGCTCAATCTGCAGCTCACACAAAGATTGATGTGCAGGATCTTGATGCAGACTTTTTTGCTATGAGCGGTCACAAACTGTGTGGACCTATGGGAATAGGCGTTTTATATGGTAAAAAAAATCTTCTGGAAAATATGCCACCTTTTTTGACTGGTGGAGAAATGATTGAATATGTTACTCGTGAAAGTGCAACCTGGGCAGAACTTCCTCATAAATTTGAAGCTGGAACTGTGAGTGCTTGTGATGCTGTTGGTCTTGGATCTGCAATTCGTTACATAAAATCTGTAGGAATGGAAAACATTGAAGAATATGATAAATATCTGACTTCTAAACTGATTGACGGAATGGTAAAAATTCCCCATGTGAATATAATTGGAAGTAAAGACGGAGCAAAACGTAGTGGAATTGCCACTTTTACAATTGATGGTGTGCATCCGCATGATATTGCATCGCTTTTGAGTGATGAGCATATTGCAATTCGTGCTGGACATCATTGTGCGCAGCCTCTTGGTCAGTATCTTGGAGTGCAGTCGAGTGCAAGAGCAAGTCTTTATTTTTATAATACACCAGAAGAAGTTGATATTTTTCTGGAAAAACTTGCAATGGTGCGAAAATGGTCAGGTTATAAAGATTAAAATATTCTGAATTTGGAGATTACAATGGAGACTAAAGAACTTTATCGTGAAATTTTAAATGAACATAATATCAATCCTTCTCATAAACAGAATATGAATGAACCTACTTTTTGTTTAGAAGGTGTAAATCCAAGTTGTGGAGACCAAATTACTTTACAGATGAAACTAGGAGATGATGGAAAAATTATTGATGCAAGTTTTACTGGTTCTGGCTGTGCAGTAAGTCAGGCTTCTGTAGATATGATGGCTGATGTAGTTATCGGCAAAACAAAAGAAGAAGCTTTGGCGCTTGCAGATATTTTTGACAGAATGATAAAAGGAACTGTTTCTCAGGAAGAATTGGAACAGCTGGATGAAGCTGCGGCATTACAAGATGTTTCACACATGCCTTCTCGTGTAAAATGCGCTATGCTTGGATGGAGAACTATGAAAGAAATGCTTGGTTTACCACTTGATTCAAAATAATTTTTGTGATATATTGTTAAGCACGTTTACGGCGCTTTAGCTCAGCTGGATAGAGCAACTGCCTTCTAAGCAGTAGGTCGACAGTTCGATTCTGCCAAGCGTCAAACTCTTAGTTTCTTGAAAAAGGAATTAAGAGTTTTTTTTTGCCCAGACGAAATCTTCTATTTCTTTTGTGTTTTCTGATATTTGTTTGCAAATTCCAAGTTTGAAAATTTTAATATTTTTTATTGGACTTTTTGTGTTTGTAACGATTTTCTGGCTCTCTACGGTTAAGTGATCACTGTTATGAATCGTAGAAATTGGTAAATCGAAAAAATACTCGTTTTTTTTTGTATTTTCAGCTTGTTTAGAATTTTCTAGTGAAATTTCATTTTTTTCCAAGGTAATTTGTGCAGTAATATAAACAGTATTTGTAATAATCTTTAGATTTTCTAGTAAAGTAGCATTTTTAATATTGTTAGCAAGTTTTTGTAATTGAGATTTGTTTTCACAAACAAAATCAGAATGATTTAATTCTAGCCACAAAGGTAAACGAGAGTAAAAAAAAGTTTTCGATTTAAGGATTTTATTGTTATTTCTAATCAGCTTTGAGGAAATTGATTTGTTTAAACTTTTTGTAAATTCTTTTTGGAAGTTTATTAGAGAAAGTTCCAGATCGGGATGAAAAATCAAAACAGTTTTTTTCATAAAAAATCAAAAACTCCAGATAATCTTTAATTTAACTTTTTTTGTGGCAAATTCTGATTATAAATAGCTTTTGCTGCTCCTAGTGTTGTTGGTGGACCATGACCTGGCATTAATATAGTGCTGTCAAGTTGTGAAAAAATTTTATGTTCGATATTTGAGCGCAAAATATACTCAGAATAACTTGAATTTGTTTTTCCAATTTCTCCTGAAAGTAATACATCACCTGTAAAAAGAATGCTTCCAATACTGTAAACTACTGAATCTGCTGTATGACCTGGAATCGAAAGATAACTTACTTGCATGCCTTCTATTTGAGTAGAGCCATCACCTGTAATTACAGTTGTGTCATTTGCCGCTACTGTCCAATCTGCAGCAAACACTTTTGGAGAATAGATTTTTCGGAGTGTTTTAAGTCCATCGGCATGAGAACCATGATTATGAGTAATTAAAACAGCTGCAAGATTTAAATGATTGTCTTCAATTCGGGCAATCATTTCTTTTGTGATTTTTCCAGGATCAATGATGATTGCTTGGTTTGATATTTCATTTACAACAAGATAACAATTTGAAAATCCGCCTTCATTAATATGGAAATATATTTTCATAATCTTCCTCCATCTACAATGGAATTTCCAAATTCAATATCAGTTTTGTTGATTTTATCATCTTCTGATTCAAATAATGCTTCTCTTGTGTTTGACATTTTAAACGAGACATTTGTGCGATTTGTATTGTAAAAAATTGTTTTTTTGATATTGCAGTTTCTAAATGATGTATCGACGAGAGTTGCATTTATAAAACGAGAATTTAACAAGTCAGAATCATCAAAAGAACACTGATAAGCTTTAATTCCATTAAAATTATTTTGGACAAGGTCGCTTGAAGTGTAAAGCGTGTGTGTAAACGTTGCCATGGAAAATGAATTGAAAAGATTTTTGCTGTGGATGAAATTGCAGTCATTGAAAATAGCAAAATCAAAAAAACACATTCTCAGAAGTAGATTTTCTGAATGAATATTTAAAAAAGTGCAGTTTGTAAAATTACATCCAAAAAATTTTTTGTTTGAAAAATCAATATTTGAAAAAATAAGTCCACAGGCATTCAAACCAACAATTTTATCATGTGTTGCAATGTAATTATAAATATCATCTTTGATTTTGCCTGGATTTGGAATATGGTCAAGACAATAACTGTCTGATGAACATAAATTCCCGTTCTGGTCAAAAGTTGAAAGAGCATGATTATTGCAATAATTTACAAGACACTTATTTAAAGTAAACATAAGTTTATTATACATTATTGCTAATATTTTTGAAAGGTTGTAAAATATTTTTTATGATTTGCTGGAAATGTGGAAAAGAAATTTCTGTGGAAAAAGTTACTAGAATGACAGAATGTCCTTTGTGCGGTTGTGATTTGCACAGTTGCAAAGGTTGTAAGTTTTATGATAAGTCAAGTCATTATGAATGCAGGGAAAACGTAGATTCTCTTGTAACCGATAAAGAACGGGCAAATTTTTGTGACTATTTTTGTGCAGGAATTACAGGTGCGAAGAATGTAGATGCATCTTCGTATGATGACAAAGCTAAAAAAGCAAGAGATTTGTTTAACAGTCTTTTTGATTAAGAAGTATTGATTTTTTATAGTGATATGGTTTGTTGTTGTCTATGGTAGATTTTGTTTTTCTTGATTCTGGGACAGGCGGAATTCCTTATTTAATGCATTTACTAGAAATCAAACCTGATGCAAAATGCGTGTATGTAGGAGATACTGTAAATTTTCCCTATGGCGAAAAAAATCATGAACAGATTGTATGTGCAGTTTTGAATTGTGTAAAAGTGATTATCGAAAAATTTTCACCAAAAGTTATTGTTCTTGCCTGCAATACAATGAGCGTGAACAGTCTTGATGTATTGCGTGAAGTTTTTCCTAATCAAATCTTTGTGGGGACTGTCCCTGCTATTAAACTTGCCGCAAAAGTTTCAAAAAAAAGAAAAATTGG
>JALFAW010000205.1 GCA_022773305.1 Spirochaetia bacterium
CTTTATCAATTTTATGTATGAGTGAAAAGAAAAAAGAAGTCAAAGTGGCCTTAGCAAAAACAAATAGTGAAACAATCATTCTTGGCTCTTCTAAAGATGAAAATTTAATTGTTGCTGAAGAGAAAAAACCTGAAGTAGATGTTTCAAAGAAAGAAGAAGTTTTAAAAGATGAAACAGTTGAAACTAAAGTTGAATCAAAAGAAGAAATTAAGGAAGAGACAGAAGAAGAATTAATTAAAGATACTATTAAAGAAGAAAAAGAAACAAAAAATTCTGAAGAAAAGAAAGAAGAATCTATAGTTGAGGAGAAAAAACCTGTTGCCCCTAAAAAGAAAGCACCAGCTAAAAAGAAAACAACTACATCAAAAGATGTTACAGATAAGAAAGGAACTGAAGTTATGGAAAAAACAACTACTGAAAAAGAAGAAAAGAAAGCTTCAACTGCAAAAGCTTATCATGTTGTTAAAAGAAAAGAAGATAATAAGTGGACAGTTAAGTTAGCAAACGGAGACAAAGTTATTAAAACATTTGCAACTAAAGAAGAAGCTTTAGCTTATTCAAAGGGTTTAGCTGAAAGACAAAACGGAACTTTAAGAGTTCACGCTTCTAAAGGTAAATCAAAAGGTAAGATTCAAAAACAATAGTAAAAACTATTATTTATTTATTTTTAGCAAATTTAGAGAAATTATGAATATTAATAAAATTTTTCTTGCTAAAAATATTTTTCCTTGATATATTGTTTAAGCACGGACCAGTGGTGTAGCGGTTAACATGTCGCTCTGTCACAGCGAAGATCGCGAGTTCGATTCTCGTCTGGTCCGCCAACTTGAATAATTAAGGTTTATTAACCTTTAAATTATAAATTGTGGCCCGGTAGCTCAGTTGGTAGTAGCGGAGGACTGAAAATCCTTATGTCGTGGGTCCGAGTCCCACTTGGGCCACCATATTGAAGGCATAGGTTTGATATAATGAATTAAGGTATCAGACCTTTTTTTATTTTATAAAAGAAGAATACAAATTTCTCAGGTTGTTAGAATAATAAGTTTTTAACGATATCTTTTTTATAAAAATGAAAAGTTTACATTGCATTTATTTTTTAATTAAGCTGTTTTTTAAGCAAGAAAATAAGTAAGATTTAATTAAGATGACTATTCCTGACAAGCCTAATAGCAAAAATCAAAAACATATAAAGTAAAAAATAAGAGTAAATGTAAACATTCCTTTTAGGAATTGAAGATAACAATAAAAAAACGAAATAAAATTAAAATAAGCTGAAGATGAAAACCTTCAAAAGAAAGTAAGGAAAGAGAAACTGGAAGCTATCCTTCAAAAAATGATAGAAACTGATGCAGTTTTATTAGAATGGCAGATGAGTTATGACTTACGCTTATTGATGAATGCTTAGCTCACGTAAATAAAACAATAACCTGCAAATTTAAAAATGGATATTCAATCACTAAATAACATCTAGAATCAGTCATAAGGGCTGATTTTTTATGTTCGCAGGGACAAAGATAGAGTACTTGTGGTATAATATTAGTCGAACTATGAAGCATTTTTTTGCTTCAATAATTAGATAAATTAGAATTTGGAAGGAACTTAAATTCATGGAATATCAGAAATCATCTAATTTAGATCCAAACGCTCGTTTAGAAATAAGTCGCATTTTCGTGGAAGGTTTTTATGAATGGTTTAAATATTTTTCCAAGGATAAAAATAAATTAACAGCTGCCTTTTCTGATGCATTTGTGTGGGAGAAATTTTATGTCGCTATGGAAAATGGTAAAATCATTGGCATAGCGGCACTAACCAACGGTATAGAAACAGTTGTTATTACCAACAAGAAAACATTGAGAAAGCATCTGGGATTTATAAGAGGAGGCATAGCAAAATTCTTCTTAAAAAAGGAGTTCGAAAAACATTCCTATCCCTTTGATATGTGTGCTGATACCGACTCAATAGAATTTATTGCCGTAGATAAAGATTGTCGCGGTAAAAACATTGCGGGTGGACTTTTGGACTATATCGCCCAAAATTCGTCAAAAAATCGTTTCGTTCTTGAGGTGGCAAGTTCCAATACTTCAGCTATCCGTGCGTATGAGAAATTTGGATTTGTTGAATTTTTCACAATAAATCTTTCGTCCAAAGAACAGAAATATGCCGGATTTGAGAAGTACATCTATATGGAATACATAAAACAATCTGTACCTAAGAAATGAATATCAAATTCCAATATGTCGAGTAGAGGAGAGATAACACTCTCCTCTACAAAAAGTGCAAAAAATCAGTCATATTAAGTGACAGAGCCATACAAAAAAATATCCAGGAAAATTCTGCGTATAAGTCTGTTTGAGGAAGGTGATGCTCCCGAAGGGTGGACTCCTATAAAAGACAAGTAATGAAGAATGTTCCCTGGGAATAGAGATATATTTGGCCCTCCCGAAGGAGAGCCATGAAATCAGATGATTACGTGCATCTTTTCCTTTATTTCAGCGATGTTCCTGTTTCCAATCTCATTGGCCTTCTTTGTTCCTTCGCTGATGATGTCACGGACCATATCCTTGTGCTCTTCATAGAAGTGCCT
>JALFAW010000225.1 GCA_022773305.1 Spirochaetia bacterium
TCATATTTTTCAGCAGATTCAAGATAATGATAAGCCAAATCAAATTCACCAAGCTGATAACTGCACAAAGCAAGATTAAACCAGGCATCACTGTATGCCGGATTTAAGTTTACAACTTCTAAAAAACACTGAGATGCTGCATAATAATCTTCATTTTCAAGATGATTAACAGCCTGATTGTAAATTTTTACAGGATTTTGTTTTGCATTGTTTTTCGAATTACTCTGAGCCGAAAGGCAGAATGAGAAACTTAAAAAAACAATCAAAAATATTTTTCCATGCAAAAACTTACTCATCATCCTCTTCCTTTTCAATATTTTTTACTACTTTTACAACGTTGATTCTGTGCCCTTCAATATCCTGCACAATAAAATCATAATTTTTCCAGGTCGCTTTTTCAAATTTTACAGGAACTTTTCCAAACAAGTCAAAAACAAAACCACCAAGACTGTCAAAATCTTCGTTTGGAAAATCAGCTTCTATCGATTCATTCAAATCATCAAGATTTACGCGGGCATCACAAAGCCAAACATTATCGCTAACTGTCAGAATATCTTCCTGTTCTTTATCAAATTCATCCTGAATGTCACCAACAATTTCTTCGATAATATCTTCCATTGTAACAATCCCTGACATTCCTCCATATTCATCGATTGCAATAGCAATATGAAGATGATGACGTTTAAACTCACGCAAAAGAGAATCAATTCTCTTGCTTTCTGGCACAAAATAAGGTTTTCTAGCAATTTCTTTTAAATTAATTTCTCGATTTTCTGCAAGACATTTTATGATATCTTTGACATACAAAACACCAATTACATTATCTATAGATTCTGTGTATACCGGGAAACGAGAATGACCGCTTGAAACAAGTTTTTTAAAAAGTTCATCTTTTTTTGTATCAGAACTGATAAAATCTACGTCAATTCTTGGAATCATTACTTCTTTTACAGAAGTTTTTGATAAATCTTCCACTCCCTGAATCATGTCTTTTTTTTCTTCATTCAAGATTTCCTGCTGAAGAATTTGTGCTTCATTTTCTGACTGCTGCTTTTTTTTGTGTTTAAAAAAATTCATTTTATTATTTTCTCTTCCTTTAATAATTCCAATATTTTTTCCTGTTTCTGTAGCATTTCGCAAACAGGCATAACACCTTTTTCAATATGTTCCTCTCCATGATCCATACCGTTTAAGTGTAAAATTCCATGAACTAAAAGTCGTTTTAATTCATCATTATTATTTTCGTCAAAATAATCCGAATTTATAGGTAAAGTTTCCAGACTTATTACAATATCACCGACACATTTCCATTTACCTTCTTCATCTTCATACTCCATATCATTTTCAAAAGAAAGAACGTCTGTTGTGCTGTCAATGCCACGGTAGTTTTTATTCAGCTGCTGCATGTAATCATCATTACAAAAAAGAATGGAAATTTCCTGCTTTGTAATTTCAAGCATCTCCAAAACCCTCTGTATAAAACCTTCAACGTTCTCAAACCATTGAGGCTGCTCAAGATTTTCCTGCATATCAACAAAGACTCTGTTTTTTTCAGTCATTTTTCTCATCTCCATTGTTTTCTTTTTTTGTCTGACTTTGAGAATCAGGATCCTGCTGGTTTTGATATTTTATTCTGTTGTGATAATATCCTGTCAAAAGATTTACAAATGAATTCTTGATTTTTGCAATATCGCTGAAAGTAAGTTCACAGTTATCAAGCTGACCGTGTTCAATTTTTTGACTTATAAGATTTGATATAAATTTTTCAAGGCGACCGGAAGTAGGATTATCCAAAGTGTGACAGGCTGCTTCAACGATGTCGGCAAGCATTACAACACCAGATTCTTTTGAAGAAGGTGGATTTCCAGGATATGCAAAATCTTCCGGACTCAAAGTTGCATCTTTTTTTGTAGCTTCATTATAAAAATATGTAATAATGCTGTTTCCGTGATGTTCTGCAATTATGTCAATAACAGCCTGCGGAAGATGCAGCTGATGCCCTTTTTCAATTCCTTTTCTGACATGACTTTTTATTACACTGGCAGAAAGAGTTGGATTTATATCATTATGTTTATTCTGCATATTCAACTGGTTTTCTACAAAATATTCACTTTGTTCAATTTTACCAATATCATGATAATATCCGCCTACCCGCGCCAAAATTGGATTTGCATTGATTTCACGACATGCACTTTCGGCTAACTGAGCCACCATCATAGAATGATTGTAAGTCCCATTTGCTTGAATCTGCATCTGCTTAAAAATTGGAGTATTGTTATCACTTAAATCCATAAGACGGAAAACACTAGCTGTATTTAAAATAGTTTCGAGCGGAGTCAAAAGTCCTAAAGTTAGAATGCCTGAAATGAATCCGTTAATAGCTACACCAAAAATCAAAGGTGCAATACCAGAAATTGCTTCATTAAAGATTACCTGAAGCAATAAAATAAACACAACTTCAAACAAAGCCATGATAATACCAGCAACAACAAGATCAATTCTTCTTTCTATTTTTCTGACAATTACAGTTGAAGATAACGCAGAAGCTAGAGTAAAAAGACAAGTAGGAATTTGCCATCCGCTTGCATTCAAAACACCAAGCGAAATAATAAATGACAAAAGAACTGCAGACAAGTTTCCATATAAAATTGTCACAAGCATGATGCAGATTGATGTTGGAATAATTATGCAGATGCTGTATGCAGATGAAAATAGCGAAAGTTTACCACCAAAAGCAGTGACCAAATAAACAATCGCAAAAAGAATTACATGAAGCAGACATTCTTTAAACAAAACTTTTCTGCCAAATTCCACAAATGAAAAAAGAAGATACCACATTATAGCAAGCAAAAAAATAAAAAGTTCACTGTTTGCAAATGCTCTGTAATCAATATACAAAGGAGATGTTGCCATTTTTTTTAACTTTGCATAACTTTCTTCAGTGATTGGAAAACCTTTTTTTATGATTTTTTCACCTTTTGTTATACCCACAGGATCAAGTTCATCAGGCGAAAGTGATCGGTCAGCGATTATAGTTCTATCAGAAATCTGTCCAATTTCGAAATCAGAGATTGAAAAATTTGCTACAGTTTGAACGGTTGTGATTTTCATAAAATTGATGGCTGAAACAGCAAAAAGTCCAACAAAAAAAAGAATTAAAAATGCATAATTTTTCTGGATATAAATTCCACACGAATGGAAAAACTGAGAAAAAGCATTTTTTTCTTCATTTTCAATTTTTTCAGAATTAAATCTGTTCGTTTTATTCATTTTGTTTTTCATTTTCATAAGCCTTTACAATTTTTTTAACAAGATTATTCCTTACAACATCATTTGAAGTAAGAGAAATAAATCCGATTTCTTCTATATTATACAATATATTAATTGCTGCAGTAAGACCAGAATTATTTTTTTTAGGTAAATCTATCTGAGATGGGTCACCTGATACAAAAACTTTTGTATTTTCTCCCATTCTAGTGAGAAACATTTTCATCTGCGAGCAAGTTGCATTCTGAGCCTCATCTAATATTACAACACAATTGTTTAAAGTTCTACCACGCATGTATGCCAAGGGTGCAACTTCAACAATTCCAATTTCAAAAAGGTGTTTAACAGTTTCAATAGGAAGCACACTTTCCATAGCATCTTTTAATGGACGCAGATAAGGGTCGATTTTATCTTCCAAATCACCAGGCAAAAAGCCAAGATTTTCTCCTGCTTCTACAACAGGTCTTGTGATTATAAGTTTATTTTTTTTATGATTCAAGATTAGTTTTAAAGCTTCACATACAGCAAGGAAAGTTTTACCGCTTCCAGCAGCACCTGTACAAAAAACCATATCTTTTGTCTGTAAAAGAGAAATATATTCTGCCTGACCTTGTGTCCGCGGATAAACTTTTTTAATTGCACCTGGAATCAAGATGGACATTTGATTGACATCCACTTTTTTCTGAGCATTCAAAACTGTAAGAACTATATCCTGAGCATCTTTTGTTGAATAATCATCTGTATTTCGGATTTCATCAATTACTCTGTCGATTATAAACTTAAATTTCTGACAGATTTCAGGATTTTCATTTCCGATTGAAAGTTCATTTCCTTTTGTAAAGACAGACACACCAAGATGTTCTTCAATGAGTTTTAAGTTTTTGTCATTCATTCCACATAAACAAAAAAGCACATCATTATCTGGAACAACAATAGTAAATTCATTCATATTTCATATAATTATATATAAAAAAAACAGTTTTGACAATTTTATATTGTTTTTATGGCAGGGCAAACGCATTATTGCGCGTTTTTGACCTGTGAATCAAGACCGGAAAACAGATTTTGATATTAGGACAAATGTCTAGTTATAAATTTTTATTCTTTGGGTGGCTTTTTGCTTCGCAAAAAAAGCGAGAAATGCATAGCATTTCTCGTCCCGAGTTTGCATCGCAAACTCGCGCTTTTCAGGGTTCCGTACGCACTTCGTGCTACCTTCATTCCTTCGCTAC
>JALFAW010000296.1 GCA_022773305.1 Spirochaetia bacterium
CAGGGCAAACGCATTATAAAAAATATTTTCATAAAAGTTGGCGCGAGGGAGTGAGACACAGGGCAAAAAGACTTTTTTTGGGGCTGCCGCTGGCTCGTGCTGTAAGATTGTCATACCAGAGAACGTATAGTCTGCACGAGTCGAGAGTTTTGGCGATATATTCTTCACCTTCATTAACTGAAATTGTAGTTTTACCAAAACTCAGGAAAAAGCGAGATTTACAATTATAGTTTCTATGACCAAAAAAACGTCTAGCGCATTATTGCGCATTTTTGATCTGTGAATCACGACCGGGAGCCAGATATTACAACTAATCATTTTATAATGCGTTTGCCCTATAAATTCCTTTTTTATTTATTGATTTTTTCATTTTTTTTGTATAATCTTATTTCCAACTCATTATAAAAAAAGTTTGGTAGGAAAATGAAATTAGAACCTGTTTTTTTTGTTAAAGAAAATAAACTTTATAAAATCGACGAAAATTCTCCCTTTGATACTAATCAATTACATAAAATTGAAATTTTGTGGTCAAAAGTAGAACTTGAAGATGGTATCTACAACGAAGAATTTCTTGCATCTCTACGAGAACAATTAAAATCTCTTGAAGTACAAAAAAAGTTTGCCATTCTTGTCCCTGTAATCGACAAACCTCTAGAAAATTTTGAACAAATTGAGTCATTTACAAATACCTGTAATCATACAGCAAGACGGGTAAAAGATTGTATCAGCGTAGCAGGTTTTGAAATTCCTTGTAGAATCACAGATTATCATGATTTTATTGAAGTTCTTTCCAAAAAGCACTCTCAATATGTATATTTTTCACACAACAATCAAATAAATGATTCTTCAATAGTTGTTTATTAAACGTTTTATAATGTAATATTTGCGAAATATTACATTATTTGCAATTATTTACAATATATTTCTGCAAAAGTTAATATTTTCTCTTTTTTTCATTTTTTTTCTTAAAAACTACTTGTCTTTTTTTTCTTTTTATGACATTATTCTATTGATTTATGAAGAGCAAATGATTAGTTTTGATTGTATGAATAATTAATCTGGCTTATAGCAATAGTGAGGAAATTTATGCAGAATAAATCACAAGGAAACTCTTTTTCAAATGTATGTTTCTCTGCAATAATTCTTTCAGCAATTATGTTAACAGTTTCCCTACTTGTATATTTTCTTCTTCCAAATTCTGTTGAACAAGAAACAATTCCTTCTGTTATTGATATAGAAGAAATTAAAGTTGTTGAAATTTCAGAAGAAACACAAGAAGATATGGCCGCAGCTTTTCAGGAATATTTCACTGAGATTTCTTTATCAATGCTTTCTGATGATTATGACAATGGTCTTGCTCTTTACCGTCAAAATGCATCTAGACCAGCTGTTGAATGGTTTTACTATCAGATAACTGGAAATAAGGAAATCACACTGGCAATTATTACGGAAGCAGAAAAAAACAATATTCCGCTTTCACTTGCTTTTGCACTTGCTCATACAGAAAGTAGTTATAATGCAAAAGCTATAAATAAGAATTCAAATAGTACTATAGACAGAGGACTTTTTCAATTAAACAGCAATTCGTTCCCTGCTCTAACCGAAGAGGATTTTTTTGATCCT
Organism: Spirochaetia bacterium; assembly: GCA_022773305.1. GTDB lineage: Bacteria > Spirochaetota > Spirochaetia > Treponematales > Treponemataceae > Treponema_D. Next base: position 1,624 of record JALFAW010000296.1, read on the forward strand.
TTTATCAGTTCAAAATATGGTATGTCACATTTGAAATTTTGTCTGAACACTGCGGGAAATGAAGTTTCTGCTTTGGCAATGTACAATGCTGGAACAGGTCGTGTTCGTTCAAACAAAACTCCACAATCTACTTTAAATTATGTTGGAAAAATAATGTCATACCAGAAAATGTTGGACCAACTTTTTAATGAACAGGTTGTTTCTTTCTTTGACAATCAAATTCAACCTGGCATTTCAGTTGCGTTCGTAAAATAATCTCAAAAAGCCCTTTTTCAAGTGAGTTTTGAGATTCTATAACTTAGCCTCCTAATTTTCAGAGGAACCGGTTTTTTTTAGTTTTTTCCGGTTCCTCTTTTTTTTTAACTTATTGACTTTCTGATTTGTTTTCTTATTGACTTTATCTTTTATTTACTGTTATATTTTTAACAATAATAACACTTTTTTACAGTTTTTCATTCATTTTTCTTCTTTTTCACATTCTTAATCAATTTTATTTATTGACCCAGCAAAGGAGTTTTTTTTATAATGGAATCAATTGATTTACCAAAGCCAACTAAAAAACGTCTTATTCAGCTGCTTGCAATTTTGCAAAAATGGCCGGATAAAAAAATAACATCAGTTGCTATAAGCGAGGCCTCTGGCTGGAAAAGTTCACTTATAAGGCATGATTTATGGTTACTTGGCTTTAAAAAAGGTGTTTCTAACGGATATTATATAGAAGAACTTGAACAAGTTATAAAAAGTGCTTTGAACATATCCTTTAAGAAAGATACTTTTATGCTATCCAAAAAAGAAAGCAATGTTGCTTACACTTCTGACAGTTCAACTGCCGTTGTGGGTTCTGGTTCTGCTGAAGGCATCTTTAAAAAGGTTTGTATTGCCGGACTTGGCAGGCTTGGAGCTTCCCTTCTTGATCAAAATCTTTTTGATAATTCTGTTTTTGAAATTTGTGCCGGTTTTGATTCAAATGTAAACCGTGTCGAAATTCTGCGTTCTACGTTTCCACTTTATCCTACATCTGAAATGGATTTTGTGATAAAACGTGAAAAAATCAATTTTGCCATTTTGACAGTTGCAGATAAAGATGCGCAAACAATGGCAAACAGATTGATAAAAGCTGGTATAAGTGGAATTGTGAACATGACAAATGTTCTGCTAAAAGTTCCACAAAATGTAAAAGTCGAAAATCTTTCTATTATTACGGCTTTAAATTTGCTTTTGTAAATAAATATTTCAGTAATCATTACTGGAAAATGTGAGGTTTTAAATGTCTAGAGTTTACAATTTTAGTGCTGGTCCTTCTTGTTTACCAGAAGAAGTTTTAAATGAATGTGCCGCAGAAATGCTTGATTACAATGGAACAGGTCAGTCTGTAATGGAAATGAGCCACCGTTCAAAAGCATTCGAGCCTATTATCGCTGATGCAGAAGCTATGGTTCGAAAACTTATGAATGTTCCTGAAAATTACAAAGTTTTGTTCCTTCAAGGTGGCGGTTCTACACAATTTGCAATGGTTGCTCAGAATCTTGGTAACAAAAAAGGAAAAGCTGCTTATATTGAAACTGGCGTTTGGGCAAAAAAAGCTGCTGCAGAAGCAAAACATCTTGGAGTTGAAGTTGATGTAATCGCTTCTAGTAAAGATAAAAATTATTCATATATCCCTCGTGTTGAAAAAATCGAAGGTGATTATGATTATGCTTACATCTGCTTTAACAACACAATCATGGGTACTCATTATGAATACATCCCGGAAACAGGGGACATTCCTTTGGTTGCTGATATTTCATCTTGTGTTCTTTCTGAACCTCTTGATGTTAGCAAGTTTGGACTTCTTTTTGCTGGTGCTCAAAAGAATCTTGCTCCGGCAGGAGTTACACTTGTAATCATTCGTGAAGATTTGATTTGCGACCTTGAAAACTGTCGTCCTGGCACTCCAACAATGCTTTGCTACAAAACTCACGCTGAAAATGATTCTATGTACAACACTCCACCTTGCTACACAATTTATGTACTTGATAAAGTTCTTCATTGGATTGAAAAAAATGGTGGTGCTGACGGAATGCTCAAACGAAATCAAGAAAAGGCTGATTATTTGTATGATTACCTTGATTCCAGCGATTTCTTCCGTGCAACAACTGAAAAAGGAAGCCGTTCTTTGATGAATGTTCCATTCCTTACAAAATATTCAACTGGAGCAACTGATGAAGAAAGTGTTGCAAAAGAAAAAGCAATCAATGATAAATTTGTAAAAGAAGCTGCTTCTGCCGGTTTTGTAAATCTTAAAGGACACAGACTTGTGGGAGGAATGCGTGCTTCTATCTACAATGCAATGAGTCTGGAAGGTGTAAAAGCACTTGTAGAATTTATGAAAAAATTTGCCGCAGAAAACTAAAATTTTAATTGGGTGGTTTGATGTAAAAGTTGTAAAACGTGGCAAGGATAGTAGGGGCGCGAAGCGGCCACTGGACTGAGCGAAGCGAGGGAAGCGGCTGGAGCGATAGCGGAACCCCGAATAGCCTGTTAAGCCACCCAACAAAAAAAAACTTACATTGTAAATCTGTTAATCAACTGGAGAAAATATGTCTTTTAAAATTCAAACTTTAAATAAAATTGCTGCTGTTGGTCTTAATCAATTGGACCGTGATAATTATGAAGTTGCAACTGATATCAACAATCCGGATGCAATTCTTGTGCGTTCTGCTGATATGCACGAAATGAGTATTTCTGACAACACAAAAGCTGTTGCACGTGCTGGCGCTGGAACAAACAACATTCCGATTCCTGAACTTACAGAAAAAGGTGTTGTTGTTTTCAATACTCCTGGAGCAAACGCAAATGCTGTTAAAGAGCTTGTAATGCTTTCTCTTTTACTGGCAAGCCGTCCTGTTGTGGATGCAAATAAATGGGCAAACGCACTTGCAGGAAAAGGAGATGAAATTCCTGATTTGGCAGAAAAAGGAAAATCTCAATTTGTTGGACCTGAACTGAAAGGAAAAACTCTTGGTGTTATCGGACTTGGAGCAATCGGTTATATGGTTGCAAACCTTGCTTTGAAGTTTGGAATGGAAGTAATTGGTTATGATCCATATCTTTCTGTGCAGGCAGCATTAAATCTTGATCACAACGTAAAAATTGCTGAAACTCTCGATACTGTTTTTGCAAAATCTGACTACATCACAATTCATGTTCCTCAGACAAATGACACAAAAGGCATGATTAATGCTTCGGCAATTAAAAACATGAAAAACGGAGTTAGAATCATAAATATTGCAAGAGGTGGTCTTGTAAACAATGCAGATGTTCTTGATGCTATCAAATCTGGAAAAGTTGCATGCATGGTAACAGACTTTGCTGCAGAAGAACTTTTGAATCAGCCAAATATTATCGTAATGCCTCATCTTGGTGCATCTACTCCTGAAGCAGAAGATAACTGTGCTGTTATGGCTTCAAAACAACTCAAAGACTTCCTGGAAAAAGGAAACATTGTAAACTCTGTAAATTTCCCAAAAACTGTTACAGACAATCCAATTCCAAATGGCGGAACTCGTCTTTGCATCAGTCACAAAAATATTCCTGACACAATTTCTAAATTCACTACAATTCTTGGCGAAGCAAAACTCAACATTTCTTCGTTTATTAATCAAGCTCGCGGTGATGTTGCTTATAACATTATTGATGTTGACGGAAAAGTTACAGAAGATATTATAGAAAAGCTTTCAGCATGTGATACAGTAAATCGTGTCCGAGCAATATACAACTAAATTTTTTAGGAAAGAAAGTAATTGCGGAAAATAATTAACTCCGCATAAAAAAATCCTGCATGCCATAGAATCAATTTTTCTGATGATTTTATTCCGCGTGTAGGATTTTTTTTTAATATTAAAATTTGATAGTTCCAATCACCGTTGTATCATCATCAGAATCAGATTTTTTTGCTTTTTTAGAATTATTTCTTGGGCTTTGACTATCCAATTCTTCTAAAAAAGCAGTTTTTTCTTCCGCCGTCATAGATTTAATTGGCTTGGAATTTTTTTCTGATTTTTTTTCAGCACGAGCCTTTGGTGAAGTCAAAAATGCAAAAAGACTTCCACACAATCCTCCTGCAATACAGATAATCAAACCAACAATGCCGGAAAGTTTTTTGTCTGATACCTGCAAAATTTCTTTTATTATATAGAAGATAAAAATAATAACAAAACTTGCAGGAATTTTCTTTTTGGAAAACGACATAAATGAGTTTAAAAAAATCATCATGAAAACCACACAATTACAGCCTTTCAAACTCGTTTCACAAAAACATGCATTCAAGACACCTGAAAAAAGAATGGAAACTCCAATCATTATTCCAATGACAACAGAACCATAGCGTTCTTCTTGTGACGGTCCAAGCATCAGTAAAAACATCAAGTTTGTGAATAATAAAAGCCAATTTTGAGCACTAAAAGCATACAAAAAAAGACGAAAATATGATGCAGGATTTGAAACAACAAATGGAACAGATCCAGCAACTGTCGTTGGAGATGATAAAATCATACCATCCAAAGTACCTTTGAAAACAAACTGATTTAACACAAACAAAATCACTGAAATCAAACAAAAACTGATTGTCACAGGTGCGTCGAATACAAAATTTAGTTTAATTTTTTTCATAGCCATATCTTAAGATTATAAGACAAAAAGTGTGTTTTGTGCTATAGTAAAAATATGGATAATTCGTTAAAAGAGAATCTTGAAAATAGTGGTTTTATGGAAAAAGCTGAACTTATGCAGCCACCAGAGATGAAAGTTGTTTTTTATAATGACGATTCTACAACTATGGATTTTGTAGTAGAAGTACTAATGTGCATTTTTAACAAAACAAAAGCGGAAGCTGAAAAGTTAATGATGAATGTTCACGAAAATGGCTCATCTGTTGTTGGTATTTACACTTATGACATTGCCGTTTCTCTTTCTGATGTAACAAAAAGTATTGCAAGAAAAAACGGTTTTCCGTTAAGGGTTGAAGTTGAGTAATTCTGATAATAAAAATAAAAGTACAAATGTACGACAGTTTAGAACAAGTCCTCTTTTGGGAAAAATAATGCTCGAAGCAAGATTTATTGCTGAAGATTTAAATCATCTTTTTTTCACTCCTGAGCATATTTTGTCTGTAGCTGTCAAGAAAGAATTTATTGCAAATTTTTTAAAAAAATGCGGTGCGAATTTAGATTTTCTGAAAATTGAGCTGAATAATTATATTGTGACAAAAATTCCAGTTGTTTCTCAAGAAAATAAAAAACAAAAATTAATTGAAGCCCCAATCGATTCTTCTGCTTTTCGCGAATTGATGAGTCACACTTTATTTAATTGTGCAGCCACAAATGCTGAAGTAATTGATATGCTGGATATTCTTTTGAGCATGTATCATAATAAAAATAGTTTTTCAGCATATTGTCTTCAAGCAAGTGGTGTAAGCAAAGATAATCTTTTTGCGTCTATTACACAATATAGACTTACTTCGCGTGTAGAAAAAATTGAGAAGACAATAAATTCTTCAGATGAATTCAATAGTTCCCAGTTTCAAAATCAACAAAACATCATGGAAAACATGATGACAAACAACACTGGCGGACTTAAACGTTTTGCTGAAAACATGACAGCAAAAGCTGATAAGCATGAATATGATGTTTTAATTGGCAGGGAAAATGAGATAGAACGCACTCTCCAGATTTTATGCAGACGTTCAAAAAATAATCCTCTGCTTGTAGGTGATGCTGGAGTTGGAAAAACAGCAATCGTTCAGGGACTTGCACAGAGAATTGTAAACAAACAGGTACCTTCCATTCTCCAAAATTATTCTATCTACTCTCTGGATTTGGGAGTTCTTCTTGCTGGTTCTAAATTTCGTGGAGATTTTGAAGAACGCCTCACAAGCATTCTCGATGAAATTGTCAATCAAAAAGATGGAAAGAAAGCAATTTTATTTATTGATGAAATCCACATGATTATTGGAGCTGGCACAAACGGTTCAAATCAAATGGATGCAGCAAACATTCTCAAGCCATATCTGACAAACGGCAAAATAAAACTGATTGGTTCGACAACTTATGAAGAATTCTCCAGCATTTTTGAAAAAGACAAGGCACTTTCTCGTCGTTTCCAAAAAGTTGATATTGTTGAACCATCCGCTGAAGAAACTGTAAAAATAATTGAAGGTTTGATTCCAAACTTTGAAAAACATCACAACGTTCGCTACGCAAAAGGCTCAATCGAGGAAGCTGTGAATCTTTCCATTCGTTACCTACCGGAACGAAAACTTCCAGATAAAGCAATTGACATAATCGATGAGTCTGGTTCCTACGTTTTCATTCAAAATGCAGGCGGTTTCACTGGAAAAAATAAAATCAAACTAGACAGCGATAATAAATCTGCACAAAAAACAGCAGTTGTGACCAAAGACATTATCAAAAAAGTCACGGCTAAAATCACACAGTTACCAATTGACTCCATAAAAAATGATGAAAAAACTCTTTTACAAAAACTTGAAGAAAATCTTGAAAACGATATTTTTGGCCAGAACGATGCAGTAAAAAAACTTTCCAAGGCTGTAAAACGCGCAAGAGTTGGGTTTAGAAATCCAGATAAACCAGAAGCCATTTTCCTTTTTGTTGGACCGACTGGTTGTGGTAAAACTGAACTTGCCCGTTCACTTGCAAAAATACTAAAAATGCCACTTTTGCGCTATGACATGAGCGAATATCAGGAAAAACATTCTGTCAGCCGTCTTGTTGGTTCGCCTCCTGGTTACGTAGGGTTTGAAGAAGGCGGAATTCTTGTAAAAGAAGTTCGAAAAAATCCAAACAGTATTGTATTATTTGATGAAATAGAAAAAGCTCATCAAGATATTTATAATGTACTTCTGCAGGTGATGGATTACGGTCAGCTTACAGACAATCAGGGGCGCAAGGCAGATTTCCGTTCCTGCATCATAATTATGACAAGTAATGCAGGAGCTAGAGATTTGGAAAAAGGAAACATCGGTTTTGGTTCAGATGAATTGAAAAATGTTGAAGCATCTTTGAATGAAGCTGTGAACAAAACATTTCCTCCGGAATTCAGAAATCGACTTGATTCTGTAATTCCTTTTAATTATCTTGATTTTGAAATTGCAAAACGTGTTTGCCAGAAAGAAATTTCAAATCTTTCGAAACGGCTTTTGCAAAAAAAAGTTTCGCTTGAAGTTTCTTCTGAATGCATAGATTTTTTATCAAAAAAAGGATATTCAAAAGAGTTTGGAGCCAGAAATATTGCCAGAACAATAGAAAATGAGATTGCCGACAAACTTGTGGACGAAGTTCTGTTTGGTTCACTGGCAAAAGGCGGAAAAGCAATTGCAAAAATTGGTACAGACGGAGAAATTTTGATTACAAAAGATAATAAAAATTGATATTATGTCTGTCAAATTCAGACAAAAAAAAGATGAATTATGAATAAAGAAATTTTTTTTACAAAACTTTATGATTTATACGGTCCTGTTACACGAGCGAGAAACTGCTTCCTTTACACAAAAAAAGGGGTGCGCATTACCGATTGTTATCAGGAAAACGGACGCGCTATTCTTGGCTGGCATGGAGATAGTGCATTCACTCATTTTAAAAATGTTATTTCCAGAGGTCAAATGGGAAGTTTCTTGTGTGAAGACAAAAGCCGCCTGGAAAAAGCTGTATCAAAACTTTTGAATTCAGAGCGTAAAGTGATTTGTTTTGCACATAAAATGGACGCGCTTAAAGCAGGTTTATCAATTTCTCAGGGGAATACTTCTTTTTATTCTCCATGGAATGAAAATGAACAAAAATGTTTTGACGCTGATGCAGTTATAATCGCACCTCCTTTACCCTGGACAGATTCAATTTATCTTCTGGCAGTAAAATCGCATTTTTTCCAGGTTCAGAACACAGCTGAAGATGAAGTTCGTCTTGCTTCTTTATCATCAGTTTTGAGCAGAAAAATCACACTCCCCTTTTCACTCCAAACAGCAATCACAAGAAGCATTCATAATCTAATCGCACAACTGCCACTGCGCCAGGAAAAAGACTGGTTCATTTACGATACAGTTTTAACAAAATATTGGGAACGAAAAGGTCCTTACCTTTTTCCAAAAGTAGATGCAGAAAAATATGATGACTTTGTACTTCACTGCCTGAAACTTGGAATTGCCATTAATCCATCATATTCAGAAAAATCAATCGTTCCTTTTGGAGCTGACAAAGGCGTATTTACAGTACTAAAAAACTCACCTTTTCACTTGTAACTGACGAAAATAATTATATGGATTACGAAATTTCATTATTTATCATAAAATTGATTCTCGGAGGAATTGTTTCATTTTTGGCAATCCTTTTAATGTCAAAAACAAGGGATTTTGCAAGTATGACTTTAATTTTTGGCATTCTGTCTGGCTATGCTGTAATAGTATATAAACTTTTGATAAAACTTGGAGTTTTGACAGTTTCAAAAATTCAAGTTTTTGGTATTCCCCTCTCCATTTTTTTGTGTATATTAATTCCTTCTGTTTTTTTTATTATTTCCTTCATTCTTTTGATTTTGAAAAAAAAATGAAAAAGTAAATAAAAACCATAATAAAAAAAATAATAAATGTAATTTGAGAGGTGGAAAAATGACAGTTTTGGACGAATATTGGCAGAATTTCTTAAAATCTACAGGTCGTGATACTGATGAAAAATGTTCAGGTGATCTTTTTTTTGAAGCAAAAGGATTTGTAAGCGACCAATTAACTGCACTTGTTTTGAGCGA
>JALFAW010000044.1 GCA_022773305.1 Spirochaetia bacterium
TACAGTTTTCAAACACTTCCAAACTTGTAGAAGGAAGCGCAATTTCAGAATAATAACCTAACATGCGGAAGCGTTTTGCAATAAGATGCGCATACTGACTTCCAAAATCTAAAACAACAATTTTCGAACGTTCCATAGATAAATTATAATGAAAAAAACAGATTTGTGGAAGACAAAAACTTAATACATAAAAAAGGGACAGACCTACTTTTTTTCAGCAAAGTGTAGTTAGTCATTCGCCTTCCGCTGTTCGCTATCCGCTCAGCCCTGGCTCATACCAAAAATCTCAAAGCAATACAAAGTCAGTTAACAAGAATACGAGTTTTGTCAAAATCAGTTATAAAAAGATAAAAAAGGGACAGACCTTGAAAAAAAAATACTAATGTCTGTCCTTTTTTTCACGTGCCAAAACTCGCAAAAAAAATTCTGTCACAAATGAGCCAGTGGCCCGCCTGTGGCGGCAGCTCCAGCCTCGGTGCGCTGTGCAGTTTAAAACCCTGCAAACCAAATAGTCAACTGGCGAACTGACTTGTGCTGAACACTTAAACTTCACAGCGTGTTTTGTTTACACGAGCCGCGGACTTTGCAATAACTGTTTAAAAACAAGGTCTTACCCCGTTTAAACAAAACTAAGTCTGTCCCCCATTTTAATTTGCCCACAAAATATTAACTGAGGTCTGTCCCTGATTTAAATATCAACTTAGACAAACTCCAGCATTCAGCAAACATGCTGTAAAAACAGGGGACAGACCTTATGTTTTGTTTTTCTAACAATTACTAAATCGGGGACAGACCTTGATTAATCTCAGCATAGCAATCGGGGACAGACCTTTCTACATCAAAACTAAATAGGTCTGTCCCCTTTATTATTACAAAAGATAACACCACAAAGCAAATTCAATCTACAAAAGCTAAGAGTTCTTTTTATTCATATCCACATTAATTCTTTTTCCGCAATCTTTGTAATACTTTGCCATTTCTTTACATTCTTTTACATAATTGCAATTAAATTGATTTTCGTTTATAGTTATCAGTTATGAATATTGATGAAAAAAATGAAGAAATTTTAGAACAAATTGAAGAACAATCAGAACAAAATGTTGAAATCGAAAACACAAATGAAACAACAACAGAAGAAAATGTATCAGAAAATGTAACTTTTGAAGATTTAGGATTAGACGAATATACATTAAAAGCTGTAGCAAAAAAAGGATTTGTTACACCTTCTCCAATTCAAGTACTTGCCATTCCACGTTTACTTACTGGCGACACAAATCTTATTGCAAAAGCACGCACAGGAACAGGAAAAACTGCCGCATTTGGACTTCCAATCATTCAAAATATTCGTGAGAAAAGTGATAAAGTTCAAGCACTGATTCTAGAACCTACACGAGAACTTGCCGTTCAAACTTGCACAGAAATGCAATCATTTGCAGACAATAACATTCCACGCACAACAGTCCTTTACGGCGGAGCTTCTTATGCAACTCAAATCAAAGATTTAAAACGTGGTGCGGAAATTGTAGTTGGAACTCCTGGACGCATAAAAGATCATCTTGAAAGAAAAACACTTGATCTTTCAAAAATTAAATATTTTATTCTTGATGAAGGCGATGAAATGCTTGACATGGGTTTCATCGATGATATTGAAGAAATTTTCCGCCATGCGAATCCAGATTGTCGCATTCTTTTGTTCAGTGCAACAATGCCACAGCCTATTTTAAAAATTGCCGGCGAATTTATGGGCGAATACGATATCATTCAGGAAGAAAAAGTAATTGATGAAGCACTTTTGATTGATCAACAGTATTGGATGGTAAAAGAAAGTGAAAAAATCGAAGCTCTTGTGCGCCTTATCGATATGTCTCCAGATTTTTATGGTCTTGTTTTTACAATGACAAAATCTGACGCCGATAGAGTTACACGCGAACTCGATTTAAAAGGATATGAAGCAGCTGCCCTTCACGGTGACATTATGCAAAATCAACGTGAAAAAGTGCTTGAACGTTTCCGCCTCAAAAAAACTCGTATTCTCGTCGCAACTGACGTAGCTGCACGTGGAATTGATATTACTGGATTAAGTCACGTTGTAAACTACTCTCTTCCATTTGATACTGCAACTTACGTTCACAGGATCGGACGAACAGGTCGTGCAGGAACCACTGGAATTGCCGTTACCTTTGTACGCCCAGAAGAACGTCGAAAACTTAGCTTTCTTACAAAAAATATTTTAAAAGCTACAAAAAGCGAATTGAAAGAAGGAAAAATTCCAAGTATTCATGAAGTTTTAAAAATCAAAGAAAAAAGGTTGATGGAAGAATTAAAATCAAAACTTTTTGAAACCAGATTGCAGGAAGAAGATGATTTTACAAAACCACAAGTTCAAAAAGATACTTCTTCGCAGAATGAAAAGCTCACTTCCATTCAAAATGAAACCTGTCAAAATGAAACTACAACTGATGAAGAAGTCCTTCATACTGAAGATGAAATCAACCAGTCTTTTCAAAATCAAAATACAGAGTTTGTACAGAAACTGGTTCCTTTTGATGAAAAATACAAAATACTCGCTGAAGATTTATGTCAAAATCAAAATCCTCAGGATGTAGTTTCTGCTCTTCTTTCCATCTTTTACGGAGAAAAACTTAGTCCAAAACATTACGGAAAAGTTTCCACAAAAGATTATGGTCCTAAAGGCGACCAGCTTCGCATTTTCATTTCGCTTGGAAAAAAAGACGGTTATCGTGCTAAAGAAATAGCTTCATTCTTCAGTGACCTTTTACACATTCCTGGACGCATGGTAGACGATATTGATGTTGCTCAACAATTTTCACTTGTAAGTCTTCCAGTTACATCTGCAAAGAAGGCAATTGAACTATCAAAATCAAATCACAAAATTCCGCACATGCATCTTGATTCCAAAGAAGAAGGTCGTGGTTCAAGAAAATCTGGTTCACGAAAATTAGATTCTCTTGATTTTGAAAGAAATTCTGACAGACATTCAAAATATAATTCAAAAAAACGCAGCCATTCGTTACATTCACAGCAGGATGATTTTTCAAGAAAATCAGAAAAAGACCGTTCAAATTTCAAAGGAAAAAAGACAAACGTCCACAATCAGACAGAACGTTCTTCTTCCAGAAAAAGCGGAAATGCATCTTTATACAAAAAAGATTCTCGTAAAAAATAAAATGTACAAATGTCTAGTTTTGAATTTTTCATTTTTAGGGTGACTTTTTGCTTCGCAAAAAAAGCGAGAAATGCATAGCATTTTCTCGTCCCGAGTTTGCATAGCAAATTCGCACTTTTCAGGGTTACGTACGCACTTCGTGCTACCTTCATTCCTTCGCTACGCTTCGAAACTGGCTTAGCCAGCCCTTACAATCCTTGCCACGGTTTGTAAATTTAATACTCGAAATTGAACCTAAAATATAAATTATTCTCCAACATTTTTTTTCCTGTTATTAAAAAAAAATATACAATTTCGTAATAACGTGATAGAATGTATAATATGTTAATAAACCGTAAACAGATTAACATAACAATTTTATTTCTCTCTTTTTTTACTTTATTTTCATGCAAAAAACATAAACCAGTTTTTCACAGACAAGATGTTTCAAATAACATTTTTTTTCTTGAAACACCAGTAGATGCCAGTATTGGTTATGTTATGCAAAACAGTGCAAATTTTACTGAACTAAAAAGGGAGTATCGCTCAAATCTAAATAGAGCATTAAAAAATCCAAATAATCTTCTATGGCTCAAAATTGATTTTGTTCCTGACACTGAGTTCAAAGACAAAACAATAGCTCTTTATATTTCTCAATTACAATCATCTTCGTGGTTATGGTGCAACGGAAATTCTATTAGAAAATATGGTTCCATACCACCACATGAAATAAGCTGTGGAACTGTTTCTCATTTTTTTATGTTCCCAAAACCTATTATAAATTATGAAGGGAATAATACTATTTACATTCAAGTGTGGCCAGGACCATTAGGAATGATTTCGAACACAGTTTTTATTGGCGAACAACAGGATGTTTTTACACTTTCCGAACGACACACTTTTTTTAATGCAAAGATAACAATTGCATTTATGACAATAATGATTCTTATTTTCGTTCTTTATCTTCTATTATATTTTGTTTTACGCAAAAATACACATACTCATGTTTATTTGTATTATTCATTACTAAGTTTATTTACTTCTTTCTTTTTAATTCCATTTTGCATTTCTGAAATTTCATGGGCAATACCTTCATTTATTCCTTATTTTCTGGTAATTAAAATTTGTTTAAACATAAGTGCTCAAGTTACAGTATTTTTTGCAAATTCTTTTATGCTTTCCTATTTAAAGATTAGGATATCAAAAAAAGCTCTTTATTCTAGGATTATATTTATTATCATTCCATCTTTTATCATTTTATGCATTCCAAATTATAAAACTCTATCTTCTTTTATTCCTTTTCAATTATTTTTCTGTATGCTTGATTTTTTCATCTGTACTCCAAAATTAATTAAATCATTTCTACATAAAAACAAGAAAACTGATTCTTTG
>JALFAW010000067.1 GCA_022773305.1 Spirochaetia bacterium
GCGCTAGACGTTTTTTGGGGTATAGAAACTATTATAATGCCGCTCTCGCGGCAGCCCCAAAAAAAGTCTTTTTGCCCTGTGTCTCACTCCCTCGCGCCAACTTTTATGAAAATATTTTTTATAATGCGTTTGCCCTGGGGACAAACCTTGTTTGTAAGAAAACAGGGACAGACCTTGTTTTCAGGGATAAATCATGAAAAAAATTAAGGTCTGTCCCCCTTTTTAATTAAGGTCTGTCCCCAATTTCAAAAAAAGGGATTAAGTGGAAAAAGGGACAGACCTAAGAGCGTGTTCATCTATTTGATTATTTCCTAATTTTAAGGTAAAATCTTTTTGTATTTAGTGTTTAGTAAATGAGACTTATTAATTTTTGTCTTTGACTTAAAAAACTTGGAATAAGACGTCTGTATGCGTCACTACCACTAATGAGTGGGGGAATAGGAGAAATTTATGACTGATATTGAAATTGCTCAAAAAAATGTGATGGAACCTATTGTAAATATTGCAAAAAAAATTGATATTTCTTCGGAAAATCTGGAGCTTTACGGAAATTACAAAGCCAAAATTTCTTTTAACGAACTCAAAATTTTACAGGAAAAAGCAGAGAAAAATCCTGGCAAATTGATTTTAGTAACGGCAATTACTCCAACTGCAGCGGGGGAAGGAAAATCTACTGTTTCTATTGGTCTTTCTGATGGTTTAAACAAGATTGGTAAGAAAACAGTTGTGGCTCTGCGTGAGCCAAGTTTAGGACCTTGTTTTGGTGTAAAAGGTGGAGCGTGTGGCGGTGGTTATGCTCAAATTGTTCCAATGGAAGATATAAATCTTCATTTTACAGGAGATATTCACGCTATTTCTATTGCAAATAATTTGATTTCTGCTTTAATTGATAATCATTTACAGCAGGGAAACGAATTGAATATTGATCCGCGAACAATTTCATGGAAACGTTGTGTCGATTTAAATGACCGTGCTCTTCGAAATATCACAATTGGTCTTGGTGGCAGAATGCAAGGTGTGCCTCGCGAAGATCATTTTACAATTGCTGTTGCTTCTGAGATTATGGCGATTGTTTGTCTTTCAAAAACGATTTCTGATTTAAAAAAGAGAATTGACAATATCGTGATTGCTCAGAATTATGCAAAACAGAATATTACTTTTGGCCAACTTAAGTGTACTGGAGCAATCGCTGCCCTTCTAAAAGATGTAATCAAGCCAAATCTAGTGCAGACTCTCGAAAAAAATCCTGCTTTTGTGCATGGTGGTCCTTTTGCAAACATTGCGCATGGCTGTAATTCTATCAATGCAACTCTTTGCGCCCTTGCAACTGGTGATTATGTGGTGACTGAAGCAGGTTTTGCTGCTGATTTGGGAGCTGAAAAATTTCTGGATATTAAATGTCGTACCCAAGGACTTAAACCAGATGCTGTAGTGATTGTGGCTACTATTCGTGCTTTGAAAATGCATGGTGGTGTTGCAAAAGCTGATTTGTCTTTACCAAATTGTAAAGCTTTGGAAAAAGGTTTTGAGAATCTGAAAGTCCATATTGAAAATATTGGAAAATTTGGACTTCCTGCGATTGTTGCTGTGAATAAATTTATTACTGATTCCGATGAAGAAATCAATCTTTTACAGGAACTTTGTAGAAAAACTGGAACAGAGGCTATTCTTTCTGAAGGTTGGGGAAAAGGTAGTGAAGGAACAAAAGAACTTGCTCAAAAAGTAGTTGAAACTGTAGAAAAAGGTAATGCCAATTTTCATCCTTTATATGATATTGAATTGCCTTTGACAGAAAAAATCCGTACTATTGCTAAAGAAATTTACCGTGCAAAAGATGTTGAATTTGATAGTACAGCATTGAAAAAACTTAAATCTTTTGAAGATAATGGTTACAAAAATCTTCCGATTTGTATTGCAAAAACGCAAAATTCGATTAGTCATGATCCTAAAATGCTTTGTGCACCAAAAGATTTTATTTTTCCTATCAAAGATGTGCAACTTTATGCTGGAGCGGGGTTTGTTGTTGCTCTTGCAGGTGATATTATGACGATGCCAGGTCTTCCAAAATCTCCGGCGGCATTGGAAATTGACGTTGATGATAATGGTGTTATTTCTGGGTTGTTCTAATTTTTTTTTGTACGAGTAAGCGCCAGGCTATGGAGCAGGCACGCGAAGCGTGAGCCACCACAACGGAGCGCAACGTAGTGAAGCGTAGTGAGGAGGCCGAGCGTTAGCGAGCTGCGGAACAGCCGCCCGGGCGCCCAAATGACTATTATATAATATAAAATATGAGGTTTTTTATGGAAAGGAAAATTTTGAATAATTACGGTTCGTTTGATGTAACATTTGAAAAGGCAAAAGGTGCTACAATGTGGGATTCGAACGGTAAAAAATATATTGATTTTATTGCTGGAATTGGAGTGAATTGTCTTGGGCATAATTATAAACCACTTGTAAATGCAGTGAGCAGGCAGGCTAAAAAACAGATTCATATTTCAAATTATTATTTTTCTGATGTGGGGCTTGCTTTTGCTGATGAACTTTTGAAGGTAACGAATTTTGAGAGGGGATTTTTTGGAAATTCTGGTGCTGAAGCAAATGAAGCTGCTATAAAACTTGCAAGAAAATATGGTTTTTTGAATGGTGGGGAAAAAAGAAAAACTATTGTTACGCTAGAGTCATCTTTTCATGGAAGGACTATGGCGACTTTGACTGCGACTGGGCAAGACAAATTTCATCCTGAATGTTTTGGACCTTATGTTGAAGGTTTTAAAACTATTAGGGCTAATGATTTTGATTCTTTGGACAATGCTTTTGATGATTCTACTGCTGCTTTGTTTTTGGAATGCATTCAAGGTGAAGGTGGCGTAAATATTATTGATGAAAAATGGGCTAAAGCTGCGGCTGAAGCTGCTAGAAAAGCTGGCGCAATTGTTATGTGTGATGAAGTGCAGACGGGCATTGGTAGAACTGGAACTTTTTTGGCAAGTGATTGGTTGGGCATTGAACCTGAAGTTGTGACTTTGGCAAAGGGAATTGCTGGTGGTATTCCGATGGGAGCTTGTTTGATGCGTGGCAAGGCTGCTGATGTTTTTTCTGCTGGTGACCATCAGTCTACTTTTGGTGGAAATCCTCTGGCTTGTGCTGCTGGAAAGGTGGTTGTGAAAACTGTTTCTGATTGGGATTTTTTAAACAGGGTTAATCAGGCTGGAGATTATATTCGTTCTGTGATTTCTGAATGGAACTTGCCGATTATTAAAGAGGTTCGTGGTAAAGGTCTTATGATTGGAACTCAACTTGTGTCTGAGGTGAAACCTTTTGATGTAGAAGTTCATTGTTTGGAAAAAGGTCTTTGTACTACTGTGGCTGGAAATGATGTTGTAAGATTTTTGCCGCCACTGAATATTTCTGATAAAGAGATTGATGAAGGTCTTGAAATCTATCATTCTGTTTTAAAACAGTTTTGTTAACGGATTTTTATTATGACTAAAAACGTGGCTCTTGCAAAATGTAGCGATTATGATTTTGAAATGGTGTTTTCAAGTGTAAAGAAGCTTTTTGAACTTGTACCGCCTGGAAATGTATGTGGAAAAAAAGTCCTCTTAAAACCAAATATTTTGTATCCGAAAAAGCCTGAATTTGCTGTGTGTACGCATCCTATAGTGGTTGGTGCTGTTGTAAAGGCTTTTGTAGAACTTGGTGCTCATGTTTTTGTTGGGGAATCTCCTGCTATTGCAAATTCTACAAATGCTGCTAAGGCTACTGGTATGTTTGATATGGTTGTGCAAAATGGTGGTTTATGGCTTGATTTTAAAGAATGTGCTGTGGTGGAATGTCCTGATGGAAAAATTGTAAAGCAGTTTAATTTTGCAAAAGATTTTTGTAATGTTGATATGGTCGTTTCGGTTGCTAAACTTAAAAGTCATCAACTTATGGCATATACTGGTGTTATGAAAAATCTTTTTGGGTTGATGGTTGGACTTGAAAAGGCTGAAATGCATTACCGTTTTCCAAAGAAATCTGATTTTGCTGCTTTTTTAACTGATTTAAATTTGGCAGCAAAACCTTCTTATGCAATTATGGATGCGATTGTGGGAATGGAAGGTCCTGGTGGTCCTGGTGGTGGGGATCCTGTTCAACTTGGATTTCTTGCTGCGTCTGATAATATACTAGCTTTGGATTGGAAATGTGCATCTCTTGTTGGGTATAATCCTCATTCTATTACAAATCTTGAAGAGGCTTTGAACCGTCATATTTGGCTTGATTCTCCTGATGAAATTTGTGTGCTGGGTGAAAAAGAGAGTGATTGTAGATGTGAACATTTTAAGATTGTCAAGGAACCTTCTCCAACACTGCAAAAAATGGTTCCGTCAGTTGTGAATTTTTTAGCAAATAAGATTTTTGTGAAGACTCCATTTATTTTGTGGAAAAAATGTAAAAAATGTGGACGATGCAAGAAGATTTGTCCAGCGAAAATTATTTCTATGGATGGACGTGACAATACTGCTATGCTTTTGGATAAATCAAAATGTCTACATTGTTTTTGTTGTCATGAGATTTGTCCTGAGGGGGCAATCAAACTCAAAAGGTTTTTGTAAGTTTTCTTGAGTTTGATTTTGTGATTGTTAGGCTATTCTCTGCCTAAAGCGAATGCCTTTTTGTTCATCTCAAAGAATTGTGGTTTGACTTGTTTTTCAAGTGCGGATATCCACATTTCTGGAGAAAAATCAAGATATTTTGAAAGTCTGCCCAAAAGAACTACGTTTACGGCTTTTTCTGTTCCTGCTTGTTTTGCAAGTGAAAGACAATCTAAAGAATCTACTGTGAAACCTCCATCTTGCATTTTTTGAACTAAATTGTCTGGATATTTTGTGGCACCTGTGATTACTGGCATTGGATCAATTTGTTGTGTATTAACAACTATTTTTCCATTCTTTTTGAGAAATTCTGTATAACGGGCTGCTTCTAGTAGTTCAAAACTTACTATAAAATCTGCTTCACCTTTATCAATAATTGGGGAGTAAACTTTTTTACCATAACGAACATAAGTTACTACTGAACCTCCTCTTTGACTCATTCCGTGTATTTCGCTGACTTTTACATCAAAACCAGCATCTAATAGAACTTGACCTAATGTTTTACTTGCCAAAAGAGCTCCTTGCCCACCTACTCCAACTATCATAATATTTTGAACTTCGTTTTCTTTCATAATTAATCCTATTATATTTGTTTTTATTGTTCTAATGCTCCGAACTTACACATTTGAGTACAGACTTTACAACCTACACATAATGTTGAATCAATTTGGGCTTTTCCTTCTTTAATGCTGATTGCGGGGCAGCCAATTTTCATACACATTTTGCAGGATTTGCAATTATCTTTATTAACTTTTAATGGAGGTTGTGGTTTTACTTCTTTTAATAATGCACATGGACGACGACTGATTATTAAACTAGGTTGCTTTATTTCTAATTCTTGTTTGATGATTGTTTCACATTCAGAAAGGTTGTAAGGGTCAACAACTTGAACTCTTTCTATGCCTATTGCTTTAGCCAAAGCTTCCAGATTGATTTTTGCTGCAGGCTCGCCATACAGATTTTTTCCAGTTGTAGGATTTTGCTGATGTCCTGTCATGCCAGTTATAGAATTATCCAGCACAATTACCGTTGAATTGGAGTTATTGTAAGCGATTGAAGAAAGTCCTGTTATACCAGAATGTGCAAACGTTGAATCACCAATTACACAAACGGATTTATTTTCATTCTCACTATTGGCTTTATTCCAACCATGCAGACTGGAAACTGAAGCTCCCATACACAAGTTCATATCCATTGCAAAAAGCGGAGCTGCAGCACCCAAAGTGTAACAGCCAATATCTCCCATTACATTCAATTTGAGTTTGGAAAGTACATAGAAAATGCCACGATGAGGGCAACCTGCGCACATAATTGGCGGTCTTACTGGTAAATCTGGGATTTTGTAAAAATTTTCTGATTTTAAGTTTGAAATATCTGTTATCTGGGGAAATTCTTTTGATAATAAATCAGATAATTTTGTCTTCAATAGATTTTGTGAGTATTCACCGCAGATTGGAAGAATATCTTTTCCGTGAATTTCTGTTTGCAAATCAAGGCTTCTACAAAATTCTTCGATAATCGGATCAAGTTCTTCTATTATAATGAGTTTTTCAAGATTTTGTGCAAAATTTTTTATCTGACTTTTTGGAAGTGGATTTACAAGCCCTAGTTTCAGGACGTTTATGGAATTTCCAAAAACTTCTTTAACATATTGATAACTTGTAGATGAAGTGATTATTCCAACTTTTGATGAACCGTCCTGTGAAAGTTCGATTTTGTTTAAACCAGAGAATTCTGCCCATTGCGCAATATCTTTATTTCGTTTTTCCACTATTGGATGTTTTCTTATTGCGTTAGCTGGTGTCATTACATTTTTCTGGATATTTTTTTCATATTTTTTTTGTGGATGATTTTGGCGTAAAGATAATTGCACGATACTTTGTGAATGTGAAATTCTTGTGCACATTCTGAATAAAACAGGTGTATCGAATTTTTCTGACATATCAAAAGCTATTTTCATAAAATCGATTGCTTCTTGACTGTCAGATGGTTCAATCATCGGAATTTTAGAAGCAATTGCATGATGTCGGGAATCTTGTTCATTTTGTGAAGAATGCATTCCAGGATCGTCCGCAACTGCAATCACAAGTCCTGCATTTACTCCGGCATAACTAGCTGTGTAAAGAGGGTCTGCAGCAACATTTAGACCTACATGTTTCATTGCACAAAAAGAACGTTTTCCTGCTAAAGCAGAACCAAATGCTGTTTCAAGGGCAACTTTTTCGTTTGGAGCCCATTCGCAATAAATTTCTTGAAATTTTGCTGCTTCTTCTGTAATTTCTGTACTTGGTGTTCCAGGGTAGCTGGAAACGATTTCGCAGCCACTTTCATAAAGCCCACGTGCGACTGCGGCATTTCCTAAAATCAGTTTTTTCATTTATTTTTCCTGCTTAAAAATATTGTGTTAAAGTTATTGTTTTATCAAATTTAAGAAAAAATTTCCGGGATGAATTTTTGCACGCATTTATCCCAAAATTCGGGATTATGATTTCCAGGAGCTTCCCAATAAACGTGTTTTACGTTGTTTTCTTCAAGAAATTTGTGAAATTCTCTGTCATTTTCCAACAAAAAGTCTTCTTTTCCACATGCTAAATAAAGTTTTGGTAATTTTTCACCTTTTGCAAGAAGTTTCTTGATTTGAATTTCGGGATTATTATCGCTTTCTTTTACTTTTTCCAAATCGCCAAAACATTCCCTATAGTATTCGTAATTTGCATGACTGTCTGGATCACCTGGTTTCATTTTTGAAATCTTGTTGATGATGTTGGCAAATGAAAGTCCAATAGCTGTTCCGAATGTCTGAGGATAAGCTAATGCTGTGTGAATTGCACCAAATCCACCCATAGAAAATCCCATGATGTAAGTGTCTTCTGATTTTTTTGCAAGATTAAAATTTTTGCGTAAATATTCAATAATCTCGATGCCAATCAGTGTTTGAAATTTGTGACCAGTGGAAATTCCGTCAAGCCAGAAACCGTTTTCTCCGTTTGGAATTACGATGGCGAAATTATATTTGTTTGCAAGTTCTTCAGGAACCCAGTTTCCAGCATCTCCAGTGTAGCCATGAAGAATCATAAGTGTTTTGCGCGGTCGTTTTGTATATTCATTTTCTTTGTCTACATAATCATTTGGTAAAATCATATTAAAAGTGATGTTTCTGAGAAGGCATCTAGAAAAATATTTTATAGTTAGTTGACTCATTTTGTAATGCTCCTGTTTTTTAATTAAATGTAAAGCCAATTAAATGGCAGAAATCATTTTTTTCTATATTATATCACAAATGAATAGTTTTTTGAATAAAATGTTCTTTAATTTTCAGGGCAAACGCATTATAAAATGATTAGTTGTAATATCTGGCTCCCGGTCGTGATTCACAGGTCAAAAACGCGCAATAATGCGCTAGACGTTTCTTGGGGTATAGAAACTATTATAATGCCGCTCTCGCGGCAGCCCCAAAAAAAGTCTTTTTGCCCTGTGTCTCACTCCCTCGCGCCAACTTTTATGAAAATATTTTTTATAATGCGTTT